>NZ_JAKRDR010000004.1:0-174790 GCF_022345765.1 Corynebacterium nasorum | reverse complement strand
CTCCCCTCCTCTCCCCGCCTCTCTATGCCCTTCACGCTCACCGGCACGCGGAGGGGCTCCTCTTTTCGTCCCCCAGTGAGCGCGAGGGGGTGAGTTGCCCGATGCTCCGCCCGCCGCGCTCACGGGGAGCGGATGGAGGCGTCGGAAAGCGCTGCCGGTGAGTGCAAAGGGCGACGGCCTTTTCTACCGCTCCCGTCGCGCTCACCGTGAACACGGATCTCTGCCAAAGGGTGGCTGCCGGTGAGCGCGAGGGGCGGTTATCCACAGCGATCCAGGCCACGCGGCGGAAAATCGAGCCCCGTCCCTGAGTTATCCACAGGCTGCAGCGAGAAGCGTAGCCATCACGCACTGCGGCTGTTTACGTTTATTCCCATGGGGGAATGGACAACCGCGGAACTACGCGAGCAAGGTTTGAGCAAAGAGGCGATTCGCCGCAAGGTGCGTGAGGGCAAGCTGTACCGCGTACATCGGGGGATTTATACCGATACGTGGACGCCCCTGGCAGTAGCGCGGGCCTTGGCGCACGGGCTCAGCCGCATCCATTTCACTGGAAAGACCGCGCAGGAGATCTATCTGGGCCGGCCAATAACATTTCCGTTGGAAGCAGAGGGACCCCGCACGTTGAAGGGAAAATGCTTCCGCGTTTCGCACTCGCGCCTCCGGGCCACACACAAGGTCAACGGCCTACCGGTGGTGCAACCGCTATGGGCTGCGCGCAAAATTTCGCGTGCGTGCAGACCGCTATTGGAAGAGCACTACCGCGGAAAGCACGGGCCCGGCCGCCTCGAAGAGGACCGTCGGCGAATGAGGCGCGTTCCGAAGCCTCTTAAAGAGACGATACGACACGCTGCTATAGGCGCGGATAGCTCACCGGAACGCACGCTAAGCAGGCAGCTGCGCGCAGAAGGTATCTTCCCCAAGCACAATGTTCTCATCGCCGGCTATCGCTTTGACCTGAAAATTGGCAAGCTGCTGGTCGAAGTTGACGGCTGGGAATACCACAAGCACAGTGTGGCCTTTCAAGCTGACCGTACCAAGCAGAACGCGGCTGTAGCTCACGATTATACCGTTTTGCGTTTTACTGCCGATGACATCATCCACCACCTCAGCCAAGCCGTTTTGCTCGTCAAGGCCACGTTGGAAGTGCTAAAAGGCGGTAGTCCGCAGCTCCCTACCTCAGCCACTGTGCCCTATTGGCGGTGACATCTGTGCGTATAAACCTTGCCTTGGTGACAAATTTCCTTTACACTCGGTAATGCAAGAACGACAGCCCGTAAAGGAGAACAGGTGGCCGAGCACCCCAACATGGTCCGCAAATGGCGCCGCTGGCTCGAATTATCACAAGCTGAACTCGCCAGAAGAGTTGGCGTCTCCCGCCAAACCATCGCCAATATCGAACGCGGCAACTACTCGCCCTCCGTGCACCTCGCACTGGATATTTGCCACGAACTAGGAAAAACCGTCGAAGAAATTTTTGGAGCTGAACAACATGATTAACGCCATCGCCAATTACTCCCTCAAGGAAATCGATCGCGCGACTCGCGATGAATTCGAACGCGACACTCTTTACAAGGCCTGCGCAATCGGAATGACCCCAATCCCGTTCCTCGAACTCGTCGTCGCCGCAGTTCTCGCCTGGGTCCTTCCTGGCCAAATGTCCATGCTGTGCTTTCTCGCGCTCGTGCCGTCCATCGTGGGCAACTCCATCGGTTCTGCTTGGATGCGCCAGCGCGTGGCCACCCCAATTGTTAGCCGCAATTGGACGGCTATCGCTGTCTACCTCATCCCTCTTATAGTCATGTTCGCCGGCATTGCCTATAACGCCTATGCGCCAGCCGACGGCCACGACCCCGTCTCCTACCTCATCGGTACCGCAGTCGGCGCCATTACCGTGCTCGCCCTGACCCCCTTCATTCGTCGCCGCCAGCACCGCCGCGACCAAGCTCGCCTCGATGCCGAGTTAGAAGACTAGTTTCACTCCGGCACTTCAACCTGCCCTTCGCGCTCACCGCGGACGGCGGGGTTTCTCTGATTTCGTTCCCCGTGAGCGCGACGGGAGGTACTGTCCCCTTCGCGCTCACTGGGAGAAAGAAAAATCCCCGCCAACCTGCGCTGGTGAGCGCGAAGGGCGGCGGGGATGAAAATGAACACGGGACCTAGCTAGGCCGGCTCGGTTTCCTCGACAAGTTGAGGCGTCTTCGGCTGCGAGCGGAAGGTCCACAGCTTGTTCAAGATAAAGTTAATCGGCATAGCGACAATAATAGAAATGGCTGATGCCCAGTACACCTTTGTACGCAAACCGGTCGAATCATCCAGAATGTCTGTGGGCAAGTGCAGCGGCGAAGTCGGATTCATTAACAGTGTCGCCACAACTTGACTTACGATAAAAGCTCCAATTCCAGCGAGAAGGAATGGGAAGAAACCGCGCAGCCAAGACACCTTCGCCACCGATCGGAAAGTCCACATGCGATTCAGCTGGTAGTTCCAAGTGTTGGCGACCAAGAACGCAATGGTCAAAAACACATGGTACCAACGGATATGGAAAACAGAGCCGAAGAGATTGATGAAGGGATCATCCGCCTCGATGCCGCCAGACCACCAAGTAATCTTTCTGCACAAATAGACCACAAAGAGATTAACCGCGGTACCGGAGCCGCCAACAATGCCGAATTTGAGAAACTGCCCAAAATTGGACACAAAGCGCGCGACGCTGAGGTCTGCCATGGGCCGCCTTTCTAGCCAGTGATTTAATAACTACTCGATTGTAGTTCTTAAGTCCTGCGAACTGAAAAATTGACGCTCGGATTGTGATAGAGGATCTATAAAAGAGATAGCCTCATGGAGTAGGGCGAGCGGGGCGCGAAAATCATACAGGTCGAGCTTGCGCGGGGCGGGATACGTGTCGTCCCCGAGAAGCGGGTGCCCCAGATGATTGAGTAGCACGCGCAGTTGGTGCGTATGGCCGGTGCGCGGCCACATGGTCACCTCTCGGCCGGCGGCGCGCACATACGTAGAGGTGGGTGTGCCATCGGAAGCAACGAGCACCTGGCGCGAGCCGCGGGGCTTGTGCATGTGCAGGGTGATTTCCCGGTCCACATAAAGCGGCCGCTTGACGACGCCCCGATACCTCTTCACCGCACTCCCCTCCCCAAAGATGCGCTGGTAAGCGGCGCGAGTGGCGGGATTGCGAGAACAAAGCACAAGGCCGGCGGTCAGACGGTCTAGACGATGGAGAGGCACAATATCGTCTTCACCGAAGTCCACGCGCAGCCGGGTTTGCAGAGTTTCGCGTTGTAATCGGCCATTGGTGGTCGTGGGCAGAAAGTGCGGCTTATCGGCCACGATGAGGTCGCGGTCGGCGTAGATGACTGAGTAGTCGAAAGGAATGGGGCGCTCGGCAGGCACAGTGGGGTGATACCAGGCGGGCACGGGACGCGGCAGCTCGGCCCCAGCCGGCAGCAAAGCCCCAGGCGGATAGGGAGAATCGCCGGCACGGGCAGCGAAGTACTCCCCTTCCTCGGGCACGCGGCCGCGCAGAACCGTTTTGCGCGGCGAAATGCCCTCGCGGGCGGGAGGCCTGCCGGAATTAGGCACCGGCGAGGCGGTCTACTGCAGCATCGATGCGTTCATCGGTGCCGTTGAGACCAATGCGCACGTGCTTTTCGCCTGCTGGGCCATAGAAGTCACCGGGGGCGGCGAGGATGCCCCGATCGGCAAGCCAGTCGATGGTCTCCCGGCAGTTCTCTCCGCGAGTGGCCCAGAGGTACATGCCGGCATCGGAGTGGTCGATGGTAAAGCCGGCGTCGACAAGCGCGTGCATGAGCACCGCGCGACGGGAGGCGTAGCGGTTGCGCTGAAGCGTCTCGGTGTCGTCGTCGTTAAGCGCGGCGACCATGGCGGCCTGAATGGGCCCTGGAACGATGAGGCCGGCGTGCTTGCGCAGCAGTAGCAGCTCGTCGATGAGGTCGTTATCGCCCGCGAAGAAGCCGGCGCGGTAGGAAGCCATATTCGCGGTCTTGGATAGCGAATGCATGGCAATCAGCCCGGTGTTATCTCCATCGGTCACGCGCGGATCGAGGATGGACACCGGCGGATTATCGTCATTCCAGGCCAAGCTCATATAGCACTCATCGGAGGCGATGATGGCGCCGGTCTCGCGCGCCCACGCCACGATGCGACGCAGCTCCTCCACCCCGAGCACACGGCCCGTGGGATTGGAAGGCGAGTTCAAAAAGACTAAAGAGGCGTCTTGGAAATCAGAATCCGCGCGCAGCGGAGTCGCTCCGGCAAGCAGCGCGCCCACCTCGTAGGTGGGATAAGCCACCGAGGGGAAGGCGACGGTCTCGCCGCGCATGCCCAAAAGTGTGGGCAGCCAGGCGATGGCTTCCTTGGTACCAACCACCGGCAGTACGCGATCGACCTGCATATTGTAGCGGCGGGTCAGCGCGGCGGCGATGGCCTCGCGCAGCTCCGGGGTGCCGGCGGTCTGCGGGTAGCCGGAGGCCTGCGCGGCTGCGGTCAACGCAAGCTGCACGCCTGGGGCTACTGGGTCAACGGGGTTGCCCACCGAGAGGTCAACGATTCCACCTGGATGGGCCTGGGCCTTCTTCTTGGCGCCGGCCAGCGAATCCCAGGGGAAGTCTGGAAGCGTCTTTCCTAGCGGTGTGCGTGCCATGTCTTACTCCTGATTCTGTGGTGGAAGCGCGGCAATCATCGGGACGTCAAAGTCCTGTGGCCCAAGGGCCGCCGCTCCGCCTGGGGAGCCCAAGTCATCGAAGAAGGCTGCGTTGGCGTCGTTGTAGTCCAGCCACTCATCGGGAACGTCATCCTCGTAGAAGATGGCCTCGACCGGGCAAGCCGGCTCGCAGGCGCCGCAGTCCACGCACTCATCCGGGTGGATGTAGAGCATGCGCTTGCCCTCATAGATGCAATCAACAGGGCATTCCTCAACGCAGCCGCGGTCCATTACGTCAACGCAAGGCTGTGCGATTGTATAAGTCATGGAGATTCCTTGAAACTTCCTGATGTCTAGGATTTGGGGTGATTAATAGTATGTCACTTCTGCTTAAAAAATGGCCAAACGCCGCCGCCTATCCCCGCCAAAAGCAGGAGCAGACTGAGAATATTATTGGCCAAGAGCATGTCTCCAGTCATTGGCACCATCAACATGAAGGCGAAAAATCCTAAGCACCATACGATGAGCGGGATGGCGCTGACTACCGGCGTGCGGCTCCACAAGCGGGCGGTGCGGGTAAGCACGGAGTTGAACCACCACGCGATCACAATCGTAATGGGAAAGGCTACGCTCGCCCCATTGGATAGCGGGATGCGGGCGGTGAGATAAATGACCTCGAGAAATACCGAAAGCAACGCGCCAATAGCCAACCACACCAGGCCGGTTACCTGCTCGCCGCGGCTAAAATCCGTGCGCATCACAGCCCACCGAGCAAATCATCGGCCGGCTCGCCTTGACCCAGTTGGAAGTATTCGGCAGGCAGCAGCGGCATAACTAGCAGATTGGACAGGCCAAAGGCGCCGGGCACGCGCTCAGGTTCATGGAGCGCGGCCACAGCGGACGCGGGATTGGTGCGGGTGGTGGAGCCATCGGCCAACCAAATTTGGGAGGCGTGAGCGCGCATGGCGCGGCGCTTGGCGTCCAAGGCGGCGTCAGAAAGAGCGACAGTGACATCAGCACCCTCGTTGGTGAAATTGTCCAAGTACTCCTGGCTGGGCTTGGTCCATCCAGCTGGGGCATCGAGGGTTTCCAGGCCGCCGTAGTTAGCGGCGCGGTCAAAAATGCCGTACCAAATGCGCACGCTTGGCGACGCCGCCTTCATCACCACCTTATGCACCGCAATGTGATCCGGGTGGCCATATCCGCCATCGGGCCCGTAGGTCAAAATGGCGTGGGGGTCAATTGCTTCGAGCTCCTCACCGAGGAAATCGGCAGCCTCATCGATACGATTGACCAGCGCGCGCGAATCTTCGTGGGAGGGTGAGCCCGCCATGCCGGAGTCACGGAAGTGACCGAAGCCGCCGAGCTGGATTCCCTTTACTCCAAGAGCCTCCAGTGCGTTAGCCAATTCGCGAGCGCGAAAGCCGCCGAGCTGATCATGATCGGCCAGGCCCTGGTAGGGCTCACCAATAACCTCGCCGTCCTCGCCCACGGTGAGCGTAATAACGGTGACCTCGGCGCCGCGTGCAGCGAGGCTCGCCAGGGTACCGCCCATAAAAAGGGTTTCATCATCCGGGTGGGCGTGGACTGCCACCACGCGATAGCCGGTTAAATCCTTAGTCTTCATCTATCCTCCAGCGGGGCGCGGTGATAAGACCCCCGTCCCAATCATCAATGCTTTGGCCGGGGCCTACAATACCCTTCCCGAGCGCGTGGATACGCGTCTCATCCATCAACGGCACGTAGAGCGCTTCTTTAGAGTTCACTTCTCGAATGCGGCCGAGCGCCTCCTTCGGGCTCATGGCCCCGGACAAGATTTCCTTGCGAATCTCCTCCGCATTCTCCGGACAGATTCCGGACAAATCGCCTGCCAGTGGTTGTTTATTATCGCAGCTAAAGATATTTGCCGCGGCCAACGAGTTCAAGGAGATATCTTCCCAAGTGACCACAGCATCCACATCGCCTTCTGGCAAAAGCTTGGAGGTTATTGTGGTCAGGCGCTCGGAAACCACCTCGGCATCTATCCCGTGGGCTTCCAGGACATCGTAGAGGGTATTTGCCGCGGCCAAGGCAGTGGGGCTAGTAGGGTCTACCGCAAAGCGAACCGGTTTCTTACTGGCGCGTGCGCGCAACGCAGTAAGATCCGTGTCTTTGCTTATAGGGTTATTTCCGGGCTCCAGATTGGAAGCGCGGCCGGTGGCCAAGCGGGCGACCTGATCCGTATCAATCAGTGAGGCCAATCCGCGGCGCTCTGCCCTTTCTTCCAATGCGCCTTCTGCAGTAGACATGTGCAGGCGCAGTTGGCGTGGGCGGGTAAGTGCTTTTTCAGAAACATGCCCTAAAAGGCCCAACGCCTCCTCTGAGGTTTGGTCCGGAGTAAAGTCCGCGAATCCAATCTGTCCGGAGCGCAGCATATTCAGCGCCTGGGTGCTATCGCGTACCTCACTTAGCTGGATGACATCCACTTGGGCAGGATTAGCGCCCCAGAACCTATCGTTTCGGTTCAACGTAATGACTCCGCGTCCCCGGTCCACGCTATCGACAAGGAAGCGTCCGGCCGATGCCGGAATCTTATCCGCTAATGCGGAGCCGAAATTATCATCTTGCAATAAGTGCGAAGGCAGTAGGTTATGGAAGAGCAGGTGCCAGTCCTTAACCTTCTGGGAAAAATCCACCGTGACTACGCGACCACCATCAGAGGTATTCACGGCCGAGATGGCGTGGTAGCCAGCGGGATCTCGTACACCGGCGGTCGTGGTCATCTGCTTCCACAAGTAGCTAAAGTCCGCGCCAGAGATAGGCGTACCATCTGACCACTGCGCAGGTGAAGCAATAACGTAGCGCACTCGCTGCGCTACCCCCTTGGGGGCATTTACCTCGGCGGCGGATTCCAGGATATCGGCGTCCCTCTGACCGCCGTGGAAGGTTGAAGGCAACACCAGTTCCGCAATCTGGTCCACCAGCTCGGAATTATTGGCCACCAAGTGCGGGTTTAATCCCGCGCGCAAGGGATCTACGCCCACTGAGATAGTAGGACGCTTGGCGGAATCGGCGTCTTGGGGTAACTCTTCTTGCTGTTTTGCAGTGGTGGTGGCCTGATCCTCTTGCAGCGCGGAGGCATTATCCTCCACCACCGGTGGAGGGCCAGGGTTAGCCGCGCAAGCGCTTAAAAAAACAAGGCTAGCGGCGCTCAGCACCGCCGCCATTGCCGATGCCGCGCGCCTTGTTGAAGCCGGATTCTTTTTCATCGCGGACTACTTTAGTCCCTCTACCCCGCCGGAACGAAGATATTCGGCGCTAGACTCAGGCTCAGACCGCAACTTTGAGGGAGGCACCAATGCTGATTTGCCAAGAAATGTTCCTGCTATTAACCAAAGACAATGGCAAGAAAGAAGACTGGGTGTCCAATAATGAGGCCGCCCTACGCGCTACCGTCCTCGCGGACCTACTGCTGGGCGGACACGTCGAACTCGCGGAAAAGAAAAAGGTAGTAACTACCACCCAGCGCCCAAAGAACCCAGTTTTGGCCTGGGCATGGGAGGAGTTACAGCAGCACAAGACCGCCAGTACGAAGGAGCTCTTGGAAGCTTCTTGGTTTACCCCACGGGAAATCATCGCCTTGGATTTCCACGCGAATGGCCAGCTCGACATAGAAAAAGCCAAGTGGTGGCAATGGGGCGGCGACCGCTACATCATGACGGACTTGGAATTAGAGCACCAACTGCGCGAGCGGCTGGTCGCGGTGCTGGAAGCACAACGCCCAGCCGAGGTCAATGACGTCATCATCCTCGATATCCTCCGCGAAGTCTCCGGTGCCTATACTCTGCTCAAACACGATGCGGAGGGCATGAAGCGACGGGAAATGCGGGCACGCATTCAGGAGATCAAAAAGGAGGTGGAATATGACAAAACCGCCTCCTCAGCGGTTAAGGCCGTTGTTGAGGAGGCGGCAGCAGTAGCGGCGGTGATTGCAACTTCAGCGGCAATCACCACCACCTAAGGTGGTGCTGACTACTTATTCATCTGCTTCGCGCGAGCCGCAGCACGCTTGCGATCGGTAGCAGAAAGCTCTACCTTGCGCACGCGCAGGACGTCCGGGGCGACCTCGACGCACTCGTCGTTGCCACAGAATTCCAGTGCTTCTTCCAAGGAAAGGGTGTGTGCCTTGGCCAGGGTGACCGTGGCCTCCGCAGTAGCGGAGCGCATATTGGTCAGCTTCTTTTCCTTGGTGATGTTGATGTCAATATCCTCATCACGGTTATTGGCGCCAACGACCATGCCCTCATAAGCCTCGGCGCCCGGCTCGACGAAGAAGTTGCCGCGGTCAGCCAACTGCGTCAGCGCGTACTGGGTTATCTGGCCGGTGCGGTCAGCCACCAGGGAACCGGTCGGGCGGGACTTGATATCGCCGGCCCAGACATCCAGGCCGTCAGAGATGGAGTTAGCGATACCGGCACCGCGGGTCTCGGTCATGAACTGGGTGCGGAAGCCGATGAGGCCACGGGCAGGAACGCGGAAGATCATGCGTACCCAGTCGCCCTCGCGCACATCCATGGCCTGCATCTGGCCCTTGCGGGCGGCCAGCAGCTGGGTGATAGCACCTTGGTGCTCGGACGGGGAGTCAATGGTGAGGATCTCGTATGGCTCGTAGGTCTTGCCGTCGATTTCCTTGGTCACAACCTGCGGCTTGCCAATCGTCAGCTCGAAGCCTTCGCGGCGCATGGACTCAATCAGCACGGACAGCGCCATCTCGCCACGGCCCTGTACCTCCCAAGCGTCGGGGCGCTCGGTGGGCAGCACGCGCAGGGAAACGTTACCGATGAGCTCTTGCTCCAAGCGGGCCTTGACCATACGCGCGGTGAGCTTATCGCCGCCGCCCTGGCCTGCCATCGGGGAGGTGTTCACGCCGATGGTCATGGAGATGGCCGGCTCGTCTACGGTGATGCGCGGCAAAGCCTCAGGGTGCTCCGGATCGGCGATGGTGTCACCAATCATGACGTCAGAAATGCCGGAGATAGCCACGATGTCACCGGCGATGGCTTCCTCGGCCGGCTGACGCTCGAAGCCGACGGTGCGCAGCAGCTCGGCGACCTTCACGGTCTTGGTGTGCTGGTTGCCATCCTCGTCGTAGTGGATCCAGGCCACCTGCTGGCCCTTCTTAATGCGGCCGGCGTAGATACGCAGCAGCGCGATACGGCCTAGGAAGTCGGAGGCGTCCAGGTTGGTCACGTGCGCCTGCAGTGGGGCGTCGACGGTAGCGGAAGGCTCTGGGAGGACGTTATAGATGACGTCGAAAAGCGGCTGCAGATCCTCGCCCGCAGGGACGTTGCCATCGCCTGGGTTCTCGGTGGAGGCAACGCCGGCGCGGCCGGAAGCGTAGAGAACCGGCAGGTCCAGCAGCTCCTCGGCGGCGGCTGCAGCTTCCTCATCCTCCAGGCCGGCGGCGATTTCCAGCAGGAGGTCCTGGGACTCGGAGACAACCTCGTCGATGCGGGCATCCGGGCGGTCAGTCTTGTTCACGCAGATGATAACCGGCAGCTTGGCTTCCAGTGCCTTGGTGAGCACGAAGCGGGTCTGCGGCAGCGGTCCCTCGGAGGCATCGACGAGCAAGACGACGCCATCCACCATGGAAATACCGCGCTCGACCTCGCCACCGAAGTCGGCGTGGCCTGGGGTGTCGATAACGTTGATGATAAGGTCCTGGCCGTCCTTGCCTAGGCCCTTGCGGTGAATGGCCGTGTTCTTGGCCAGAATGGTAATGCCGCGCTCGCGCTCCTGATCATTGGAGTCCATGACGCGGTCCGTGTGTTCACCGTGGTCACCAAAGGCGCCGGACTGCTCCAGCATGCCGTTGACCAGGGTGGTCTTGCCATGGTCAACGTGCGCGACGATGGCAACATTACGGAACTCGGTATTACTCACTAGTGGGGTTCTCCTTCGGAGGATCTACAGCGCTTGCGCGCGCGAATTTGATCTTGAACGAGCTCCCACGATACCCCCTTAAAGGGCCAAGTGCAGCATTGGGGATGGCTTTACCCCGTAACGCACCGTATAGGGAGAGCGAGAATTCTTATAGATTGCCAAAATACTTGACACTGTCCTTGCCATCACTATCGTTACTGTAGGTAATATTGTTACAAATGTGACAACTGGGGTTTAACTCCCTTTCCCGAGACCGCACCCAAGGAATTGATAACGTGAGCCACGCCCGCACCACTTGGCGCCTGTCCGGCCGTACCGGTTATATCGCCGCTGCCACGGCCGCGCTCATCGGCCTCGCCTCTCCGCTCGTCGCCCCTGCGCAGGCATCCGCACCGGATCTTTCTTCCTTAGTGCAGCAGGCATCGACCCATAGCCCGCTGGACGAGCTCGGCCGCCCCAATCAGGAAACCCAGGACCGCATCCGCGCTTTTGCGGCACAACCTTGGATTCCCGAGGATGTTCGCAACGCTATTCTCTCGGGCCTCGCGTTCTTCGCCGGCGGCGGCGATGGCAAGGGCGGCGTGGCTATGCCGGAGGGCAATAACCCGAATTTCCGCCAGTTTTATTGGCCCACCGTCTCCGCACATTGCATCGGCGGCACCAGCGATGCCATGGGCTCGGCCATTGCCGTACCTGGCCCCACGGAAATGCCAGCACCTGGTGCACAACCCGGCGAGACCGTCTTCCTTTTTACCGCTCTTGGCACCCCTCCGGCCGCGCGCGAGCAGGGCGGAATGAATGTGCAGTGGTTCAATCTCGATACCCTGCGCAGCGGCATCACCCCGCTGAATAACAACGGCATCAACCAGGATGGCCCCACTACCTTGTCCGGCACCGCCCAGACCGGCAAAGGCACCGTTATCGCGCTTCTATCCGGCGGCGTTAATACCCAAGAGTCCCACTGCAAATTCGCCCCCACTGCCGCTTTCCTTGAGGTGAAGTAGATGGCGGTGGACCTCCATCCGGTCAAGCGCGAGACCTTTAATACCACCGATTACACCAATACCGACCCCAAAGGTTTCCTGCGCGAGGTCGATACCTACACCGAAACCGAGTTTGGTCTGTACATGGCCCGCGGCGCCGATCACCCACGCTTTGGTTACCTAGAATCGTGGCTGCTACCCGGCCTTAACCTGCGTGCCAATATCTTTCACTTCCGTCCGGGCGTAGACGTCCACCAAGATTTTTATATCGACGTTGCCGAAATCCAGCGCGATGGTGCGCTCTGGACCACCCGCGATCTTTATGTGGACCTTGTCGCAACGCGCGGCGAGCCCATTTCCGTCCTCGATATTGATGAGCTCTCTGCCGCCACCTCCGCTGGCTTGATTACTGCCGAGGAGGCAGAAAAAGCGATCGACACCACCCTAACCGCAGTGGAAGGCATTACTCGCAGCGGTGACGATGCGATGGCTTGGTTGGCACATCAAGGGATAAACTTGACGTGGTCCGATGACATTACCCTAACCCCAGAAGGATAATCTATGGCCGGTGGCCTATTTGCGCTGCTTGACGACGTCGCTTTGATCGCCCGCTCCGCAGCTTCCAGCGTTGACGATGTGGCCGCACTCGCGGGCAAGACCTCGGTGAAAGCCGCTGGTGTTGTAGTCGATGATGCCGCGGTAACCCCGCAATACGTCGAAGGTATTAAGCCGCAGCGCGAGCTGCCGATGATTTGGCGCATCACCAAGGGCTCACTTATCAATAAGCTCGTCATCATCTTGCCCATCGCGATGATCCTTTCTTGGATCGCCCCCTGGGCACTCACGCCTATCTTGATGTGCGGCGGTACCTACCTTTGCTTCGAGGGTGCCGAGAAAATCTTGCACCACCTTCTTCCCCACCGAGAAAAAGAAACCGAGTCAGTCCAGGAAAAGGGTGCAGACGCCGAAGATAGCTTGGTCAAGTCCGCGATTACCACTGACCTCATCTTGTCGTCTGAAATCATGGTCATTTCCTTGAACGAGGTCATCGACCAGCCGTTCTGGATGCGACTCGGGGCCCTCATTTTCGTCGGCATCTTATTGACCTTGGGTGTCTACGGCGCCGTGAGCCTATTGGTCAAGATGGACGATATTGGCATGGCTTTAAATGAGCGCCACAATGGCAAGTCCACGGTGGGCAACGCGCTTGTCAAAGGCATGCCCATTGTGCTCGATATTATCGGCATCATCGGCACCGCCGCGATGCTATGGGTCGGCGGCCATATCGTGGTCAAGGGCCTGCACGAATTCGGCATGAATCAGCCGCACGAATTCATCGCTTCCGTGACCGAAAAGATTTCTAATGGCGCCCTGGCTTGGCTGGCAGAGACCGGCATGTCTATGGTTTGCGGCCTGGTTCTCGGCACGGTCATCGCCACCATCGTCATGGCAGTCAAAGCTTCCTTTGGCAAGTCCTCGAGCACCTCTTCCACGCCGGCAGAGGCTTAGGCTTCAAGCACAGTAGGCCTGCTACATAAATAGCATCAGCGAAACCGCCATTACGGCCATGCCGGCGATCAGGCCATAAATGGCGTGGTGATGCTCGCCGGTTTCTTCGGCGGTGGGCAAAAGCTCATCCAGTGAGATAAAGACCATGATGCCGGCGATGGCGGCGAAGCTGATTCCCATTGTCGCCGGCCCAATCACCGGCATGAGAATGCCGAAACCAATGAGTGCGCCAATCGGCTCCGCCAGCCCAGACAAGGTGGCCCACCAAAAGGCCTTCGTGCGTGATCCGGTTGCCTCCCGCAGCGGGACGGCCACCGCGATGCCTTCCGGGATATTGTGAATGGCGATTGCCACCGCCACCGGCACCGCGATTTCCTTAGACTCTAGGCCGGATAAGAAGGTGGCGAATCCTTCCGGAAAATTGTGCAGCCCCAGCGCGCAGGCGGTAAATACGCCAGTTTTCATCAGCTTTTTGCGGCGGGCCTCTTCGGCCGTCGTAGCCGGCTCATGGGGATTGATCTCTTCCGGCACGAGCCGGTCAATGATGGCGATAACGGCAATGCCAGCAAAGAAGGCACCGACGGCGGCCCAGGTGCCAGGGGTTTCTCCCCCGAGGGCGTCGGAAAGCTGGGAGGTGCCCTCAGGGAGAATCTCCATGAAGGAGACGTAGAGCATCACACCGGCCGAAAGACCTAGAGCTGCAGCCATGAAAGCCGAGCCCGGCTGGCGCTTTCCCACCGCCAAGGCTCCGCCAATCGAGGTCGATAGCCCCGAAAGCAGCACCAAGGCGAAGGCGAAAACAAAGGTACTAAGAGTCATAGCTGGCACCCTACCTGATAATAATTATCAGGTATTAACCCTCATCTTTGTCCTCAGGCACAGGAGAGATAAATTCGCCATTCTTGATAGAAGGATCATTATCCACGTACTCGCCTGTCTCGTAGTCATAGCCCACAGCGTGGCCTTCCTCGTCCGTGCGCGCGTACCAATCGGTCACCTCTGCTGCAGTGGAGTTAAAGTGCGCGCCCGTTGCATAGTCCCCCTCCGTCGGTTCAATGGACAAGGCAAAATTATCGCCATAATCGCGCACGCCACGCACAATCGCATTAGAAACCGCCTCATCCTCGTAGAAGTGACGGATAGAGATTGGATCATGGCGCAGCTCGCGCACCAGCGCGATACACATAAGCACAATGATGACCGCAAATGGCAGAGAGGTAATCGTAATAAGATTCTGCAGGCCCTGCAGCGCATTGCGTCCGCCAGCGAGCAAAATGACCACGGCGATGCCGGCCATGCACACCACCCAAAAGACGGTAACAATAGGGTTTGGCTTGGGGTTACCCCGCTGCGTGAGCTGCGAGTTCACAATGGATGCGGAGTCCGCCGTGGTAATGAAGAAGACAACCAGCATGAGAATGACAATGGGTGCCATCCACTCCGCACCTGGGAAATGGTCCAGGACCTTAAAGAAGATATCTTCTGCCGCCGGCATAGAGTCAATAGTGCCGTCCGGGGCGATATCGCCATCGCGGCGCTGCAGCCAAATGGTGGTACCACCAAGAATGGTAAAGGCAGCAACAATGATGGCCGATGGAATAAACAGCACGCCAAGCACGAATTGGCGGATGGTACGCCCGCGAGAAATCTTGGCTACGAAAACACCCACAAACGGTGACCACGATACCCACCAAGCCCAGTAGAAGGTGGTCCATGAGGAGAGGAATGCCACCATATCTTCGCCCTCGCCCATATTGGCAGAGAGCATCTGCGGCATTTCATCGAGATACTCAATCACCACTGCCGGCAACATGTTGATCAAGAAAGCGGTGGGACCTACCACGAAAAAGAACAGCGCCAGCGCAAGCGCTAGCACCAGGTTGATATTTGAGAGCCAACGAATGCCCTTAGCCACGCCCGAAACGGCCGAAAAAATCGTGCCGATGGACAGCACCACGATAATGACCAGCGCCGCAGTATTGCCGGTGGTGGACCAGCCGCTAACCAATTCCACGCCGCGGCCGATCTGCAGCGCACCAATGCCCAAGGTCGCGGCGGTACCAAAGAGCGTGGCAATAATGGCCAGACCGTCGATGATGCGCGCCGGCAGGGAATCCGTAGAACGATTGCCAAAAAGCGGCATCAAAATGGAACTCATCAGGGGAACGCGGCCGCGGCGGAAAGACACATAGGCCACGCACAAGCCCACGATGGCATAGATTGCCCAAGCATTAAATCCCCAGTGCATTGCGGCCTGAGCCATTGCCCCAAGCACGGCTTTATCGCTAGCTGCCTCGTACGCGCCTGGCCGCGGCGAAAGGTAGTAGCTCAGCGGTTCGAAGGGGCCGAAGAAAATAATGCCGATACCAATGCCAGCACCAAAGAGCATCGCAGCCCAGCTCACCGTGGAAAACTCTGGCTTCTCCCCATCGAGCCCCAGTGGAATCTTTCCGTACTTGGAAAAGGCCAAGATGAGGAGCAAAAACATCAGGAACGTAGCCAAGGCAGTAAAAATCCAACCCAAGTTGCGCATTACCCAATCCAGCGCGGCCGAAGAGGCATCAAAGACTTGCTCGGGCGCAACCACACCCCAAATGACGAAGGCCATGACCAGGCCGCCGACCGCCACAAGGATCGGCTTATCCACTCCATATTTAACCTTCTGATCCTCAATGGAAACGCCCGGCACCAGCGCAGGGTGGATATTATGCGGGTACATAATGTCTTTGAGAATGCGCTTGGCGTTACGGGTGCGTTTTTTACTTTCTTCCGAGCTATTTACCCCGCGCACAGGGCGGGATGAAGAAGACGGTGAAGAAGAGATGGTTCTACTCCTATTCTATTTTCAGGCGTCACCTTGAAAGAGCTGTCTACACATTAATAAAAACTCGCTGGATATAAAGCTGGCATCAGCCTTACCCCCATATGCGTAAAATAGGTCCAGCATTGTTTACCGGCCTTTAAACCTTGGGAGTGACTTTCTATGGCGCTTTACCCGCTCGCGACTAGTTACTTCGGCGTGGAGCATGTCGCAGTCCTTGAGCACCCCGTGCTGGGCACCGCGTTGAGCATCCCCGGCGTGGCCGAGCACGCAGCGCTTGTCGATGTCTCCCTAGAGCCCGATACCTACACCAACGGCTGGCGCATCCGCTCAGACTTCGGCTTTTTAGGTTTTTTGGATGAGGTAGAAGCCGCGGAATATCCCGCCCTAGAGCGTTTGAAAAACTCGTTTGCCCAGCCACAGACTAGTGCCACAGTGGAAGTAGTAGACGGCAAGGTGGAGGTTGCCGTGTCCCTCGGCTTGTGGCCGTGGATGGTTCCGGTCAATGACCAGCCCCAAGGAACCGCGCTGCTAGCCGGTGGACGAGGCGTGCTTATCGACGTCGCCGCCGGCGACATTTCCTCCCCCCAGCTTCAGTGCATGGGTACGCAACAATTCTTCGTTACCCTGGAAGACCTTTCCGGCACGGCTGTAGCTACCTGCGACGATATGGTTCTCGGCCCCTGCGGCGATATCGCCTCGCTGCCTGGTCTGCGTGCCGCATTCGAGGCTGCTAGTGCCTCCGGAGCGGGGCTGTCCGCCCGTGCCTACACGAGCCACGGCATGCTTGCAGTCGATATCCCCGCTGATACGGCCACCACCGAGGAAATCTTCTCCCCCGCCGTCCCACCATTGCGCGTGCCTGCTCCCCAACCTGCAATTCCTGCCGCCGCACCTGCATCCATGCCCACACAGCCCGAAGTCTGGGATCACACAGTATCCGACGAGACCATCGTCACTGCACTTCCCACGGGCTCGCGTCGTCCGCAAGGACCGCACGCGCAGCCAGCCGCACCCGCTGCGCCTTCCCAGACGGCTTCGCCACAACAAACTGCTCACTCGGCCACGCCGCCTAAAGCCAGCGCCAAGCTTGCAGAATTGGTCTCCTCTGTCCCAGGCGAGCAGAGTTTTAGTTGGCGCGTGCTCCCGGTAGCCGAGGAACCAGGCCGTTATTCTTCCGAATCCGCGCGCGTGCGGGCTCGGCGCGTAGCACGCGAGACTTCCCACCACCGCGGAGGAAACCACCGCAAATAGCTACCGGCCCCGCCAAAGTGTCCTTGCTAGCGCAAGGTTCTGCAGCCTCCCTCCCCGCGGCGAGTAATCCGCTGGGCATCTAAATATTCCAGGAGCGGAATGGCTACCCGTCGCGTCGTCCCCAAGGCCCGGCGGGCAGCAGAAAGCGTGAAGGGCTGTTCCAGCTCGGCCAAGTACCGACGCGCTTCCTCTGGTGCCGAGGGCAAAAGCACGATGCTGTGCTGAAGACGCAACAGGCGCCCGGCGCGCTCAGCGGCAGCAAGCTCCTTGGTACCCAGACCCAGCTCCGCTAAATCATCTGCCTCTGGTGCCGCAAAGGGTGACGCTTTAAGTCTCTTCTCGATAACAGCAATGCCCTGCTCAGCCGCGCCGAGATCCACCCGTTGCCCAGGCAGACGAAGCACTCCCTCACTGCTTTCTGCCTTCGCAGCGGCGATCGCAAGCCCTAGCAATCCTTCGTCGCGCATGCCGAGGGCATCCATGGCCGCCTTGCGAGGCATTCCCGGCGCCAAGGGATGTGCGGCAGCGTGGGCATGCAGAGCATCGTTGAGTGCTTCCTTCCACCGTGTTACCTGGGAAGCGGCTATCCACCACTCGCGGAAGGCGATGATGCCTGCGGGTGGCGCGGCAGTATCGAAGCCATCGCGGGCGAGGTCATCCAAGCGGGCGTAGCCGACGCGCCACAGATAGGATGCAGGATCCCTAAATGACTCCTGCGCGCTGAGTTCTTCTGCGCGACGGCGAGCGGCACCGCGACGGATAAGCTCCGGCGGGCGGAGATCTACTGCTTCTACCCCGGCGACGACGTGGCGACCGCCGGGGCTGCGGACGACGAAGCGGTCGAGGAGCTGAAGGGGCAGCGGATGAGCCAAGCTAAGGCGCGCGAACTCGGGCGAAAGGGGCCGCAAGTGGCCCTCTACCCCGGCGGTGCCGGTATGGACGACGAGGTTATCCGGCAGCCCATCGAGCTCGGCGCCAAAGGTGCGGCGAATATCGAGGTGCTCCACCAGTCGCCATGCGCCTGGGCTCAGCACTACGTCGCCGCGATGAATCTCGGCGGCATCTACTCCCCGCAGGTTGACGGCCGCGCGGGTGACAGGGCCAAGGGATTCCTGTGCGCGATTCTCGCTGTGCAGTCCCCGAATCTCCACCGTCTTTTCGCCCTCAGCTGTCACCACCTGCAGGCTATCGCCTACGCGCAAGCTGCCCGCGGCGAGTGTTCCGGTGACCACGGTGCCCGCTCCCTTTACGCTAAACGCACGGTCGACCCACAGGCGCACTGGAGCCTTAGGATCGGGAGCAGGTACCTCGGCTAGCACATCATCCAGCGCCCGCAGCAGCTCTGCAATGCCTTCGCCGGTGGGGGCGGAGACGGGGATAATGGGGGCGTCGGCAAGCGGGGTATCTGCCAGCTCCGCACGGATCTCGGCGGTGCGATCTACGGTGGCGCGGTCGCTGCGGGTAAGAGCGATAATGCCATGCTCTACGCCCAGTGCCCGCAAGGCATCGCGATGATCGGTGGACTGGGCTTGCCACCCCTCATCAGCTGCCACCACGAAAAGGACCACTGGGGCTGGGCCCACGCCGGCAAGCATATTGCCCAAGAATTTTTCATGGCCGGGCACGTCCACGAAAGCCACATCTGCACCAGAGGGCAAGGTGGTCCAGGCAAATCCTAGGTCAATGGTGAGCCCGCGGCGCTTCTCTTCTTCCCACCGGTCCGGGTCCATCTCCGTAAGTGCGCGCACCAAGGTGGACTTGCCATGGTCTACATGGCCGGCGGTAGCAACGACGTACACCTAGCCCACCGCCTTAATCGCAGCAATGACCACGGCGTCTTGGTCTGCGGGAACACAGCGTATATCCACTAAGCAGTTGCCCTGATGCACCCGGGCTACCACCGGTGGTTCGTGGTGGCGAAGCGCGTCCGCAAAGTGTTCTGGCAGGCTAACTGCATAACCGGGTAGCGGGTATTCGGGCGCCCCGCCACCGCCTACGCGGCCATCGTGGGGCACTACGCGCGCACCGACTGCCTCCGCTATCGCTTCCGTGCGCGCGCGATGGGTCTCCCTGTCCAGATGCAATGCATCTTGCACCGCATTCGAAGGCGTGGAAATGGCAGCCTCCAAGGCGTTGAGGCGCAGCTTGTCTATACGCACGGCGCGCGCAAGTGGGTGCTTTTTCACCGCAGCAATCGCCTCCTTGGTACCGAGCAAAATTCCTGCCTGCGGGCCGCCGAGTAGCTTATCGCCGGAGGCAATGACGATATCGGCGCCGGCGCGCAGCTGGGCCTGAATATCTGGTTCCTCTGGCAGCGCGGGATCATGATTTAGTAAACCAGAACCCAGGTCCACAATGAGCCGCGTATGGTGCTGCGCTGCTAGGCGGTGCAGCTCATCCACGCCGACTGCGGAGGTAAAGCCCTCAATGCGGAAGTTAGAAGGGTGCACCTTCAAAATGGCGCCGGTATTTTCCCCCAGCGCGCGCTCATAATCGGCCAGATGCGTGCGATTAGTCGCGCCGACTTCCTTGAGGCGCGTGGCCGTAGACTCGATGAGCTCCGGCAAACGAAAGCCCGCACCGATCTCAATAAGTTCGCCGCGCGAAATGATGACGTCTTTGCCCGGGGCCAGTGCGGCAGTGGCCAAGAGCAAGGCACTGGCGCCGTTATTGACCACGAGGGCATCTTCTGCACCGGGACAGGCCGCAAGCAGCGCAGCCGTGGCGCCAGCTCCGCGGTTTTTCGAGCGCTTGCCAGAATCAAGGTCCATTTCCACGTCGGTATAAGAGGCGGCGTCATGAAGGGCCTCTACTGCGGCTCCCGGAAGAGGGGCGCGCCCTAAGTTGGTATGGATGATGACGCCGGAGGCGTTGATGACCGGCCGCAGGGAATGCACCCTCTGCTGCCCCAGGCGTTGCGCAATTTCTGTGGGGATATCGTTGATAGGCAGCTCGCCGCGGCGTGCTTGGGCAACTGTGCGCTGAACAATTGCACGAATGGTGTGCTCGGCAAGGCGCTGTCGCGCGGTTTCTACTTCTGGCAGCTGGATCAGCTCATCCATGCGGGGAATATTCCGACGGGGATCGGGGCTGGCTGCAGGGGTGGGCGTGGGCACTGTGGCATTCCTCCTTGCGCGCGAATGGCGGAGACGGACAGGAATCGAACCTGCCAGACCGAGATGCTCGGCCTCACCGGTTTTGAAGACCGGGGCGCCCACCAGGACACGTACGCCTCCGTGTGCTCACCTTACACGCGCATTCCCCGGCGCCAATACACCTGTCATCCCTACGTCCACCAAGCCCCTCGAAGGCGAAACCTCGGCGCCCTCTGTCCTATCGCCACACGCCGCCGCAAGCGGGTTCCCGCCCTAGCTTTGCAGCCAGATACTCTCTGGAGATGAGTAAAATGGCGCTATGACCGAAGAAATTAAGCTCACCTCTTTCGCCGCAGGCGGCGGTTGCGCCTGCAAGATTCCCGCTGGCCAGCTTGAGTCTGCCGTCGAGGGCCTGATAGGCAAGGCCGACCCTAATGTACTGGTGGGCCTAGATGATGGCGATGATGCTGCGGCAGTCAAAATCCAGGATGGTCTAGCAGTTATTTCCACCGCGGATTTTTTCACCCCGATGCTCAATGACCCCTACGATTGGGGGCGAGTGGCTGCGGCCAACGCGCTTTCTGATGTCTATGCCATGGGCGGCACCCCCGTTACCGCCATCAACCTCGTAGGCTGGCCCAATGAAAAGCTCGGACTGGACGTACTACGCGAGGTCCTGCGCGGCGGCATGGACGTAGCCACCGAAGCCGGCATCTCTGTTACCGGCGGCCATTCCATTACCGCCCCTGAACCACTCTATGGCATGGCCGCCACCGGTATCGTCGCGCCCGAAAAGCTCATGCGCAACGACGCCGCCGAGCCCGGCCTGCCCATTACCCTCACCAAGCCCATCGGCGTAGGCATCCTCAACAATAAACACAAGGCCACCGGCGAGGTATCCCAAGCCGCAGTCGATTCCATGACCACCGTGAATCGCGAGGCCGCCCGTGCCGCGGTGGAGGCAGGCGTGCGTGCGGCCACCGATGTCACCGGCTTCGGCCTGCTCGGCCACCTTTATAAGATGTGCCGCGCCTCTGGCATCGCCGCGGAGCTCGACTTTTCCGCCGTGCCCACCATCGACGGCGCGAAGGAGGCCTTGGCGGAAGGATTCATCCCCGGTGGCTCCCGCCGCAACCTCGACTGGGTACGCCCACACCTGGAAACCTCCTTGAGCGAGGAAGAGCTGGTGCTGCTTGCCGACGCCCAAACTTCCGGCGGACTCCTCCTCATCGGCGAGGTCCCCGGCTACCCCGTCATCGGCCACACCACCGAGCGCACGGGCGATGCTTATATCAAGGCCTAAAATTTTCTCCTCCCCAGCGCCCCTAGCCGCGCTGGGGTTGATGGGGTGTGCAACCGAGGGGGCATCGCCAAGCGCATGCTCCCCTCCCCTTCGGGTCCACCGACCGGCACTTTTATTGCTCCGCAGCCGAGCAACAACGCAGGGAAGATATCGGCGCGGAACTCGCTCCCGCCCTACAGGAGGTGGACTAGTCCGAGCTCACCACATCGTGATCGAGACCCTGCTCGCGCCGGCGCTTTTCCGCCCGGCGCTTTTGCGGGCCGATGGTAGTCTCCGGATTTTTCACTGCTTCTAGGCCGGCGTTGAGCACACCAAAGCGGGTGCACGCCGATCCTGCCAATAGCGATAGCCCCGCGGCCACCGATACCGCGCGGGACTTTGTGGCCGCAGCCAGCATGCTTCCCACGCCACCGGCCGCAATGAGGTATTCCGAAGCCTTCATCAGCGTGCCCGGCTTTCCCTCGTGCAGAGCCTGGCGCGGTTCAGGTTCCATGCCTTCTTCCAAGACCTTGGTCGCCGCTAGATCGCTGGCCGCGGCGGCCATGCCCGACACGCGGGCAGGACCTGCGTGCTCGACCGGGGTGGTCACCATAGCCATTCCTGATGACGCCGCCGCTGCCGAGGAAACGAAGACATACGGCAGGTGCTTTTTCATGTCATTCCACACCGGATTCGAGGTATTCGACAGCAATACCGCGGTATATCCCGCCAGCGGACCACCGAGCACTCCCGCGACTGCGCCTGCCGGTCCAGCAGCTTTCTGCAGCGCCGTGCGCACGAACTTAGGCAGGGGCAGCTTATGTCCAGTCGCTGCATCCACTTCCGCTGCGGCCGGCAGCGCGGCCGCGCTCGCAAAGCCCGACAGGATCCACGATCCCAGAGACATCGGCGAGGTCACCTTGAAGACGCGGAACATATTCAGCGCGCGCTCCGGGCGGCCCAAATCCAGAATCAAAAAGACTGATCCCGCGGCCGCCGCGCCAAAGGCAGAAAGGCGGGTGGTACGACGCAGCGGTGCATTGCCCACGGCCTGTGCGCCGGCGGCCAAAAGCCCTGATCCGCCACTGACGCCGCCCAAGAAGAGATACGCACCGATTGGCCATTCCCACGGCGGCGCCTTAACCACTGGCCGGCCGTAGTAGGACGAGAACTCGAAATCCTGCGCCATGCGCTCTTCTTTGGAACCATCCTGCGCGCCCGCGCCTGGGCGCTTGCGCTTCTTTTTAGGCTTGGTGCCATCAAATTTCCGGTAGCGGTTACGACGCTCCGGCTGCGGCGGGCGGTACTCATCAAAGTTCCTCATTTACGTCCCCCAATCAGGAAGGAACCGGCCACGGCCAGCGCCATACCGCCGATAGCCTTCACTGCGGTCTTATACATCTGCGGCAAATCCGCCGTCGGCACGCGTGGATCAGGCGGAAGCCCATAGACCTCTGGCGAATCCAAAAGCAAGAAGATGGATCCGGTTCCACCGACACCATCGTCTTGATTAGCACCATAAAGCCGGGCCTCGGTAATCCCCTGCTCGTGCAGTACCCGCACGCGTTCCTTGGCGGCTGCCACCATCTCCTCATAAGGGCCAAACTGGATGGAATCCGTCGGACAGGTCTTAGAACACGCTGGCTGCTCGCCCTGCTTCAGCCGGTCGTAGCACATAGTGCACTTTTGGGCCACGCCCAAGTTCTTGATCGGCATCGCCTCGCCCGGTGTATGGTCCGGGCCTTGCGGGGCAAGTTGCTTGAGCTTTTTCAACACGTTGACGCCGGCATGGGAATTATCCACGTGATCCACCGTGGCGGTCTTGTCATATTTCAGCGCCACACCGCCATCATCGCGGCGTTCAATGACACCGAACGGGCAACCGGCTACGCATGTCCCGCAGCCATTGCACACGTCATCTTGCACTACCACAGTGCCAAATTCGGTGCGAAACAGTGCGCCGGTAGGACAGACATCAAGGCAACCTGCATGCGTGCAGTGCTTGCAGACATCCGAGGACATCAGCCACCGGAAGGTATCGGTATCTGGCGGAGTGGTATCAACTTCTTGCGGCTGCGCCCCGACCGAAGGCATGCCCAAAGAAATGAGCTTCTTTCCCTCCTCGCGGGCGTGCTCGATACGGTCATTATTTTGTTCCACGAAGGCCACGTGCCGCCAAGTATTAGCGCCCAGCGCACCGGTGTTGTCATAGGAATCACCGGTGACGTCATAGCCTTCTACCGGATTGCGGTTCCACTCCTTGCACGCCACCTCGCAGGCCTTACAACCAATACAAATGGAGGTATCGGTAAAAAAGGCCATGCGGCGGTACTTATCGTAGCCGTGCCGGCTCGCGTTCTCGGTCAGTAGATTTGTCATTTACTTACCTTCTTCGCTTTCCTCGCCCTTCTCGCCGGGCGTGTCCGCATCCACGGGCTGCTGCGGCTCTGGGTTATAGGTGAAGGAATCATCCACGGTGAGTAGATCATTGCCGGAATCTAGGTTCAGGTGCGCACGCTTCTGGTATTCCTTGAGCATCTCCACACGGGCCTCACCACGAGGACGACGCCCCGGCTGGATATCGCAGGCACCGATCTTGGAATTCTGAATGAATACGTTCGGCTCTAGCGTGAGCCCCAGCAAATCATTGGCACCATCGCCAGCTACGGCTGTGGAATCGGACTCGCCATAGTGATACGGCAAACCAATTTGGTGGAACTCCTCACCATTGATCTTCATCATCTGCATGCGGTCAGTGACCAAGACCTGCGCCTCAATCACGCCGCGAGGCGAGACGATGGTGGCCCACTTTCCATTTTCTAGCCCACGCTTTTCTGCCAAGGCCTTATCAACCTCGCAGAATAGGCCTGGCTGCAGTTCCGCCAGATACGGCAAACGGCGTGACATCGCACCCGAGGTGTACATCTCCGTGAGGCGATACGTGGAAAAGACGAACGGGTAAACCTCCGCGCCCGGCTCGCCCGGCTCGGGGCGCGACAGGTTATCTGGACGCTTAATGGTCAGACGCGTCGGCGATTGCTGCTGCTTGTACAGCACATTGTGTACCGGGGACTCGTGCGGCTCATAGTGGGTGGGCAAAGGGCCGTCGGAAAGCCCGGTCGGCGCAAAGAGCCAACCGCGGCCATCAGCCTGCATGATGAAGGCATCGGTGCCGTCGAGGGCGTCCGGCCCCACGGCGTCGACCGGAGCCTTGTAGTCAGGGGCCTTAGTAACCGGGAAGTCCGGCACGTCATCGCCAACCCACTTCCCTTGGTCAGCATCCCACCACACATACTTCTTGCGCTCCGACCACGGAGTGCCATCCGGCTTCGCCGAAGCGCGGTTGTAGAGCAGGCGGCGGTTTGCCGGCCACACCCAGCCCCACTCCGGAGCAACCTCATTTTGCTCCGAACCAGGAACCTTGCGCGCGGACTGATTAATACCATCCTTGAACACGCCAGTGTAGATCCAGCAGCCACCCGAGGTGCTGCCATCATTTTTCATCTCCACGAAGGCAGGCAAAAGCTCGCCCTTCTTCGGGCCCTCAAGGTAATAGCCGTTGATTTCCTTGAGGACGTCTTCAGAATTCGGCTCGCCTTCCTCGGTTTCCACGTAATCCCAGGTGACCTTCTGCAAAGGCAGATCCCGCGGATCAGTGGAATCGCGCAGACGCTCCTTAATCTTCTTGCCCAATTGGTAGAAGAACCACAGGTCACTCTTGGCGTCACCTGGCGGCGGTGCCGCCTGGAAACGCCATTGCAACATGCGCTGGGTTTGGGTGAAGGTACCGGCCTTTTCCACGTGGGTTGCCGCCGGCATCAAGAAAACCTCGGTACCGATATCTTCGGTCTTGAGCTCGCCGTTTTTAATCTCCGGCGAATCCTTCCAGAATGAGGCAGTCTCAATCTCCTGGAAATCGCGCACAACCAGCCACTTTAGCGCCGCCAAACCACGGCGCTGCATGCCGCCATTAGACTGCGCCACTGCCGGATTCTGGCCGAAGACAAAATAGCCTTCCACCTGCTCATCCAGCATTGCCATGAGCGTTTCATAGGTCGAATGCGCACCAGAAATACGCGGCATGAGGTCATAACCCCACCCGTTTTCCTTGGTCGCTGCATCGCCCCAGTAGGACTTCATCAGCGAGACCGCATAGTTCTCTCCGATCTGCCAGAAGCCCTTCTGCGACTCATTGCGGATGCCATCTACATACTCAGGCCAGCTTTGCTTGTCGACGCCCGGCATAGGCAAATACCCCGGCAGCGAATGGAACAGCGTCGGAATATCGGTAGACCCCTGAATAGACGCGTGTCCACGCAACGCCATAATGCCCGAGCCTGGTCGGCCCACATTACCGGTCAGCAGCTGCAAAATTGCCGCGGTACGAATGAACTGCGCACCCAGAGTGTGCTGAGTAAAGCCCAAAGCATAAGCAAAGCACGTGGTGCGATCCGGCGTGGAATTCTGCGCAATCGACTCCGCAAGGTAGTAAAAGTCCTTTTGCGCAATACCGCAGGTCTCCTCCACTATCTCAGGCGTATAGCGTGCGTAATGGCGCTTGAGAATCTGGAAAACCGAATTGGGATGCTCCAGCGATTCATCGCGTTCCACATTCCACGACGCACCCTCGGGCTTCTGCACGTACTGCCACGAATCCGTGACGTATTTTCCGGTCTCTGGGTCATAGCCAGAGAACAAACCATCTAGATCCTCGGTGTCTTGGTAGTCCTCCGAGATAATCATCGGCGCATTGGTATACGCCACCACATAGTCATGGAAGTACAGCTCATTTTCCAGCAGATAATTAATCACTGCACCCAATAGCACTACATCCGTGCCGCCGCGAATACCAATATGGCGATTCGCAAACGCGGACGTACGCGTATAGCGCGGATCCACGTGAATAACGCGTGCACCACGCTTTTTGGCCTCCACTACCCACTGGAATCCCACTGGGTGGCACTCGGCCATATTAGAACCCTCAATGACGATGCAGTCCGCATTCGCCATATCCTGCAGCGGTTGGGTTGCGCCGCCGCGGCCAAACGACGTTCCTAGACTAGGAACGGTGGCGGAGTGTCATATGCGAGCCTGGTTCTCAAGCTGTATCGCACCGGCCGCGGTAAACAGCTTCTTAATGAGGTAATTTTCCTCATTATCCAAGGTCGCACCGCCCAAACCGGCGATGCCCATCGTGCGATTGAGGGTGCGGCCCTCATCGTCGACATCCTGCCAACCGTTGCGACGCGCCTCCAAGAAACGATCCGCAATCATCTCCATCGCGGTATCTTCATCAAGGTCCTGCCACTGCGAAGAATAAGGCGCGCGATATTTAATCTTGGTCAGGCGCGTAGCGGAGTTAATGAGCTGCTCCGACGCAGATCCCTTCGGGCACAAGCGCCCACGAGAAATGGGCGAATCCGGATCACCCTCTACCTGGATGACACGGTCATCTTTGACATACACGCGCTGCGAGCAACCGACCGCGCAGTACGGGCACACTGACTGCACCACGCGGTCCGCTTCCACGGTGCGTCCATGTTTATCCTTGCTCTTTTGAGACTGCGTATTGACGTCCCTGCCAAAGGGATCGCCGCTGCGCAGCTGGCGCACAACCGGCCAGTTGAGAGGGCTAAAGCGAGACATATCCATAAATCTATATTTCGCTGGTTCAAAAAGCCACAAAGGCTACCCTAACTAGCCTGCACCGCCCAGAGTGCCCGCTTTATCCCCTCGACTACCTCAGCTAGCGCCATCATGGGCTTATCCGCTTTGTTCTGCTCCTGAATATAGGGAACATGTACAAATCCCGCGCGCACCTCCGTCCCTGCGAAGTGATGCAGGAGACCATACAGGAGCTGATTGCACACGAAAGTCCCCGCCGTATTCGACACCCGCGCCGGACAATCATCCATCGCCGCGACCATTTCCTTTACCGGTAGCGTGGAAAAATACGCCGCTGGGCCACCCTCCACGACCGGTACATCCACTGGCTGATAACCCGCGTTATCAGGAATCTCGGCATCCATCACATTAATGGCGACTCGCTCCGGGGTGATATGTTTCCGGCCGCCTGCCTGTCCCAAGCACACAATTGCATCGACTGATGATTCCTCTGCGAGTGCAATTACTCGGCGCAGGGATTCCCCAAACTTGGTCGGAATCACCGTCTTGACAAGCTCCGCTCCCCCAACCTCCTCTGGTAATAGCTCCAGCGCTTGTTCTGTAGGGTTAATGCTTTCTCCGCCGAAGGCGTCAAATGCAGTCACGAGGATTTTCATGCCGCCAGTATTCCAGAAATCGCAGCCCCTCCTCGCTCTGCACCTCGCGCTCCGCCCTTCCCCCCTCCGCCCTTCGTGCTCACCAGCAGCGTAAAGGTGATGCTTCCACCCCGCTCTGGTGAGCGCCGAGGGCGCACACCGCAATTCCTCCTCCCCCTCGCGCTCAGTGGGAAAAGAACCCCAGGTATTAAGAAGCCACCCGGTGAGCGCGAAGGATGAGGTCGCAGCCACGGGAGAATCCCCACGTCTTGTGCCTAAAGACGTCGAGGGAATAAACTGAGCGAAGTTGAAGTTGAACAGGACAGTATCTGAAAACTAGTCCGATCTGTCCATTTTTATTTTCAAAGGAACCTTTATGTCTCAACAGGAATCTTCGCGCTCTAGGCTCCCAGGCTGGGCCACAGGATTCGGCGCGCAAGTTATTGCCGGCCTTATCATCGGCCTCATCTTGGGTTTCATCGCCTCCGGCATGGATACCGACCCAGACAATCCCGGTTGGTTGACCACCCTGCTCACGGGAGTCGGTAGCGCCTACGTCCAGCTGCTCAAGGTGATGATCCCGCCGCTGATCTTCGCCGCTGTTGTTACCTCTGTCGCCAATTTGCGCAAGGTGGCTAACGCGGCTTCCCTGGCGATTTCCACACTGGTGTGGTTCGCCATTACCGCATTCTTCTCTGTCTTGATGGGCATTTTCGTTGCCGTCATTATGAAGCCGGGCGTCGGCACGAGCGTCGATGCCGCCACTGCGCAGGATCCTTCCCACGTCGGCTCGTGGACCGCGTTCTTTGAGCAGCTTCTGCCACAGAACTTCGTAGGACTTTCTGCCTCGCTTTCCGACGGCGAAGTATCCCTCAGCTTCGGCGCGTTACAACTGCTTGTCATTTCCCTGGCCATTGGTATCGCCGCAGTCAAGACCGGAAAGTCCGCCGAGCCGTTTCTGCGCTTTACCGAGTCCTTCCTCAAGGTCATCCAGGTCATCTTGTGGTGGATCATCCGCCTTGCACCGATTGGCACCGCCGCCCTTATCGGTAAGGCAGTAGCAACCTACGGCTGGGACGCCTTGGGCTCGCTGGGCAAGTTTGTGCTGGCCATGTACGTGGGCCTTGGTCTGGTTTTTGTCGTGGTCTACCCCGCCGTACTGAAGTTCAACAAGATTCCAGTCATGGGCTTTTATAAGCGCGTTTGGCCGGTCACCTCGCTGGGCTTTGTTACCCGTTCTTCCATGGGTGTCATGCCAGCTACCGAGCGCTTTAGCGAAAAGGCCATGGGTGTTCCTTCTGAATACGCTTCCTTTGCCGTTCCGCTAGGAGCAACCACCAAGATGGACGGCTGCGCCTCCGTATACCCGGCCATCGCAGCCATCTTTGTTGCCCAGTTCTACGACATTAACCTCGACTTCACCCAATACCTGCTCATCATCTTTGTTTCCGTCATTGGTTCCGCTGCTACCGCAGGCACCACAGGCGCAACGGTTATGCTCACGCTGACGCTATCTACACTTGGCCTTCCGCTGGCTGGTGTCGGTCTCCTGCTGGCCATTGAGCCGATTATTGACATGGGACGCACTGCACTCAACGTCACCGGACAGGTACTGTGCGCCACCGTCGTTGCTAAACGTGCCGGCATCCAAGACAAGACAACCTGGGACGCAGCAGAAAGCGGCGTCAAAGACATTATGGATTCCGACTCGGCCGCAGCCATCGGTGCCAAGGCTTAAATAAGCCCTCAAACATAATAAACGCCCGCAAGGAAAACCTTGCGGGCGTTTAGCTATGCGCTTTTACTTCTTGAGGCCATCAACACCATCGGTGTCGATCTGCTCCTTGCGCAGCTCCTCGGTGTGAGTCTCGGTGTCGCGAACGGTGTCCTTCTTCAGGTTGATCTTCTCAACCGGAACGGTTTCCTTGTTCACGTTAACCTGCTCCTCGTGCAGGGTGACGGAAGCTTCCTCAGTGTCACCGGAGATGGTGCCGTTGTAGTTCTTGGCATCTTCAGCGCTGATCGGAGTGCGCTCAACGCTGACCTCTTCGCGCTCAACCGGAACCTCAACGGTCTCGGTGTCGGTTACAACGTACTTGCGCAGGCGAGCCTCGCCGGTAGCCACACGCTCCTTATTGACGTTCATCTGCTCCTCAGAACGGATGAGCTCGCCGTCATTGTTGGTGTGCGCAGCTGCGGTGTTCTTGGAAGCAGCGTTATCGGCAACGCCAGCCTTACGCTCAGCAGCCGCATCAGTGGTGTGGGTAGCTTCCTTCTTCTCGTTAGCGTGTGCACCAGCAACGCCTGCACCAGCGCCAGCAACGCCGGCACCTGCGGCCAAGTTGTGGTCCTTGTCAGCGCCAGCCTGAACGTCGCGCTTGGAGTCCAGGTTGGAGTCCTTGTAATCGGTAACGTCCTGTGCATTATCCAGGCCGTAGTGCTTGAAGATATCGGACTGTGCCTCTGGGGTCAGCGGCTTATCGGAATCGAAGTCTGGGGCGTCCTTGATGCGGTCCTTGGAGAAGCCCAGCTTCAGGTCATCGCCGGAGAAGTCGTGGCCGCGCAGCGGAACGAGGCTGGAGTTCATACCGAACAGGCCGTGGTTAACCTCAACGAAGGTAGGCTGGCCGGACTGGTCATCAACGAATACCTCGTTAACGTTGCCCAGCTTCTCGCCGTCCTTGTCGTATGCGGTTGCGTTAAACAGATCCTTGATGTTCTTACCCATTGTCAGTAAATCCTTTCTGCTATTGGTATAGCTCTCTTCAGCCAATCAAAAGGACATATTCTTGCCCCCACATGTGGAATGCGGGGGTGAGAATCGCTATTTGCTTGGTGTGACAACCACCATACGGAGAATTCAAAATTTTTCGACCGCCAGCAAGAAATTTTTGCCGTTTTACTCACCCAGAGAAGGCTTCATGCAGCTCAGAGCAATCAATAACATTTTCATAACGTTAAGAATTCTGCACCATAAATGGCCCGAATCTAAAAAATAGATGTCGTTTCACGACCCCGCAGCGCCGTAGTCAACACCCTCGACTTTCTCCAAATCATTCAAGACTTACCCCACCCCCAAAAGGCGGTGCCACTAAACCCACAGAGCCCTTTCAGAAGGGTGTATGCTTTCTGCGGAAAAGCACAGGTTATGTACAGTCCCTATTCACTCGAACGGGTCTACACACATGTCGGTCTAAAAATCAGCCACAGTGACCGCCCGAAAACTTAGAAAATTAAGGCCTAGCGAAATAGGTACGGGCGGCGGTTTTCCACGCCCGCCGGCTCCACGTGAATGAACGCACTGCAGCCTGGATACAGCTCATCTAGGGCGATTTCCACGACGTCAGCAACCTCGTGGGAATGCATAACGCTCCACTCTCCTGGCACCTCCATGGTCAGGTAGACCAAGCGCTGACGGCCGGAAGCGACAGTACGCCGGTCCGTGAAGGTAACCGATTGCTCCTTTTCCATCCGGGCCAGCAGCTGGCGAATCTGCTGGCGCTCATCCGCGGGAAGTGCTTCAGAAAGCAAACTGCTCACGGAATCGCGCAGGAGGGTGTAACCAGTCCACAAGATATTGATACCCACAGCGAGTGCTACGACAGGGTCTAGCCACATCCAGCCGGTTAGGTAAACGGCGGCGATACCGACAAGGACGCCGACGGAAGTCCAGACGTCGGTAAGCAGGTGATGCCCATCCGCATCCAAGGTGGCAGAACGGTAACGTTTGCCGGCGCGGATGAGCGCGATACCCACCACCAGGTTAAGCACGGACGAAAGCGTCGATAATGCCAATCCCCAGCCTGCCTCCGCAATCGGCTGCGGAATAAAGAAGCGCTGGATGGCCGTATAGATGATCATGCCGGCCGCAATGAAAATCATCGCGCCCTCCACCAAGGCGGAGACGTACTCCGCTTTGCCATGGCCAAACTGGTGGTTATCATCGGCCGGCTTGGCAGCAATCCGGAGGGCATAAAAACCGGCGACGGCCGCCACGAGGTTCACTACGGATTCCAGAGCATCAGATAGGAAGCCCACCGAGCCGGTAAGCCACGCTGCCAAAGCCTTGAGGACGATGGTGGCTAAGGCGGCAGCGATGGAAAGCTGCATAAAGCGCTCAAGAATGCGCTGTTCAGAGGTAATTGAAGACATAGTCTTTCCCTTCGGCGCGGTTGCTGACCGAAGGTCTCGTTCACGCCCGCGTAAATTGCGGACGCTGGCTGGCCGGGCTAAACGCCAGTATGTCGACCAGGCATCTCGGATCATCCGAGGGAACTACTCCCCTTCAGGAAACTAAAACCTTATAGGGGTAGGAACTCTGGCGCAAGATCAAAAAAGCCACGGGTGATACCCGTGGCGTGCAAGCGAGGAGCTTTAGTGCTGTCCCTCTGCAAACTCCTCAACCAGCTTGGCATTAAAGGCTGGCAGGTCATCGGGAGTACGGGAGGACACCAAGCCCTGATCGCAGTGGACTTCCTCATCTACCCACGTAGCGCCCGCATTGCGCAGGTCGGTCTGCAAGGAGGGGAAGGACGTCAAGGTACGACCCTTAAGAGCTTCAGCATCGGCCAAGATCCATGCACCGTGGCAGATAGCACCAAGCGGGAGATCCTTGCTCATGTGGTTGCGCACGATTTCTACTGCGGCCTTGTCCAAGCGCAACAGGTCGGCATTGTCGGTACCGCCAGGCAAGATAATGCCATCGAAAGACTCGCCGGTTGAGTCAGCGGTAACGGCGTCAACGGAAATCTCCGTGTCCTTCTTGCCGGTAATAGTACCGGCCTTAGGGGCGATGACGCGCACGGTAGCACCAGCGTTCTTCACGGCCTCCAACGGGGAAGTCAGCTCGGAGTCTTCGAAACCATCGGTAGCGATGATTGCAATGGTCTTGTTGTCTAGTTCAGCCATAATGTGACCTCCTATTGTTTGGGTACCTCGCCCACAATAACGCGGAAGATTCTCAATCGCTACAATTTCTCCGCCTGCGCGGGCAGTGCCTTCTCCGTTAGGAGGCCCATGACTTAGAAGACGCGGAATTAACCGCCGATCTTAAAATCGCACACGTCGCCGTCTTGCATGATGTAGTCCTTGCCTTCTTGGCGGACCTTGCCGTGCGCGCGAGCTTCGGCCATAGAGCCGGCGGCTACTAGGTCATCGTAGGAAACGATTTCGGCCTTGATGAACTTCTTTTCAAAGTCAGTGTGGATAACGCCGGCGGCTTGCGGGGCGGCAAAGCCCTGCTTGATGGTCCACGCGCGGGCTTCCTTCTCACCGGCGGTGAGATAAGTCTGCAGCCCCAGCGTGGCAAAACCCGCCTTGGCCAAAGTAGCCAACCCCGGCTCATCTTGGCCCACGGACTCAAGCAATTCGCGCGCTTCGTCTTCTTCCAGCTCAAGCAGCTCAGTTTCTGTCTGGGCGTCAAGGAACACGGCTTCGGCCGGGGCGACGAGCTGGCGAAGCTCTTCCTTCTTTGCGTCGTCGGTAAGCACGGCCTCGTCCGAGTTAAAGACATAGAGGAAAGGCTTTGCCGTCATCAGGTGCAGATCGCGCACGAGCGAGAGGTCAATCTCGCCCTCCTTAGCTGCTGCGAAGAGGGTGCGGTCATCTTCTAGAATCTCCTGCGCCTTCTTGGTGGCTTCCACCTCAGCAGCCAGGTCCTTATTCTTGCGCGCATCTTTTTCAAGGCGCGGCAGAGCCTTTTCGATGGTTTGGAGGTCCGCGAGGATGAGCTCGGTATTAATAACGGAGATGTCATTGCGCGGGTCAACTTTGCCATCAACGTGGATGACATTGTCATCGGAAAAAGCGCGCACCACCTGGCAGATGGCATCTGCCTCACGGATATTGGCTAGGAAGGCGTTACCCATGCCTTCACCCTGCGAAGCGCCAGAGACGATACCGGCAATATCCACGAAGGACACGGTAGCGGGCAGGATACGCTCCGAGTTAAACATTTCCGCCAGGTGGGTCAGGCGGGAGTCCGGCAGCTCCACCAGGCCCACGTTGGGCTCGATGGTGGCAAACGGGTAGTTCGCCGCGAGGATCTCGGAACGGGTCAGGGCATTAAACAATGTGGACTTGCCCACGTTGGGCAGGCCGACGATTCCTAGTGTAAGACTCACGGGGCCAATCCTAACTCACCCACCTTCTTTTAAGGCAAGATGGTGGGGTGAGTTCTGATAACCAACCGCTGCCCGAGGCTCCCAAGACGGGCCTGGGCGATAAGTTTGATGAAAGCTTCGATACCAGCAAGCTGGAGGATGTATCGCCACATCCGCCGGGCGATCAGGTAGATCGCTCTGTCATTGCCGGCGAGGTAGTTAAGTCTGCGTCCCTATGGGCGGTCCGCCTGCTCATCATCTGCGTTTTCCTCTACGCCCTCTACCGCTTGCTCGGCAATTTCTGGCAGGGCATCTTGCCAGTGCTTTTGGCCCTCATCATCTGCACCGTCCTAGCCCCAGTGGCTAAGAAGTTGCGCAGCATTGGCCTCCCCGCCGCGTTGGCGGCTGCCGTAACCATTTTGGTTTCTTTCACGGCAGTGGGTGGACTCATTTCCTTCGTTGCCCCGGACTTCATGCGCCAATCCCGCTCTTTGTACTTGCAGACGGTCTCCGGTATCCAAAGCCTGCAGCTCTGGGCACAGGGCCCACCCCTTAACCTCGATAGCGAGGATATGAGCAGCTACATCGATGAAGCGGCTTCCTGGCTACAACAGCGCGCTGGCGCCATCGCCGGTTCCGTCTTTACCGGTATCGGCACCGCTACCTCCATCTTGGTCACCCTCTTCATTGTGTTGGTGCTAACCTTCTTCTTCCTCAAGGACGGCGCCAAGTTCCTCCCCTGGCTGCGCGATGCCACGGGCAAACGCGCCGGCTGGCACCTTACTGAGCTACTCACCCGCGCATGGACCACGCTTGGAGGCTTTATTCGTGCGCAGGCAGTTGTCTCGCTTGTCGACGCCGTCTTTATCGGCATCGGCCTCGCCCTCATCGGCGTCCCCCTGGCCATGGCTTTGGCGATCATCACCTTCATCGCCGGCTTTATCCCCTTCGTCGGCGCAATTGTGGCCGGTGCCCTTTCCGTCACCATCGCATTGGTGTCCCTTGGCATTACCAAGGCCTTGCTCGTTCTTGGACTGGTCCTGCTGGTCCAACAGCTGGAGGGAAATGTCCTTTCCCCTTGGCTGCAGTCCAAGGCCATGGACCTGCACCCCGTCATCGTCTTGGTTTCTGTGACGGTAGGCTCTGCGCTATTTGGCCTGGTAGGAGGTTTCCTCGCGGTTCCGGCAGCCGCGATGTTCGCGGTGGCCTATCGCTACAGCCAAGATATGATGAAGCTCCAGTCGGGAGAAAAGACCGCCGCGGAGCTGGACTTTTCCACCGTAGCTGGCTACCTCATCGGCCGTTATACGGAGGAACAAGGGCGCTATAAGCGCGAGGCGTGGCTTAAAATGCCGGACTACGCAGCCCCAGAGGGCGCAGTGGCGGACGTAGCCGCGGACGGCAATTCCAATTCCCTCGACGCTGCCCTCAACGTGGAATCCACCCCGAAAGAGCATGAGAAGCCCGGCGTGCGCTCCAACCTGCGCCGTGCCCGCGATGCCTTCGAGGGCCTTTTGAACGGAGATTCGAAAAAATAGTGGGCTATGTCGGCTGCACGTGCCATGCTGGGTTCCATGACTTCCACATTGCCCGTGCTGCTACTTTTTATCGGCCTCATCCTCGGCGCGGTAATGGGTTGGTTAGCCCATTCCTACTCCGCTGCTCGTTCGGCGCCAAGTGCCGAACACCGCGCGCTGCAAGAATCGCAGCGTCGCCAAGCTGAGCTCCAGCCGCTGGAAAAGGCCATGGACCGCTTGGGGTTTCAGCTCCAAGAAATTGAGGAAGACCGCACCGCGCTGCTCGCTTCCCTTTCTAGCCAGGTCCAGGCGGTAACCCGTACCTCCTCTCGTCTGACTGAACGCACTGACAAACTTGTTAGTGCCTTGCGCTCGCCCAATACCCGCGGTCGTTGGGGCGAGGTGCAATTGGAGCGGGTGGTTGAAATAGGCGGCATGACCAAACATGTGGACTTTGACTGCCAGGTTTCTGCTCCGCTGGGTGGTCGCATCGTTCGCCCAGACATGGTTATCAAGTTGGCTGGTGGCCGCCATATCATTGTCGATGCCAAGGTGCCTTTTACTTCTTACCTCGACGCGCTGGAGACCGATGACCCAGAAGAACACGCCGGCTTCTTGCGCCGCCACGCACACTTGATGCGTGGCCACGTCCAAGCACTATCGCACAAAGACTATATTGAAGCGTTTCAACCTACACCCGAATTCGTCATCCTGTTTGTCCCTGCAGATCCTTTCCTCGATGCTGCATTGTCAGTGGACCCAGAACTCATCGAGTATGCCTTTGAACGCAATGTAGTAATTGCCACCCCCAGCTCGCTTTTTGCCCTCCTGCGCACGGTGGCTATGGGGTGGCACCAAGAAGACATCTCAGCCAAGGCAAAGGAGGTTCAGCGCCTAGGGCGCGAACTGTACACGCGCCTGAATACACTTTCTGATCACTATGGCAGGGTGGGCCACAACTTGGAAAAGGCAGTCGAAGCCTACAATGCCACACTGTCCTCGCTAGATTCCCGTGTCGGCGTCACCGCCCGCAAATTGCACGAGATGGATATCCCAGGCCGCACGGACCGCACGCCACGGGAGCCCATAGCCATCGATACGTGGCCGCGCGGGCATTCGCCACTATAAATCCGGCGACTTAGTGCGTGGAAATAGCCATGGGCAGGCACGAACCGGTAGGATCTTCCGACGTGTCACAAGCCAAGCAAAGAAAGTCTTCCGCCGCCCAAAGCTCTGGACTCCCCAGCATCACGCTGGGCACGGGCCTTGGGCTGCTCGCGGCAATTTTGCTCACCGGCGCGTTGATTTCCATCCTGATGGGTACCATCGGGTGGGCTTACCTCGCCTTCCTCGTCATCGGCTCGCTGCTGGTGGCGCTCATCGTAGAAGAACGCGGCCTCTTCCTCACGGTGGCTTCCATCCCCATCTTGTATGCCATCACGGTGGTACTGGCCGGATTCTTTATTACCAAGGCCAACTTGCCAGAGGGAGCAGCACCGTTTTCCAAGACGGCTACCGTAACCGCAGCTTTCCCCCTTGTCCAAAGCTTTCTCTGGCTCCTCATCGCTTTAGTAGGCGCAGGAATCATCGGCTGGTTGCGATGGGTCCGCTACCGTAAGACGGCACGTCGCACCGCTAAAATGGAAACTTCCTCCCGCCGTTCCGATGCTGAGCAAGACCGCCGCAATCGCGCTGAGCGTTTATCGGTCGCTGACTTGATGGCGCGCGATAGGCTGGCAAAGGAACCTACTAAAACTCCAGCCACTCCGCAGCGCGCCCGCGCTTCTCACACGTTAAAGAAGTCCCGCCCCACGCCCAAAGATCGCCTGCGTGGGCGCGACCGAGAGGAACGCCGCCGCCTCCAGCAAGAGGAACGCGCAAATCCAATGCGCCCGGATCCAACCCGGCGCGCCGGCGATTCAGTACCGGCGTCTAAGGAGCACAAGCAAGCGCCCAAGCAAGGTTGGGACGATAACCTCTATGACGAGGACTAAAACAAAAGAAAGGCCCGGAAACGGGCCTTTCTTTTGTTTTAGATGTAGTTTAAGCGCGCGCCTGTTTAAGTGCGTGCTGGGCGCAGGTCGCGCGGCAGGGCGAAGGTAATCGTCTCCGTAGAGGTAGTTACCTGCTCTACGTCGCTATAACCACGCGCATCGAGGAATTCCAATACCTCGCGTACAAGCAATTCTGGTACCGATGCACCACATGTGACTCCGACAGTGCGCACGCCTTCCAGCCAAGCATCGTCAATCTCCTTCGCAAAATCTACAAGGTGTGAAGCCTTAGCACCTGCTTCGAGCGCCACTTCGACCAGGCGCACCGAGTTAGAGGAGTTTTTAGACCCCACCACAACCATCAGGTCGCACTTGGGGGCAATGGCTTTGACGGATTCTTGGCGGTTTTGGGTGGCGTAGCAAATATCGTCTGAAGGCGGATTTTCCAGATGCGGAAAACGCTCGCGCAGTTTATTGACGATGGCGATCGTCTCATCCACCGAGAGCGTGGTTTGGGACAGCCAAATAAGCTTCTCGTCCTGCAGGAAATCCGGCAGCTTAGCAACGCCCTCGACGCCATCCACAAGGTGGGTAACCTCCGGTGCTTCGCCGGCGGTTCCTTCCACTTCCTCATGTCCTTCGTGGCCAACCAAGAGGATGTGATAGCCATCGCGCTGGAAACGCTGGGCTTCCTTATGCACCTTGGTTACCAATGGGCACGTGGCGTCCAACGTTAGTTGCTTGCGCTGCGTTGCCTCTGCCCGAACGGCCGGGGAAATACCATGGGCGGAAAAGACTAGGTGGGCACCTTCTGGGGCCTCAGAGGCCTCATCAACAAAAATGACGCCGCGTTCTGCCAAAGACTCTACGACGTAGCGGTTGTGCACGATTTGCTTGCGTACATAAATGGGCGCGCCGTACTTTTCCAGCGCCTTTTCTACGGTTTCAACCGCGCGATCCACGCCTGCGCAGTATCCGCGCGGTGCCGCGAGGAGAACATTTTTACCTTCAGTCATGGCTCCCAGAGTATCGAAACACCACGCAAAACAATAGTGGGGCCCACCGCTACCATTCTAGCTACCCCGAGCGGGGCAATCATCTGAGTTGGCCCCTAAACTAGGCGGAAGAACACGGCAGACTGAAGAAAGGGAGGCTGTGTGAATCAACCGGCAAATACTCCGGATACTCCCTGGCCCGTTGGTAAAGTCAATGACCAAGTCAAGGGCTGGATCGAGCGCCTGGGCTACCTGTGGGTAGAGGGTCAATTAACCCAAATTAATTTCAAACCCACCTGGAAGCTGTCCTATCTCACGCTGCGTGATGTACAGCAGGAAAAGTCCGTGCAGCTGACTTGCCCATCATCAATGTTGCAGTCATTGTCAGCACCGCTAAAGGACGGCGACCGCGTCATTGTCCATGGCAAGCCGGCTTTTTACGCCGGCCGCGGTTCTTTTTCACTGTGGACCACGGAGATTCGTCATGTGGGCATAGGTGATCTACTCGCGCGCATTGAGAAATTGCGCCAGCAGCTTTCGGCAGAGGGACTTTTTGATCCTGCTCGCAAGCGGCCACTGCCTTACCTACCGCACAAAATCGGGCTGATTACCGGCCGCGGTTCGGCCGCGGAGCGAGATGTGATGGCGGTAGCTCATGATCGCTGGCCAGCGGTACAATTCCGAGTTCTCAATACCGCGGTTCAAGGTGCGAATACCGTTCCAGAGGTTATCGATGCCCTCCAGCAGCTAGATGCGGATCCAGAGGTAGACGTCATCATCATCGCCCGCGGTGGTGGCTCTGTAGAAGACCTGCTTCCCTTCTCAGAAGAAGCGCTGCAACGCGCGGTCGCGGCTGCTGGCACTCCGGTGGTCTCCGCCATCGGCCATGAGCCGGATAGCCCGGTGCTCGATAACGTCGCGGATCTGCGCGCTGCCACGCCTACCGACGCCGCAAAGCGCGTCGTCCCCTCCGTGGCCGAGGAGCGTGCCGTTATCGCAGAGGCACGCTCCCGGATGGCTGCCGCCTTGCGCGGCTGGGTGGAAAGGGAGCGACGCGGCCTGGACAATATTCGTTCCCGGCCCGTCATGGCAGACCCCATGACCCCCATTCGTACGCGCCGCGAGGAAATAGAGCGGACTCGTGCCACCATGCGCCGGGAAATTGAGGTCATGGTAGAACGCGAGACCCGCCACGTGGAGTCGCTGCGTGCTCGCGTTTCAGCTTTGGGACCTTCAGCTACTCTCGCCCGCGGGTATTCCATCGTCCAAGTGGTACCCAAAGATGGCTCCGGCCCCGAAGTTGTCACCTCTTATGAGCAATCCCCTCCCGGCGCGCAACTGCGCATCCGCGTGGGCGATGGGTCTATTACCGCTGTTTCTATGGCCTCCCAGGCCGCCGATTAATCACCGAACAAGGAGAAAACAATGTCAGAGGACACCATTGGCACCGGTCAACCAGGCCAGGATGCTTTTACCCCAGTAGAAAAATTGAGTTATGAGCAAGCCCGAGACGAGCTCATTGAAACCGTAAAGATCTTAGAGCTCGGGCAGATGGGCTTGGATGAGTCATTGAAGTATTGGGAGCGCGGCGAGGCCCTTGCCCGAACGTGCGAGGCACATCTAGACGGCGCAGCAAAGCGCGTTGAAGCAGCGCTCGAGAGGGCCGAAAAAGCAGACGCAGAAGGAGACGAGTAGTGCAGATTTATGGGTATCCAGGTGAGCGGGTGGATTTTGTGTCGAGGTCTGCGGCCGCCGGTTCCATCATGGCGGGAGACTCCCGGGAATTCGTAGAGGAATTCTTTGGCCCAGCACATACCCGCGATGATGACGAGGTGAGCTATTTCTCCCAATCCGTGGTGCTGCGCTTTACAGGCGATAAGGTACGCGAAATCGCTATTTATCCGCAGCGTTCCCAGCGTGAGCGCATCGATGTTTTTGTAGGAAAGACGCGCCTTAGCGGCTTAGATGAGGAATCCCTCGCAGAGGTCATTGCCCAAGCCGGCGACGGTCTTAGCGCCACCGCTGCGGCAGAAGGATTGGGCGAGGTTATTTTTCGGCTATAGGTGCGGCGTCGATAAACGCAGCGGTAGCAGCCTCAAAATCGCTATCGTCTGCGGCACCGGAGATAATGAGGCGGGCGTCGCCCAAATCTGTCACCCACAGGCGGCGCACGGAGTCGTCATCACTTTCTAGTACCCGCACTTGGTGCCCTTTGACCTCACGGGCAGATTCGATGCCGCGGTAGTTGGCGTCGTATTCCTTACCCGCATCATCGGCCGCCACCTGTGTCTGAGTAGACTCCACAAACCCTTGGTCAGCGGTCACCCAGCTGACCACGGTGGCGTTTTCTCCTCCCATATCAACGCGGCGGGCAGCATTAGCCTCCCAGCCCTCTGGCATATCAGGATTGCGAATAGCGCCAATTCCTGCGCGAGCTTGGGTTTCAAGGAAGGTTTGTTCATCCACTTCCTGCACCGCTCCCTGTTGAGTTTCGGAATTGATCGAGCATAGGCCGGTCGCTCCTACGGCCAGCAGCATCATGATCACCACGACGGCGAGGGACAGGGAGATATCCTTCGCGCCTTCAAAAATCTTTGGTCTTTCTTCTGCAGCCACGCGCCTTAGTATCGCACGGTGTGCTTCCAAAAAGCCACACGGCCCATTCTCCCCCGAAAGTTTGATGAATCCCCCACAAATGGGGCGCAAAATCAGACCCATTAGAGCAAAAAAGTGCGAGAATGGAAAGGTAGAGCATCAAGGGGAACACCCCTCGATGAGAAAACTATGGAAGGCAACCACTACACATGTCCGAAAATACGTCTTATCTTCCTGACCGCAACCTGGCGATGGAACTGGTCCGTGTCACTGAGGCAGCAGCGCTCGCTTCCGGCCGTTGGGTAGGCCGCGGCCAGAAGAATGAGGGCGATGGCGCGGCGGTCGACGCCATGCGTAAGCTCATCAACTCCGTTGCAATGAACGGCGTCGTTGTCATTGGTGAGGGCGAAAAGGATGAGGCCCCTATGCTATTTAACGGCGAAGAGGTAGGCACCGGCGAGGGCGCCGCCATGGATATCGCCGTGGACCCCGTTGACGGAACTCGTTTGATGGCAGAAGGCCGCCCCAACGCTATCTCCGTCATCGCGGCCGCAGAGCGCGGAACCATGTATGACCCTTCCGCAGTCTTCTACATGGAAAAGATTGCTGTTGGCCCAGAAGCAGTCGGCGCTATCGACATCAACGAGTCAGTGGAGTGGAACATCAACTCCGTGGCCAAGGCGAAGAATATTCGCCCCGAAGATCTGACCGTGGTGGTCCTTGACCGTCCGCGCCACGAGCAGCTCATCTCGGAAATTCGCGCCGCCGGCGCAAAGGTACGCCTCATCATGGATGGCGACGTTGCAGGCGCCATCGCCACCTGCCAGGATTCCAACTCCATCGACATGATGATGGGCATCGGCGGCACCCCAGAAGGCATCATCACCGCCTGCGCTATGCGCTGCATGGGCGGCGAAATCCAAGGCAAGCTGTGGCCAAAGGATGAAGAGGAAGCAGAAAAGGCCCGCGCAGCCGGCCACGATTTGGACCGCGTCCTCAAGACCACTGACTTGGTCTCCTCCGAAAACTGCTACTTCGCTGCCACCGGCGTGACCAATGGTGACATGCTGCGCGGTGTTTCCTACCGCAATTCCGGCGCTACTACCCGCTCACTGGTTATGCGTTCCAAGTCCGGCACCATCCGCTACATCGACTCCATCCATAAGCTATCCAAGCTGCAGGAATATTCCGTAGTGGATTACACCACCCCGACCAAAAACTAGGGGGCACCCCCGAAGGCGGCCCTCCTGGTAGATCTCCGCCATACTGGAAAGCACACACTACCCAATTAACTGAGGTGATCTTCACATGACTGAATACCGCATCGAACATGACACCATGGGCGAAGTAAAGGTTCCTGCAGATGCCCTGTGGCGCGCACAGACCCAGCGCGCAGTGGACAACTTCCCTATCTCCGGCCGTGGCCTGGAAAATGCGCAGATTCGCGCTCTTGGCCTGCTCAAGGCAGCCTGCGCCCAGGTAAATAAGGATTCCGGCAAGTTGGACGCGGACAAGGCCGATGCCATTATCGCCGCCGCTACCGAAATCGCCGAGGGCAAGCACAATGATGCTTTCCCTATCGACGTTTTCCAGACTGGTTCGGGCACCTCGTCCAATATGAATACCAATGAGGTTATCGCCTCCTTGGCACACCAGAATGGCGTGGAGATTCACCCGAATGACCACGTGAATATGGGCCAGTCTTCCAATGACACCTTCCCCACCGCTACGCACCTGGCTGCTACGGAAGCTGCCGTTAATGACCTCATCCCGGGCCTGAAGGTCCTCCACGAATCCTTGAGCAAGAAGGCCAAGGAATTCGCCGACGTGGTCAAGGCCGGCCGCACCCACCTGATGGACGCCACCCCGGTTACCCTGGGCCAGGAATTCGGCGGCTACGCCCGCCAGATCGAGCTGGGCATCGAGCGGATCGAGGCCACCCTGCCACGCTTGGGCGAGCTGGCCATCGGCGGCACCGCCACCGGCACCGGCCTGAATACCTCTGCGGACTTTGGCGCTAAGGTCACCGAAGAGCTCAAGAAGCTCACCGGTGTTGCGGAACTAAAGGAAGCAGAGAACCACTTTGAGGCACAGGCCGCCCGCGATGGCTTGGTAGAGTTCTCCGGCGCCATGCGCGCGGTTGCTGTGTCCCTTAATAAGATTGCTAATGACCTCCGCATGATGGGCTCTGGCCCACTGACCGGCCTGGCAGAGATTCACCTGAAGGACCTGCAACCAGGTTCCTCCATCATGCCGGGTAAGGTCAACCCGGTCATTCCGGAGGCCGTCACCATGGTTGCCGGCCAGGTGGTGGGCAATGACGCCGCAGTCGCCTTCGGCGGTGCCCAGGGCCACTTCGAGCTCAATGTCTTCATCCCGATGATGGCGCGCAACGTGCTCGAGTCCGCTCGCCTGCTGTCCAATGCCTCCCGCGTCTTCGCTGATAAGTGCATCGATCACATCGAGGCCAACGAAGAGCGCATGAAGCACTTTGCGGAATCTTCCACGTCCATCGTGACCCCGCTCAACTCTGCTATTGGTTACGAGAACGCGGCCAAGGCCGCCAAGCACGCCTTGCATGAGAAGATCACTGTTCGCCAGGCCGTCATTGATTTGGGCTTTGTCGATGGCGAAAACCTCACCGAGGAAGAGCTGGATAAGCGCCTCGATGTGCTGAGCATGACTAACCGCGACCGCGATAACTTCTAAGTATCCGCCGCACCGCTACCCCGCCCGGGCAGGACCCGGGCGGGGTTTCGCATGCCTGGGGTAAGGGGGGGGGACGTCGGCAAGAACAATGGCACATCTCACATAAAGAAGGATGCACCTCTAAAATCACCCTTTTTGCACTTGGTGCAAGTTTGCACCGAGTGTAACGTTGCATGGCGTGCAAGAAGAACTATCACTACGCGAGCAGAAACGTCTCGAGACGCGCCTGCGCATAGAGGATGCCGCCACAAAACTGGTGGATGAACAGTCCTTTAGCGCAGTCACCATTGAGCGGATCTGCGAAGTAGCCGGTATTTCTCGGCGCACCTTCTTCAACTACTTCGATTCCAAGGAATCCGCCGTTTTGGGCGCTCCAAGCACCGAGTTTACGGAAGAGATGCGGGAACTCTTCCTTAATGAGCCAACGACCAGCATGGTAGACCTCGTCCTCCAGTTGGTCAGACGGCATATGGAAGGCCACCACATCAACCCGACTATCCGGGATCGCCGCAAACGCATCTCCAATGATCCAGATGCAGCTGCGGCGGCAATAAGCCGGAAGCGAGCAAAATCCATTGAGCTCATCGATCTCATTGAAGAGCGCCTTAACAAAGAACCGGAGCTTCGCGTCCTTGACAGCTGCTCTTCTAGCACCGAGGCGATGCTCATCGCCGGCCTCGTCCGTGAGGCACTTTGGTTGGCGATGGCATCCCCGGATGCAGATTGCAGCCTAGACCTCGGCGCGCGTCTCGATACTTCCCTCACGCTAATAACAGACTTTATGAAAGGAATGCGATGGTAGATACGGCTGCTAAGGCCCCCTCACAGGGCCAGTCCCGCGCCGATAACCTCGGGCTTATTTTCTCGGCCCTAATGCTCACCATGCTGATGAGCTCCTTGGGCCAAATGATCTTCTCTTCTGCTCTTCCAACCATCGTTGGTGAGCTCGGCGGCGTCGACCACATGAGTTGGGTCATCTCCGCCTTCCTTGTCACCATGACCATCGCCATGCCTATCTCCGGCAAGCTGGGTGACATGTTGGGCCGCAAGTGGCTCTACATTGGGGGTATCGCCACCTTCGTCGTGGGATCCACCCTCGGTGGCTTTGCCAACTCCATGTCGCTGCTGATTATCGCCCGCGCCGTGCAAGGCTTTGGCGCTGGATTCATGATGATCTCTTCGCAATCCATCATCGCCGAGGTCACCTCCTCCCGTGAGCGCGGCAAGTTCATGGGCATCATGGGCGGCGTCTTTGGCCTGTCTTCCGTCCTCGGCCCCGTCCTCGGCGGCTGGTTCACCGATGGCCCAGGTTGGCGCTGGGGCATGTGGATGAACATCCCGCTTGGCATCCTCGCCATCATCGTGTGCACCTTGGTGCTACACCTGCGCGTCGGTGAGGCCGACATGAAGCGCTTTGACTGGCTCGGCGCAACCTTCATCGCCATCACCACCGCTTCCCTTATTCTCATGACCACCTGGGGCGGCACCGAGTACGAGTGGGGCTCGTCCATGATCCTCACCTTAGGTGCCATCACCATCATTGGCGCCATCATCACCATCCTGGTGGAGCTGCGCGCCAAGGAACCGCTCATTCCAGTTCGCCTATTCAAAAACCGCAACATGGCCCTTACTACCCTGTCCGGCGTGGTACTGGGCCTGGCAATGTTCGGTGTTCTGGGCTACATGCCTACTTACTTGCAGATGGTGCACACCCTGACCCCAACCAAGGCGGGTCTGATGATGATCCCGATGATGGTGGGTCTTATCGGCACCTCCACTGGCGTGGGCTTCATCATTGCCCGCACCGGCCACTACAAGGTCTACCCCATCATCGGCCTAGCCATTACCGCTGGTGCATTGTTCTGGATGTCTCACCTGACCGTAGAGACTTCCCTGAAGCAGCTGGGCTGCGAGTTCTTGGTCTTCGGCATCGGCCTGGGCATGGTTATCCAGGTCCTCGTGCTCATCGTCCAGAACTCCTTCCCACTGTCCCAGGTGGGTACCGCTACCGCGGCGAATAACTTCTTCCGCCAAATCGGTTCCGCACTGGGTGCTTCCCTGGTTGGCTCCATGTTCATCCACAATATGAAGGATGAGATGGCCACCCGCATGCCAGAAGCCTTCCAAAAGATGGGCCCTGAGGGCGCCGCCTATGCAGAAAAGTTTGGCAATGCCGACGGCGGTGCCAATAGCCTCACCCCAGATTTGGTCGCGTCCTTCCCCAAGCCAATCGAGGAAGCAATCCTCAATTCCTATAATGACGGCCTGACCCCGGTTATCGCTCTGATGGTTCCGTTGGTCATCGTCGCGCTCCTTCTCCTCCTGCCTCTGCGCGAGGAGCGACTGAAGGAAACCATTGACTAATGTCGCTCACACCTGCAGAAACTGAGGCTACAAGCCAAGAGCTGCATGCCTTGCGCGATGCACTCCCGCTTGCCGACGCCCCCATTGAATCCGCCCTCGGCTATGCTCCTGGCGGCCTGCAGGCGGCGTTGGATGTTCATGCAACCCCATCGAGGTATGGCGCACTAGGGACTATCTAGTTTCCTTAGCCCGCGCACACGGTATCCCGATCCCGCGCTTTAGCCGCTTGAGCGATAACATGCGCTCATCGGCGCAGCGCTGGTTCGGCCCCTGGGACGTTCCTACGGTGTAGCGGCCCCCACACCCCGCCCTTGGCGGGGTGTTTTTATTGCCAGAAACCCATCTGCCGCAAAACTTGGGCCCCAATTCCCAAAATGGCAACGATGGCGGCAATGATGCCGATCGCCGCGCCGGCGCTCGATCCTCCGCCACTGCCGCTTATCGCTGGCTTTTTGGTGACCGCTACCGTCTGGTTCAGTGCTTCTCCAGCCGGGCGAGTTTCCTCGTTGCGCAGCAGGTATGGAGTAATACGCACCTCGGCCGTGCCTTCCTGCAAAACCTCATATGTGCCGTCAGAATGCACCGCAAGAACCTCCGGATCGGACGAGGTTAGCGATGACCCCGGCACCCCTAACCGGGCACCGTCCCATCCCGCAATGCTTACGCCAATGCTGCCGGAATCGCCCACATGGGTACCGCCGCTAAAACGTATAGCCGCGCTTGCCAGAGCGGCTTCCGGTACCGCAATGGGAAATGCGTGCCGTCCTTCGAGGCGCTCTGAGGCGCCCGACACCGCGTGCTCGGAATAATGGCCGGCCGTCGTGCTGCCAACCTGTGCCTGGGCAAATTAGTGGTTGGCTGGGTTAAGCAAGCTGTAAATATGCCCCGCACCGCCAGAATAGGAACCGTTAGAGCGAATGAGCTGATTCCACTCGCTGCCAGAACCGCCATCAGTAGACCAGTTAGCAATGGCGCGTTCCATCGGTGAAGAAGTGAGGTTTTCTGCGAAAAAGGCGCCGGACTTTACCGTTCACGGCTCCTCCCCGTCTCCACGGCGATGATCAAAATCGTAGTTTTCCTCCGCAGCGCGCTGCATCGCGGAGTGTTCCAATCCCCTGCTCCAGGATATGCCGTTGATATATGCGGTGCGGTCCGGTGCGACGTCGCGAAGCCTAGCACCAGCAAACGGAAGATTGGCATCCCAGGCCTTGGCGCGCAACTCATGCAACTGGCGGGTCACCGTCTCGATATGGGACTGTAGCTCAGGAGTGGCAAACACATAGGCCACACCACCATCAACCTGGGTGATGTCCAACTGGGCAACAGGCACCGAGCCTGCGGAGGGATAGGACAGCTCCCGCTGTAGGAACAGAAAGCGCCCCTGCCGTCATAGCCGCAACGGTGGACAAAGCAAGGGCACGAGTACGCACAGACATTTAAAAGCCTTAGAGAGATAGCGTACGAATACTCTCTTAACTTTATTCCTGTGCGCTGGGAAAAGCTAACGCTTCTTTTCCTCCGGCTTGGGCAAAAGCAGCTCGTATACATCAGTATCGCGCCACTGGCCCGCAAGCTCGCCGTAGGTCATCTTCGCCATGTGAGAGTAAGTGCCCACCTTCACGAATCCACGGGACTTATGCAGCCCCGCAGAACCGGCGTTTTCAGGGAAGATCCACGAGTGGATAGCCCACTTGTGCAGGTCCTTACATACCTCAATCAAGCGATCCAAAAGTGCGCCGCCGATGCCGCGGCCCTGCGCCTCGGAGCCCAAGTAAATAGAATCCTCCACTACTCCGTGGAAGACGGTGCGGGTAGATACCGGCGCCGCAGACACCCATCCCAAGACCTTCGAATCATCATCGGCTTCAACAGCCACATGCACCGAGGGCATGATTTTGCCGGCTTTGAATTCTTCAAAGGTCAGGGATCGGGTCTCGTAGGTGGCGTGCCCAGTATTGAGTCCCTGTTCATAGATCTCTCGCATCTGGGGATAGTCCGCCGCGGTAAAGGGGCGGATGCGGAAATCTTTCTTCTTTTCGTCCGAAGACGTCTGCTTGGCGTTCTCGCTCATATGCAACATTATTACTGGGCAATGCCCAGCTTCGCCACGCTGTACACATCACGATCGCCATACGCGAACATGCCTGGCCTAATCGCCGCCTTCCAGCAGGTCGGTGACGAGCTCTGCAATGGCGGAACGCTCAGAGCGCTGGAGCGTAATATGCGCAAAAAGCTCGTGCCCCTTGAGCTTTTCAATCACTGCCTGGACGCCATCGTGACGGCCCACGCGCAGGTTATCGCGCTGCGCTACGTCATGGGTGAGCACCACCCGCGAGCCCTTGCCCAGCCGAGAGAGCACGGTGAGCAAGACATTGCGCTCCAAGGACTGTGCCTCGTCCACAATGACGAAGGCATCATGCAGGGAGCGGCCGCGAATATGCGTCAAGGGCAAGACCTCAATCAGGCCGCGCTCATGGATTTCTTCCATGACGTTTTCAGACACCAAGCCTTCCAAGGTGTCATAGACTGCCTGCGCCCATGGGTTCATCTTGTCCGATTCGGTGCCCGGAAGGTATCCCAACGACTGCCCACCTACCGCATACATCGGGCGGAAGACTACGATACGGCGGTGTTCGCCGCGCTCGAGTACAGCTTCCAATCCGGCGCACAGGGCGAGTGCCGATTTACCAGTGCCGGCGCGTCCGCCAATGGAGACGATTCCGATATTTGGATCCATCAGCAAGTCCAAAGCTATGCGCTGCTCCGCGGAGCGTCCTTGCAGGCCGAAGGCATTGCTATCGCCGCGCACGAGCTCCACCACACCTTCCGCGGTGATGCGCCCCAGCGCGGACTGCGCTCCCGCTACTAGGGTAAGTCCGCAATGGACTGGTAGCTCCTCCACGGCAGTGCCCTTTTCAGTGTGAATGCCGTCTAGCATGACTTCCCCATCACGGTAGAGGGCGTCGATGACATCCGAGCTGGTTTGCACGGTTGCCATTCCGGTATAGCCGGTCAGAACCACATCCTGGGCGTGGTACTCATCCGCCTGTACACCCACTGCGCCGGCTTTCACGCGCAGTGGCACGTCCTTGGTGACTAGCACGGTATCTTTACCTTCGTGTGCAAGGTTGAGGGCGCAGGCCAAAATACGGTGGTCCCCCTCTGGGCCACGGAAGGCAGAGGGCAACAAGGATTGGTCTTGATGGTTCAATTCCACGCGCAGGGTGCCGCCATCTACGTTCACGGGGACCGGCTGGTCTAGCGCCTCATAGGTAGCGCGCAGTTCCTCCAAAAAGCGAAGAGCTTGGCGGGCGAACCAGCCAAGCTCTGGGTGATGACGTTTTCCTTCCAGTTCAGAGATAACCACAACGGGAAGGACCACATCGTGCTCTGCGAATTTGCGCAGAGCCCAAGGGTCAGAAAGCAAGACCGAGGTATCCACTACATAAGTCTTGGTAGCGACGGTGTTATCGGTTGTGGCAAGCGGAGTAGAAAGTACAGAGGGACGAGTCATGGTGGCAGGGTTCTCCCTTGAAATGCGGTAGATCAAACTTCTTCCGTATAGCCCCAAATTCCGGGGTTGCCACCCAACGTAGGCACCGAAGGTTGAAATTACATGGGTGCAAGATGAACTTTAAGAAAACGAAAAATCCCTCCGCAGCAGATGCTGCGAAGGGATTACCTCAAAAAGAGCTTTTTACTTCTCTACGGAAGAGGTGAACTTGCCGCTCTCATCCTGGAGCCAGGAGATAACGCCATTGTCGAACTGCTGGGTCCAGCCCTTGCCCTCAGTAGCCTTCTCCTCGGCAGCCTTAGGCAGGCCTACCTCTGCGTCCAGACCGCCCTGCTCCTTCCAGGTTTCAGCGATCTTGCCGACGATTGGCTGAGCCTCATCGCCATCCTTAGCCATAGCCAGCAGGTTGCCGCCATCGAAGGTTGCCAAAGAACCCTTATCGGAGGACTCTACGCTCTGTACGTCGCCCCACTCAGCCTTCTTCTCCTCGATGGCAGACGCCAGAGCTGCCGGAACCTCCTGGTCGCCATTGGCGGTGGAGACGGTCTTGGTGTCGCCGTCCTTGGAATCAGCATCCTCAGACTCGGAACCATCCGCATCCTCAGACTCGGAGGATTCCGCGTCCTTATCCTTTTCGGAGGTAGCTTCATCAACGGCGGAGCCAGCAGCGTCGGAAGCATCAGCTGCTACGGAACCGGCGGTGTCCTTAGCGTCGTTAGCTGCATCCTCGGCATCGGAGCAAGCTACGAGAGCAACGGACAGGGTTGCGGCAGCAAAGCCACCTACGATACGACGAGTCATCTTCTGCATTTCTGCATCATCCTTTCATCAAGAAAGTAAGTTAATTCTAATTTTTATTAAATCGCCCTTCATGACGAACGAAGCCCACCGTAATGACACCACCCAGCGGGCGCCACCCACACGGACAGGAAGCAGACAGCAAATACTAAAGTACTACCTCCGTTTGCGCTGCTTAAAAGCCTTCTTTTTATTTTGTAACGAATTGTTAACGTTTCTTCGCGCTTGCTTAGCCCTCGCCTTTTCCCTGGCGCTTCGCTTCGGTTTCTCCTGCCGTGAGGACCGTGCGGTGCGGCCCTTGGCGACGCCCACGAAGTCCTGAATTGCCTCTCCGTCGTCCTCCTTGCGCCATACCAGCGCAATCTCCGTCACCGGCACGGACTCATCCTTTAGCCCGAGTGGCACCACCTGTTTCTTGCTGAGCACCTTGAGCAGGGGGCGCGGTGCAATCGCGATTCCCACATTGGCTGCCACCACTTGGAGGGCATCGCGGACCGCGGGGACATCAACGAGCCCGGAATCGGCGAGGCGGTAGTTGAGGTGTTCATCTGCGACGTCGGCAAGCGTGAGTTCCTCGCCTACTTCGGCATAGACCGAGTCCTTCGGAACCGCAATTCCTGGAGTCTCTTTATAAAGGCGCACCACATGAAAGGAGTCATCCACGCGGGCATCCGGCAGACGCGCGAGGGCCACATCCACCTCTCCACCTAGCAGCGGAGCTAGCGCATCGTCTGCATCAACGGTGTATAAACCACCATGAGCAGTATTTTCTTCGAATCGGCGGAACCACTTTCCAGGCTCCGTACCGGTGGCAAAAGCTAAGCGCAGCATAGAGGACAGTCTACTGAAAGTGCTACGGTAATTACGTGACTGAAGAACATAAGCAACCATCCGGCACCGCCATGCGTGCCCAGACCGCAGCGAAGAAGCTTGGCATCTACCTGCCCGCTGCGCCGGACGAGTTTCAAAATAGTGCCATTAGCCACGAAGAGCTGCGCGAATTGCAGCATAACCCGCCCGAGTGGCTGCAAACCTTGCGTCGCGAGGGTCCTCACCCCCGCCCGGAAGTCGCCCATAAGCTAGGCATCTCTGTTACCGCGCTCAAGAAAAACGATATGGATAAGCCGCTAACCACAGCGGAAATCAATCAGCTCCTCCAAGAGCAACCAGAATGGCTCCAGCAGGCCCGCGCCACCATGGCGCAGGCCCGTGGACATGAGGTAAAGGACTAGACCAGCTTCCAGTCCTCGAGGCCCTCATACAGCGGGTAGTGCTGGGCAATCTTGTCCACGCGTGCGCGGAGGGCCTCCACATCGGCGTTCTTGCCCTGTACCAAGGCGGTGCCGATGATATCTGCGACCTCGGTAAAGGCCTCAGCATCCAAACCGCGGGTTGCCAGCGCAGAGGTACCAATGCGCAGGCCAGACGTGACCATCGGCGGACGAGGGTCATTCGGGACGGCATTGCGGTTAACAGTGATGCCTACTTCATGCAGCAAATCCTCCGCCTGCTGGCCATCCAACTCGGAATTTCGCAGGTCAGCCAAGACCAAGTGCACGTCGGTGCCGCCGGTGAGCACGTCCACGCCAGCCGCCTTAGCATCCTCCGCGGTAAGGCGCTCCGCCAGAATGCGAGCACCCTCCAAGGTGCGCTCTTGGCGCTCTTTAAACTCCTCGGTCGCGGCAATCTTCATGGCAATGGCCTTCGCAGCGACTACGTGCATCAGCGGTCCGCCCTGCTGCCCTGGGAAGACGTTGGAATTGATCTTCTTGGCATACTCCTGCTTGGCCAAAATCATGCCGGAGCGTGGGCCACCCAGGGTTTTGTGCACGGTGGTGGACACGATATCAGCGTGCGGCACCGGGCTCGGGTGCAGGCCGGCGGCCACGAGGCCAGCGAAGTGAGCCATATCTACCCATAGGTAAGCGCCGACCTCATCAGCAATTTCACGGAAGGCCGCAAAATCCATGGTGCGCGGGTAAGCAGACCAGCCACCAATAATAACCTTTGGCTTCTCTTTCAGCGCTTGCTCCCGCAGCTTATCCATGTCCACGCGCATGGTCTCTGGGTCCACCTCGTAGGCGGCAACATCATAAAGCTTGCCGGAGAAGTTCAACTTCATGCCGTGAGTCAGGTGACCGCCGTGAGCGAGGGACAAGCCCAAAATCTTGTCTCCTGGCTCAGCAATGGTGGACAGCACCGCAGCGTTCGCCTGCGCACCGGAGTGTGGCTGAACATTGGCGAATTCCGCGCCAAAAAGCTCCTTCGCGCGGTTACGAGCCAGGTCCTCCACGACGTCGACATGCTCGCAGCCTCCGTAGTAGCGGCGGCCTGGGTAGCCTTCAGCGTACTTATTGGTGAGCACGGAGCCCTGCGCCTGGAGCACGGCGCGAGGCACAAAGTTCTCAGAAGCGATCATTTCCAGAGTTTCGCGCTGACGGGAAATCTCTCCCTGGATAGCGCCGAATACGTCCGGGTCAAGGTCGCGGAGGTCAGAGGTAAAAGAAGCCATAAAGTGTGGTCCCCTTCTCAATATCAAGCGGTATGGGCTGCTGCATATCTTATCGTGCCCAGCACCCGAAGGGGGCATACTTTTACCCATGGATTAGGCAAGTGCGACAATAGAGCCATGGCGCGCACATTGGATTCGAGTCCCTACCTAGATTTTGACCGCGAGACCTGGCGTGGTTTGCGTAAATCCATGCCCCAGGTGCTCACGGAGACCGAGGTTGAAAAACTTCGCGGCCTAGGAGACCGCATTGACCTAGATGAGGTGGCTGATGTCTACCTCCCTCTCTCCCGCCTTATCCACATGCAGGTCACAGCGCGCCAGCAGCTCACCTCAGCTACTGAATCCTTCTTAGGAAATCCTCCAACGCACGTTCCGTTTGTCATCGGCGTGGCAGGTTCGGTAGCGGTAGGAAAATCCACCACTGCCCGTCTCCTACAGGTGCTTCTGCAGCGTTGGGATTCTCACCCCGAGGTCGCACTAGTTACTACCGACGGCTTCCTCTTCCCCACCAAGACCTTAAAAGAACGCGGTCTCATGCAGCGCAAGGGATTTCCGGAATCCTATGACCGGCGCGCATTGCTCCGCTTTGTCACCGACGTAAAATCAGGAAAGCCACTGGTCAAGGCTCCACTGTATTCGCATATCAGCTATGACATCGTGGACGGAAAATACCAGGAAGTCCATCAACCTGACATCCTGATCCTAGAGGGTCTCAATGTGTTGCAAACAAGCCCTACACTCACCGTGGCGGATCTCTTTGACTTTTCGGTCTACGTTGATGCCCGCACCGATGATATCGAGCAGTGGTATATTAATCGCTTCCTCACCCTGCGCCACACCGCTTTCCGCGAACCTAATGCCCACTTCTCTGCCTTTGCAGATATGGACGATGAGGAAGCGCGCGCCCAAGCCCGTGAAATTTGGCAGTCCATCAACCTGCCCAACCTCGTAGAAAATATCCTGCCCACCCGCATACGAGCCTCCCTCGTACTCAAAAAGGGCTCGCATCACTTGGTGGAACAAGTGCGGATGCGCAAGCTCTAGCGCTTATTTACCAAAGCGGCGCGAACGTTGGGAATAGTCCCGCAGGGCACGGAGAAAATCCACCTTGCGGAATGCCGGCCAGTAGGTATCTGTAAACCAGATCTCCGAGTACGCGGCCTGCCATAGGAGAAAGCCCGAAAGTCGTTGTTCACCAGAGGTACGGATAACCAGGTCTGGGTCCGGAAGCCCCTTAGTGTACAGGTGCTCACCAATAGATTCTGCGGTGACGCGATCCACCATCTCCGCAGCAGAGGTTCCTTTCTCGGCTTCCGCGCGCACCAAGTTCTGCACTGCGTCTACGATTTCTTGGCGTCCGCCATATCCCACTGCCACATTGACGATGACTCCGGTATTGTCCTTAGTTTCCGCTGCCGCCGCCACCATGCGCTGGCGAATATCATCCGGGAGCAGATCAAGGTGGCCGACAAGGCGGACTTGGCAACCGACATCGCTGTGGGATAGGTGCGTAACCACATCCGAGATGATGTCAAAGAGCAGCTCTACTTCTTGTTCGCTGCGCTTTAGATTCTCCGTGGACAGCAAATAGATGGTGACTACTTCGATATCGGTATCGCTGCACCATGAGATCATCTCTCCAATTTTCTTCGCGCCTTGGCGGTGACCGTGGCTGATATCGGTAAAACCAGCCTCGCGCGCCCACCGGCGATTGCCATCGGCCATGATGGCAATGTGTTTGGGCTGCGGCTTGCCTTTAATAAGGCGCGCCAGACGCGCTTCATAAGCCGGGTAAGCCAGCTGTTTGAGAGAACTCACGCTCATTAGTCTATCCGCCTAGAAAATGGACTTTTTGCGGTTATCGTAAATGCCAGCTTCTTTCATCGCCTCATCCACGGCTTCCTCATCAAATGGATCGATACCGTGGTCTTCCGCAAACATCATGCGGCGGCGGAAGCGTGAGTAACGGCGGTGAAAATTCCATCCCGCGATTAACACTGCAACTCCCATTAGGGCCAAGATCAGCAAGCCGATGGGCGAAGCTTTGCCAAATTCAGGACCCATTGGACCGCCTTCGGCGCCCTGGGTGCCTTGAGCAAGTACAAATGCATCATTTGCGGCTAGAACGAAAGAGCCATACACGCTCATGTCTTAAGCCTCCTCTTTTTCTTCGATGCCTGCAAAAAGGTTGGTTTCTGGCAAGGAGGTAGAAACGCGGGTTTTCGCCAGCTCAAACTCCTCGGTGGGCCACAGGCGTTGCTGTACCTCCACTGACGTCGCCAAGAAAGCACCAGCCGGATCAATCTGCGTGGCATGCGCACGCAGAGCCTCCTCGCGATTGCTGAAATAGTCTGCGCATTCCACCTGGGTCGTTACACGCGCCATGATATCTCCAAACGCGGTGTCCCAGCGCGCTAGCATCGGCCCATAGGGGCTAGTTTTGCCCTCCTCCAAGAGCAAATCATGGAATATCTTCATGCGCTGATAGACGAAGCCATGCGAGTAGTACAGCTTTAGCGGCGTCCACGCCTGACCCAACTCTGGGTGATACTCGGCATCGCCGGCCTTTTCCCACGCAATCATCGAGGCCCGATGCACCATCAAATGATCTGGGTGCGGATACCCGCCATTTTCGTCATAGGTGATGATGACGTGTGGGCGAAACTCGCGGATCACCTGGACAAATTCCTGCGCAACGGTGTCGTCTCCCTGCAACGCAAAGCAGCCCTCCGGTAGCAGCTCTTCCATAGACTTGCCTTCAACCGGATCCGGCAAACCGGAGTCGACGTAGCCCAGCCAGCGATGGTGCACGCCTAGCGCACGCGCAGCTTTAGCCATTTCTTCCCGACGAACCTCGCCCATATGTTCCTTGATCCCAGGGCGGTCCATGGCGGGGTTAATCACATCGCCGCGCTCGCCGCCGGTACAGGTCAGCACCAAAACCTCGTTGCCTTCTGCGGCATAGCGCGCGGTGGTTGCAGCCCCCTTGGAAGACTCATCGTCCGGGTGCGCGTGGATAGCTAGTAGGCGAAAATCGCTCACTGAAAATCCATCCCCTTATAAATCTAGGTTCTTTGAACAGATGATTATCCTAGTAGATAATTGGAAAACAGTGGTCCTCGGCTAGAGTGGGAAGCATGACTTCCGCCGGAAAATCTCGCTCAGCCGCCCGCTATGGCTCTCGGGGGCCTTCTGAAAAGAACTCAGGTAGCTGGACTAATAAGGCGCTGGTGCTGATCTTTATCGCCATTTTTATCGCGCTCATCTTCTTTGGCTTCCGGTACTTTCAACAAAAGGAGCGCGTGAACGCGCAGGTTTCCATCGTGACCCAAGAGGTATTGAGCGATGACACCACCCGCGTCTGGGTCGACGTCACCCGTAACCGCACCGATGAGGAGGCTTATTGCATTGTTCAAGCCTTTGATTATTCCAAGTCCGAAGTAGGCCGACGCGAGTTTCCTGTTCCCGCTGGCGGAAATGAAACCCAGCGTATCGCTGTTGACGTCCCGACCAACGCCCGCGCCGTCGCTGGCGGCGCTTATGGTTGCTCTGGCAATATCCCCGAATACTTGGATATGGATAACCCTGACTACGCGGAAAGCCGCTAGCCGCGTGTGCTAGGATTTGTAGCGCCTAGAACTGGGCATTTGCCTAGTTCCACTTTTACTTATGGCCCCAGGGACAACTAGGGGCTTTGACCACAATTCCTATCTACGGAAGGTTGCAGAATGGCTGAGCAGCAAAAGCAGTACATCACCCCAGAAACCAAGGCGAAGCTCGAGGCCGAGCTGCAGGAGCTTATCGATCATCGCCCAGTAGTCGCGGCTGAGATCAACGAGCGCCGTGAGGAAGGCGACCTCAAGGAGAACGCCGGTTACGATGCTGCTCGTGAAATGCAGGACCAGGAAGAGGCCCGCATCAAGCAGATCTCTGAGGTCCTCGCGAATGCCACCACCGAGCGCGGTGCTGTTCAGGAGGGTGTAGCCCACACTGGTTCCGTAGTTCACGTTTACTACAACGGTGACAAGGACGATAAGGAGACCTTCCTCATCGGTACCCGCGCCGCTGCTTCTGACAACAAGGATTTGGAAACCTATTCGGAGCAGTCGCCACTGGGCGCTGCCATCCTCGGCGCGCAGGAAGGTGAGACCCGCGAGTACACCGCTCCGAATGGCAAGACCATTTCGGTCACCATCGAATCCGCTGCGCCGTATGATTCTGCTAAGGCCGCTACTCCGCGCGAGTCCTAAACTTTAAGCCAATTACCACTTTGGAGAAAGAGCATATCCCCATGAAGAAGTTCTCCCGTTACGCTGCCGCTGGTCTCGTCTTCACCGCCGGCCTCTCCCTCGCTGCTTGCCACCCACCCAACCAGCAGGACTCTGATTCCAAGGTAGAAAATGCTTCTACCTTCACTGGTGAGGCCCCAATGCAAAAGGACGCTGACACCAGCTCTTCCGCACCTGAGTCCGTTGTTCAAGAGCAGCAGCCTGCAGTTGAGTCCGGTGTCCCTGAGGAGCCAGCACAGCCGCACCTGAATGGTACCGCCACCGAGCTGCCGCAGCAGTAAAAAGACGGAAGGGCCGAGGGTTTCCTCGGCCCTTTTTTCATGTTATTTTTCCACGTTTACTTCCCGCACCCAGTCCCCGATTACGCCGGGCACTACAGCGGGCGGCTCGCCTAATAGGTCGCGTTTATTGGGGTCCCTTTCGACCTGCGTAGTCACGGACTTTACGCGTTTTTTCTCACTATCCTTACCGCGCATCCCCATCATCGGGCCATAAGCCCGCGCCCCGCCAGTAGAACGACCGGCATTGCCCCCGCGCGTTGCCGCGCTGCTTTCGCCGCTTCCGGTTCCAAGACCAAGGCTGCCGCCCGCACCGGCACGCATACCGGGTCCTCCTACGGTTCCTGTACTGGCGCCAAGACCTGCGCGCGAACCAACTCCAGCGTAGGGAATTGCCGCGCCAGTTCCGCGTCCAAGGCTTTGGCCCAGTTGCGCACCTCTTCCGGCATGCCTTATATCGGCGCTACTGCTTAAGATTCCCGGGCCGGCTCCGAACCCACCACGCAGTGGCTGTTGCTTACCAAGAGCACCGCGACCGGCATCTGCAGGCCTTCCGGATGCCATCATCGGTGCCATACTCCCGCTCGCGGAGTGCGCATTAGCTGGTGGCGCAACCGGGCCGCTACCGTTGAGCGCCCCCGTGCTCACTCCAGCACCAACGGGATGTGCTGTGCCACTAGGAACCTGCCCCATCACCCCATTCGCTGCGACAGCCCCCGGCATCGATGCCCCTTGGGTGGATACTTCGTTGCCCCCAATGGTTACTTGTTCTCCCAGCCCCAGCCCTTCCAGCGCATTTCTGCCACTAGTATGCATCTGCTGGTGAAAATCGCTGATTTCCTGCGGGCTCATCCCCACAGCATCCAACCCGTTCACGTTTCCATTGACAACGTCAAAGTTTCCGGGGGCCAAATCGCCTCGCGCAATCGCCTCAGCAATCTTTTTCGGCCACACCACTGCTTCGGTAGTGTAGCGCTGACCATCACCTTCTACTCCGACGAGTCCCGCATCGACGCCTCCGCCTCCCGACGCCGGCGATTGCTCCATCAATGCATGCTGGTAAGGCATGGCCTCTATGGCGAATCGCTGCAGGTCTGGTTGCAGCATGGCCAATGCGGCCTTTTCCGCAACTTCGCGCTCCACTGGTTCTGGGATTGCCATCACTTCCATAGCCATAGCCATCGCCGCCGGCTGCATCCCCATGAGCTTGGCATGGAATCCGGTTAGCTTCTCCCCCATGACCTTTGCATTTGCCACAAAATGGCTTCCCGACGCCGCCACCTCCCGAATCTTCGCCGCAGCCCGCGACGTAGCCTCGCTGTCATTCTCGCTTTCCAAAGACCCGGCTGCTTCCTCTAAGCCGCTGACAATATCGTCGACTTCCGACGCCAATGAGCTCCACCGCGCATTTGCCTCCGACACATTCCAAATCTGTGTCGACATCAGGTCCGTCGCGAGCTTCACGATGTCTGTACCCACATTCACCACCGGCATAGAAAACCCGAAGGGACTGTACCCTGGCTCCGGCTGGTTCATAATCGGCATCGACTCTACGCCTATGTCCCCACCCGCATCCGCAATCTCCATTCCCCTACTATTCGCGTCCTCCTGCGCCTGAAAGCCCCGCGCTTCCCTCCCCAAAGAATCAAACAGCCACTCGACTTGCTCTGCATAGTTCAATAGCGACACCCTCGCTGATCCTGGATCACTATCCAACACTCGTTGGTGAATCCCACCAACGTGATCTATGCCAGACACTGATGAAAAGCTAGAATTTAACGGGCTATCGGCTTTACTCCTCAATTCCTGCGCTCTGCGAAAAAGATCCCCGATGCTGCTCGTCGTTCTGCGTACGTTTGAAACATTTACGTGCATAATTCCCCCAATTATCAACTAAGCTGCTTTATTAATGAAGCTGTAAGATTGCACCGGTCTTCAGTGGTTGACTGCAGGCCAATGTCATTTACGCTGACTATAAGTGTTCCCCGTTTAGTAGACACGTATCCATCACACTGAGTGTTTTCGAAAATTTCTGATCGATAAATCTGTATTGGATTCTCTTCCTCCCCACCACTTTGTTGCAGTAATTCTTCTTTCAGATTCAAAGCATCTATTGAATTTGAGTCACTGGCCAGCGAAACCAGAACACCGTCCGGTAGAGCTGTCCCATTTGATTCAAAGTTGCAGAACGTGCTCCCCGAATCTCTTCGATAATCAAGTGCCTTCGGTCTCAATCCAATATTTTCTATCTTGTCACCAGAGATCTCTGTACACGGATCGAAAAGTTCAAAGCTCGGATCAGTGGCATCAAATTCCCCCAGTGGCGGTAGGACACCGGATGATGCTCCCGGCCCCGTGGCGCCGGCCTCCCCCGGTTGGCCGGCGCCTTGCACATTTTCCTCGCCGTCGGTGCGTGCCGATTCCCCCCGATTGCTGTCCGCGTCATCCCCCAGGTCCCCGTTGGTTCCCCCTGCACCGTCGGCCGAACTAATGCCGCCAGTTTCGTCCACATTCGTGGTTTCCTCTGACGCGCTCCTCGTACCGATGTCCGCAACGCAGCTACCCAGCACAACGGAGCTACTGACCATCAACGTTGCTACGGTTACCTGACGCTTCACAACAATCCTTCGCGCACTCACTTTCTGACGAGAGGAACAAGATAGTGAAGAAGAGAACTCTTCACTTCGTTTTCCTGTTCCGGTACACAGCATGCACGGAACTCCACGAATTTTCTACGCAACCAAGAAGGTTAACGGCGATTTAACAAAATTATTCGCCCCATATGTCACATCCATAACGCCTAAAAGGCGAAGTTTCCTGCTTATTAGCTGTACTACTCCTGAGACCACCCTTCTAGACCAAATAAAGCCTAAACCCTCACTTTATCCCCCGAACTACCCCACTAATTACACGCTTGTAAGCGTTTTATGGCAGCAAAAAGGCCCGCATCTCAGTGCGGGCCTACGTGAAAAGTTGATTAGTCTCGCTGGAAATAGCTCAAGAGACGAAGAATCTCAGTGTAGAGCCAGACCAAGGTCACAGCGAGGCCGAGAGCTACGCCCCAAGCATTGCTAGCGGGAGCGCCGGCACGGATCATACGGTCAGCCTGATCAAAGTCAGTCAGGAAGGACAGCGCACCAAGAACGATGCAAACAAGCGAGAAGATAATGGCAATCGGGCCGCCATCACGCAAAGGGTTGAAGTCGAAGAAGATTGCGCCCAAGAAGTTAACCAACGCCATGACAGCAACTCCGGCGACCAAGCCGAAGAGGATCTTGGTGAACTTCGGGGTCACCTTAACTGCACCGGTCTTGTACACAATCAACATGCCGATGAATACACCAATGGTTCCAACGATTGCCTGGCCGATGATAGCCATTCCGCCTTCACCTTGGAAGTTCACATTGGCAAACATGAAGGAGAAGCCACCAACGAATAGGCCCTCAAATACGGCGTAAATCAGTGTGACCGCAGCAGAACCCCACTTCTTGCCAAAAGAGGCAACCAGCACAGTAATGAAGCCACCGATGCCACCGACCAGAGTCAAGGCCATGGCAATACCTGGATTTACCATTCCCAGCCCAAAATTGATGGCTGCGGCGACGATAATGACGCCGAGGGTGATGCCTGTCTTGGTGACGACGTCATCCACGGTCATTGGACGAGCAGCTTCGTCCCCGTATCCAGAATTTTGGCGGGTACTATTTTCGGTCAGAGAACTCATTACCGGATTGCTTGAACGCACGGTTGTCCTTTCTAAGAGAGGTGCAATTTAGCTATCTCATCCTGTTCAACGAGACACCGCCCTATAAAGTTCCGCAGTCTTTCCATGTAGCTAAAAGTTTTGCGAACAGTTTCCGCATAAAGGCTGTGGAGACTTACCAAAACAAAATCTCGAGACACCATAGGAACGATGTCTCGAGACTTCACACGGTGCCCCCAGTGGGACTCGAACCCACACTGAATCGATTTTAAGTCGACTGCCTCTGCCGATTGGGCTATGGGGGCAAGGCAAGGAATATTTTAGGCTACCTTCCCCCGCAAGAGTTAACGAGGGGTACCCTCTGCAGCGAGACCTGCAATAATGCCGTCGAGAATGTCCTTTTCACTAATGAAGAAACTACGCGCAGCGCAATTTCGCTCGATTAGTTGCATGATACCTTCCACGGCTACTGCCCCACCGCCGATGACATCGGCACGGCCGGGGTGAATGACGGGGTTGAGGGCGCGGACGTCGGAAGGCAGGGCAATAAGCTGCTGCAAGAGCACGCGCAGGGCACCGAAACGGAGCTCAGAGCCGTGAATGGCATCGGCATCGTAACGCTCGAGGCCTTGCGCCAGTGCGGACAGTGTGGTGAAAGTGCCCGCACAGCCGACGATGGTACGAGCCTTAGAAATAGGTACTATGTCCTCGACCTCGGCTGTTCGCTCACCGACGTACTCCGAAGCGATCTCGATCTCCGATTCGGTAGGTGGATCGGTGCGCATGATGCGCTCGGTCAGCCTGACGCACCCCATGCGCGCCGAATGAGTGCCCAAGATTTCGCCATCCGCCGTTCCTACAACGAACTCAGTCGAGCCGCCGCCCAGATCAATCACGCAAAATGGACCGCGGTCCGGCTCTAAATCGGCCACAGCGCCATTAAAGGACAACAGGGCCTCTTCCTCACCCGAAACAACTTCTGCCTGAGCACCTGGCTGGATTTGGCCGAGCAGATCAGCGGTCATATCGAAGAATTCCTGCTGATTCTTGGCATCGCGAGTAGCAGAGGTAGCGACCATCCGCACCCGGGAGACCTTTTCAAACTTCATTTGGCGAACATAGCCCTCCAGGGCCACGCGTGCACGGTCAAGAGCCGCAGGGGCGATTTCACCTGTGGCGTCCACGCCCTCTCCCAGACGGATGATTTCCATCGTACGAGTAATATCGCGGACCTTGCCATCATCTTGAACTTCAGAGATGAGCAGGCGAATCGAATTTGTTCCGCAATCAATCGCAGCAACGCGAGTCATAGCATTCCTCCTATTCCGCGTTAGAAAAATCGAACTGCGCTAGGTCAATTCCCAAATCTTCTACCGTGGGCCAATCCTGGGGGATAGCGCCTCCTCGAAGCTTGCCATGGTCGGCGGCCATAGCTACCGCTTCAGTTCCCAACCGGAAATGCTGCGGCCCCTCAGCCAGGGCGTAGGCAATGAGCACGTGCAGGCACTTCACGCGATCCGGCATACCTCCACCGGAGAAATCGGTGCCGAGATCTTCGATGTCATTGCGCTTGGACAAAAAGTATTCATGTGCACGCTGGTAATCAGCAGCCAAGTCCTCATCCTCACGCAGTCGGGATTCCATCCACTTCATGACGTGGGCAACTTCCAAGCGTGAAGCTTCGGCCGTAAGCCGTGGGTCAGTGAGGTAATAGAGGGTGGGGAATGGAGTGCCGTCGGCAAGCTTGGGCGCTGTCTTAATCACCGCAGGCCGGCCATCTGGCGTGCGATAAGAAACCTCCAGCACTCCGCGCGGAGTGCGGCCCAATTGCTCAGTTACTACAGCGATGTCTGCATCAGTGACGGTCATGCGGACAATTATCGCACATCCGCTTTCTCTTCCGGTGCCGGCTCAATCGGAAGATGATTTACCTGCTCGGATGGCGCTTCTTCTTTAGGGGGTTCAGCCACGGAATCCCACAAGACCTCATACCAGTCGCGGGAATCTTCTTCCTTCTGACCGTCTGTGGTGAGCTGGTCTTCCGGCTTAATCTGCGGGTCAATGATGCGATAGGCAGTTTCGCCCTCATCAACAACCCCGAATCGGCGCCGCGCCTCCTGCTTGATGTACTCATCGGATTTATATTTATCAATCTTTTCCAGCAAAGCAGCTTTTTCATCTTGCTTGGCAGCGATTGACTCATTCAAACGGGCAATTTCGGACCGGCCATGATAGTAATTGCGCAGGGGAACAGCGATAACCAGCAATACAACCAGCACGATAGCCACGATCACGCCCACTCCGGCAATACTCATCCGGTCTGGTTTTTGCTTCTGCTTTAGTTGTGCGCGTTGAGCTTTACGGACATCTGCAGCACGCGAGGCTACCGGAACCCTAGTGCGGCTCCGGTTTCGCTGCATCTTTCTTTCGCGTGCCATAGGTTTCCAATCCTAGCGTCGTCACTCCTGTAACAGAGACTTGGCACGCGCATTTTGGGTACACTAAAAGAAATTCTCCCTCCCAGTAAGGAATTTTTATGTCCCTCAAGCGCCTCTTACCTGTCCTTACCGCAAGCCTATTCCTCGCCAGCTGCAGCCCCTCCGCCCAAGATGGTGAATATCCCGTCTACGGCGACGATTACGATCTAAGCACCCAAGACGGCATGGCCGACTACCTTAAGGAATATAAGACCCTGCCAGATGATTACATCGACCACGATGCTAAGGAGCTAGACGGGAACGATAAGCCGGAGAGCTTTGAAGCCAACGCGGCGTCCGTCAAAAAGGCCGGCGAAGTTACCTGTAAGAATGACGAACTGCTGCAAATCGCAAAGGACTTCTTCCAAGGCGATACGGACAAGCTAGGTAAAGCTGTAACGTCAGCAGGCGGACCCGATGAAAAATATGGTGACGTTTTTGAGGCCCTCGACATCCCCGATGACGCACCTGATAATGACAAGTATATGGCCGCAGCGATGACCCCGCTGGGTGCTGTTATGTCCTGTGGCGATGAGTTCAGCGATGAAGAACTGGAAAAGGTCGCGGCGTCCATGCACACGAGCTAAAGGCTCGAATCATATTCCCCTCACTTAAGGAATAGACATGCCCCTCTAGCGCCTTCTTCTACTAGTAGCCGTCGGCACTCTACTGAGCGCCTGCAGCATTTCCGACCAAGAGGAAGAATCTACCGCCCAGACTAAATCCTCCACGCCCAACAGCACTACCAGCAGCGAGGTTCCCACCACCACAAGCAGAAGCTCCGATCTCAATACCAAGAGCGGCTTCATCTACCACATCAAAGAGCATGGGACGATTCCGGACTACTATTTGAATGTGTTCGCCTCCGGAGCTTCCGAGGCCGAAGAAGGCCCCACCAGCTACGAGGTCAATGCCACGACCCTGAAGAAGGCGGGTGCTGTTGCTTGCAACAATGATCAGATCCTGGACGACGCCAAGTATTTGCTAACCCATGGCGAAGGTGCACTTGCGGAGCTCGCCGCCAAGCCCGAAGAGTTTGATCAGAAATACGCCCCCGTCTACGAAGCGCTTGATATATCAGCCGATGCCCCTCCTGAAGACAGGCTATTCAGCCTATACATGGCCAGTGTTGGCTCTCTGGCAACATGCGGTGATAAATACACCGATAAAGAACTCGAAGCAGTCGCTGACGCTATCTTCAGCCTCTAGCCCTCCCCTGCAATTTCGCACACAATTTCGCTTTTGGCCTTGCAGGACTCGAATGAGTGTTTTAGACTAAGGGGCGTAAATTCGATTAGGTGTGCGATTTATTTCAGGGGGACTATTTTGTGATAGCTACCGACACACCGTCAAAGAAGGCCTATTTTTCCACCAATAACCTCGACGACACCGTCTGCCTCCTGGCCTTGCTCCAGCGCATTCAATCTTGGCAGTTGTACCAATCTGTGCTTCCACGATTAGAGGACGATGTCGAATGCACCACCGCCGCTCTATCTAAGCGTGTGGGTCTGAGTTACTGGCGAGTTCTATCCGCGCTCCGCTCCCACCTACGCATGCAGGAATTGCCATTGACCACAGCGGTGCAAACCGAACATTGGATCCTAGACCTCCCGCGGCTGCACGTAATTGATGCCGAACTTGCCCCGCTTGGCGACGACGCAGAAAGCATCCAACTAGTCGATGCCGCCCTCGCGGACTTCCTTACCCCAAAGGAACCTGCTCAGCATGTCCCCACAGAATCCGAAATCCGGAGGTTCTTGCGTGACTATATCGACGGGATACTCATGCCAGATATTGAAAAGGAAATCGAGCGACCCGTTTCCATCTCCTATTCCAAAGGCCAAGCCACCATCACATTAAAAACGGATAAAGCCACCGCCAGCGCTATATCCCGCCATATCGACAAAGCAGCGCGAAAGAAAAACATCACCAAACCAGAGGCTTTGGAGGCGTTAATCTTTAACCGAACCCAGACAAAGGTAGTAATTAATACTTATGCATCTGGCGATGATGCATCTCGGGTGTATATCCCTTCGGCGGGGTGGTGCGTACTTACGGAGCAATTAAATAGTTACTCCATGACTCGTGAGCTGTGCCCGCAAGAAACTTCTTCTTACGTTCCCACCGAACAAATCAGAACATGGGTCCACGGTCGCGATGCCACATGTCGCTGGCCAGGGTGCTCAATGCCAGCGCATTATTGCCAGCTCGATCATCGAGTGGAGTATGCCGACGGTGGACCGACGAGCGTCGATAATTTGGTAACGCTGTGTCAGCACCACCACAACGTGAAGACCGATGGAAGAGCGCAGTACATCATGGATCCGATCACTGGGGACGTCGTCTGGCTCTTTTCGGACGGCACCTTCGAGATTGACCGCGCCCAAGGACCTTTGGCACCGCGCACCGTGAACTGGAAGCAAACTTGGCAACAATATCTGGACATGCGAAAGCGCCCCCGCAGTAATACGAGGGCGCTACACAAGGAGGCGATTAAGCCTTAAAGCGTGGGAATGCGGAGCGGCCAGCGTAGACTGCACCGTCGCCCAGCTCCTGCTCGATGCGCAGCAGCTGGTTGTACTTAGCTACGCGCTCGGAGCGGGCTGGAGCACCGGTCTTGATCTGACCACAATTCAGTGCGACAGCCAGATCAGCGATGGTGGTGTCCTCGGTTTCACCGGAGCGGTGGGACATCATGGTGCGGTAGCCATTGCGGTGAGCCAGCTCGACAGCATCAAAGGTCTCGGTCAGGGTACCGATCTGGTTTACCTTCACCAGCAGTGCGTTGGCAGCCTTCTTCTCAATACCTTCCTGCAGACGGGCAGGGTTAGTAACGAAGAAGTCATCGCCAACAATCTGTACCTTTTCGCCAATGGCGGCGGTAAGGGCGGTGTAGCCGTCCCAATCGTCTTCTTGCAGAGGATCCTCGATGGAGACAATCGGGTACTCATCGATGAGTTCCTCATAAACCTTGGACATTTCTTCAGCGGTATGCTCGCCGCCTTCGAAGTGGTACTTACCGTCCTTGAAGAACTCGGAGGAAGCAACATCGAGCGCGAGGGCTACGTCCTTGCCCGGCTCGTAGCCAGCCTTCTTAATGGCGTCAACGATGACGTCCAGAGCAGCCTTGGTGGAATCAACGGAAGGAGCGAAGCCACCCTCGTCACCCAGACCAGTAGACAGGCCCTTGTCCTTCAGCACTGCCTTCAGTGCGTGGTAGACCTCGGCACCCATGCGCAGAGCTTCAGCGAAGGACTCAGCACCAATCGGGGCAATCATGAATTCCTGGACGTCAACGCCGGAGTCAGCGTGTGCGCCACCGTTGAGGATATTCATCATCGGCACTGGCAGTACGTGAGCATTGGGGCCACCGATGTAGCGGTACAGCGGCAGTGCAGCGGACTCTGCGGCGGCCTTGGCTACGGCGATGGAAACGCCCAGGATAGCGTTAGCGCCCAGCTCCGACTTGTTATCGGTACCGTCCAGCCTAATTAATGCTTGGTCAATGAGGCGCTGATCGTCAGCTTCGAAGCCAGCAATCTCATCGGAAATCTTCTCATTGATATTCTCAACAGCCTTCAAAACACCCTTGCCCAGGTAGCGCTCGCCGCCGTCGCGCAGCTCGTGGGCCTCGTGCACGCCGGTAGAGGCACCGGAAGGAACGCCTGCTACGCCGCGGGCGCCATCGTCAAGGAATACCTCTGCCTCAACGGTAGGGTTGCCACGGGAATCGAGAATCTCGCGGGCGAAAGTGTGGATGATATCAGCCATGCTGTTCTTCACTCCTCATCAAAATGTTCGCTCTGGACCAGCCGGCCCAGCCACGTTCTCAATTGTGGCAGAAAACGTAGCCGTGTGACACTACTTGGCACTTTGTGGAACTGAGTAAGCATTGGCGGCGTGCGCAACCTTATGCAAATAGTCGCTGGACTGATTGTAATTTAGGATTGCTTCCTTCCACTGATCTGGGTTAGAGAGATCTCTGTCACCGAAGCACAAAAGTCCGGCCGCCCCAACAGCGGCGTCATCGATTTGGTTGGGATCAGCCTTCCCATCACCATTGGCATCAGCGCCCACCGCTTCCCACGTGGTGGGGATAAATTGCATTGGGCCTACGGCGCGATCGTATTCGGAGTCTCCATCGATTTCGCCGTTATCGGTGTCTGGGGTGTGGGCCGTGTTGTTCAGGCCATCGAGGGCGATGCCGTTGATGGGGGGTTGGGGGTAGCCGGCGTCGTCAAGCTTGGAGTGCTTAAACCAATTGCCGTTATAGGTACCGTGGCGTGTTTCTATGTAGCCCAAGCCGGCAAGGGTATTCCAACGCAGGTGGCAATTGGGCCACTTTTGCTGAGCAATGAGCTCAGCATTGCCATAGGCGCGCAGGGCGGCCGGCGGGATACCAGTGCGATCAGCTAAGTCAGAGGCCCAGTAGGTGAGTTTATCTGCGGTGCGTCCGGGCGCATTGACGTCAATGTGCGCGACCTCTTTGCCTTCAACGGGCGGGATGTTTTCAGGTACGGGCTGCTGAGAAGTACCGTGCCCAGTCAATAGCCATGCTACTAGCGCGATGATCACGACTACGGCTACCCCGCAGCCCCCGAATATCTGCAGCAGCCTCTTCATGGGAAGCTATCCTACATCTCCTTGCCTGCGCGCCACAGCCGCTCTTGCGTGTCAACATCGACTATCTCAGTCGTGCCGTCAAATAGGTACGGGGCGCGGGCGCGCATTTTGGTGACGAAGCTCTGGGCGACGTCGTCAAGCGAAAAGGCAGAGATTTCCGCATGGAAAAGGACCTGCAGGAAGATATCGCCCAGTTCCTTGAGAATCTCGCTTTCCGGCTCACGATTGCGCACGGCCGCGGCGAATTCGGCGGATTCTTCCTCAAGGTAGGGCAAAAGGGAGGCATGGGTTTGCTCACGCTCCCATTCACCAATGCGCCGCGCAGTGGCCATAGTCTGGCGCGCCTGCATGACGGGATCCTCGAGGGATTCGGCCCGAATGACCGTCTCCCCAGTAGCTATGCGAGCACGCGTTTCAGGATCACATTCGTCGGTGCTGACCAAGGTTCCAATGGCATCCTCCCCTACGAGGAGATCGGAAAAATTCCACCGCACGGAAACCGGAACTTCACCGGTGAAGTAAACGGGGCCGCGTAGCTTCCCGTGTGCTTGCATGGGGATCATGGTGGGCCAGCGTTCATCGAGCAACAGCACAGTCATGTGCACAAAGTCTAGCCCGAGTTCCCATTATGGGGCTATTCAAGGTATTTTAGGCCAATGACCTCCAGCCAGAATAAATCCCACTCCGTGACGTTGTGGACCCTCGTCGCGCTCATTATCGGTTCCACCGTTGGCGCGGGTATTTTTTCGCTGCCGCAAAACATTGCCTCCGTTGCCGGCCCAGGCGCGATGCTCATTGGCTGGCTGGTAGCGGGCGTCGGCATGCTCTCTGTGGCTTTTGTGTTCCAGATTTTGGCCCGCCGCAAGCCGCACCTTGATTCTGGCGTCTATTCCTATGTGCGCGCCGGCCTCGGCGATTTTATTGGTTTTACCTCGGGCTGGGGATACTGGCTGGGCTCCGTTATGGCGCAGGTGGGATATGCCACCCTCTTTTTCAATACGCTGGGCCATTACCTGCCGCTTTTCGACGCCGACCATTACTGGTCCTCCGCCATCGCCGTCTCCCTTTTGTCGTGGGGAATTTTCGCGGTACTCGCCCGCGGCATTAAGCAGGCCGCCTTCATGAACCTCGTCACCACGATTGCCAAGATCGTGCCCATCTTGGCTTTCGTGGTGCTCATTGCTTTCCTCGGGTTCAGCTGGGATAAATTCACCGTGGATTTCTGGGGACGCGCTTCCGAGGCCAGCGTCTTCGAGCAAGTCCAAGGAATCATGCTCTTTACCGTGTGGGTCTTCATTGGCGTGGAGGGAGCATCCGTGTATTCCAAGCAAGCCTCCAAGCGCACCGATGTCGGCCGCGCGACCGTGATCGGCTTCTTTTCCGTGTTGGCACTGTTGGTCTCTGTGTCCACCTTGAGCTTTGGCGTCATGAGCAAGGAAGAATTGGCCGCGCTGCCAGATAATTCCATGGCCTCCGTGCTGACCGAAGTCACCGGCCCCTGGGGCGGCGCCCTCATCTCCATCGGACTGTGCTTGTCCGTTCTGGGCGCCTACGTGTCCTGGCAAATGTTGTGCGCCGAGCCCATCGTGATGATGGCCATCGACGGCCTCATTCCCCGGCGCATCGGCACCATCAACGTGGCGGGCGCGCCGTGGGTAGCGCAGCTGATTTCCACGATGTCTATCCAGCTGTTCATCATCGTCTTCTACCTCAACGAGGCGTCCTATAACGCCATGGTGCAGCTAGCGACCATCATGTATCTGCTGCCGTATATCTTTTCTTCCCTGTACCTATTGCTTCTGACGTTGCGTGGCAAGGGGCTGTCTCACCCGCAGGCGGGCATCAAGTTCGATCTTTCCGGACCAGAGGTAAGCCGTAAGGACAATCGCAAGCACTTGATGATCTCTTTGCTCGCGTTCATCTATTCCCTGTGGCTGATTTACGCGGCCGACCCCGTCTACGTCCTGCTCGGCGCGCTGGCCGTAGTACCCGGCCTTATCCCCTATGTCGGTACCCGTTTGTGGAAGAAGGAACGCATTTTTAACACGTTCGAGTGGTGCGTGGTGGCCATTGTCTTGGCCGGTGCCGCCGCCGCCATTTGGGGCTTGAGCACCGGCTGGCTCACGCTCTAGCTACTCCCCTACGCTCACCACGTTCGAGGAAGCGGGCTGGGCGCCGCTGACGTTGACGGGAGCGACGTCGAAAAGCGCGCTTAGGAAATCCGCCGCCCACTGAATGAGCTCGGTATCGCGCAGCTTCGGCGAGGTAACATTGCGCCCCGCCTTGGGGAATGGCACATTGATGGCCTTCGCCGCCGCGCGGAAGCTGGATCCTGGATACAAACGCTTGAGACGCACCTGCTTGGAATCCGGCAGCTCCACCGGGTGGAACTTGATACGGGTGCCCTGCACGGTGATATCCGATACACCGGCGCGGCGCGCTTGGTGACGCAGGCGGGCGACGGACAGTAAGCGTAAGACCTCCTGTGGCAGCGGGCCAAAGCGGTCTTCCATTTCCTCGATGACGGCCTTGAGATCATCGTTATCTTGCGAGGCTGCAAGCTTGCGGTAGACCTCCAGGCGCAGGCGCTCAGAATCGATATAAGCCTCCGGGATATGCGCGTCCACGGGGAGATCGATACGGATTTCTTTCGGTCCCTCATCCGTCACGGTAGGAGCTTCGCCGCGAGCGAGAGATTTGAAGGTTTCTACCGCCTCGCCAACAAGGCGGACGTAAAGGTCGAAGCCAACGCCGGCAATGTGGCCGGACTGCTGTGCACCGAGTACGTTTCCGGCACCGCGCATCTCCAAATCCTTCATGGCTACGGCCATGCCTGCGCCAAGGTCGTTGTTCTGGGCGATGGTGGCTAGGCGGTCATAAGAGGTTTCCGTAAGCGTAGCGCCCTTCGGATACAGGAAGTAGGCATAGCCGCGCTCACGGGAACGACCCACGCGCCCACGCAACTGGTGTAGCTGAGACAGTCCCATATGGTGGGCGTTTTCCACAATGAGGGTATTGGCGTTGGCGATATCCAAGCCGGTTTCCACGATGGTGGTACACACCAGAACGTCATACTCGCGGTCCCAAAAGCCCTGGACGGTCTGCTCCAGCACCTCCTCGTTCATCTGGCCGTGCGCGACGACGACGCGAGCCTCAGGTACCAAGTCACGCAGCTCGCGGGCCTTCTTTTCAATATCAGAGACCTTATTGTGGATGAAGAAGGTTTGACCATCGCGCAGCAGCTCGCGGCGGATGGCCGCGGCGACCTGCTTGTCTTCATAGGCACCGACGTAGGTCAGCACGGGGTGGCGGTCTTCCGGCGGGGTAAGGATGGTAGACATCTCGCGAATGCCCGCCATGGACATCTCCAAGGTGCGCGGAATAGGTGTAGCGGACATGGTGAGCACGTCCACGCTGGCTTTAAGAGCCTTGATATGTTCCTTGTGCTCCACACCAAAGCGCTGCTCCTCGTCTACGACGATGAGACCAAGGTTCTTCCAGTGCACACCGGTCTGCAGGAGGCGATGCGTGCCAACGACGATATCGACGCTGCCATCGGCCAATCCCTTAAAGATGTCTTTGGCTTCTTTCTTCGAGGTAAAGCGCGAGAGCACCTCGATCTTGACAGGGAAGCCGGTCATGCGCTCGCTGAAAGTATCAAAGTGCTGCTGCGCCAACAGCGTGGTAGGCACCAAAACGGCCACCTGCATGCCATCTTGTACGGCCTTGAAAGCAGCGCGGATGGCCACCTCGGTCTTGCCATAACCCACATCGCCGACGACGACGCGATCCATCGGCACCGTGGATTCCATGTCCTGTTTGACGGCGTCGATTGCAAGCATCTGGTCTTCGGTTTCGACGAAGGGGAAATTATCCTCCATCTCCGCCTGCCACGGATTGTCAGGGGCGAATTGGTGGCCGGGTGCTGCTTGTCGCTTGGCATAAAGCTCAACGAGTTCGCCCGCAATTTCGCGTACCGCGGCGCGCGCCTTCTTCTTGGTGTTCTTCCAATCGGAGCCGCCCATCTTAGACAGGTGGGGCGATTCGCCGCCGGTGTACTTGCTCAGCAAATCCAGAGAGTCCATGGGGACCCAGAGCTGGTCGGCGGGCTGGCCACGTTTCGATGGTGCGTATTCGAGCACGATATATTCGCGGCGGCTGGTCTCATCGCCGGACTGGATGGTGCGTTCGGCCATCTTTAAGAATTTGCCAATGCCGTGGGTTTCGTGCACCACAAAATCGCCCTGTTTTAGGGCAAGCGGATCGACCTTATTGCGGCGCTTGGCGGGGCGCCGCTTCGCTTCGGCGATATCGCCTACGCGGTTGCCGGTCAGATCGGTTTCGGTGACAACGACCAACGGGAGGGCCTCGGCGTCCTTGGGCTTTTTCACCTTGGGGAACACCAATCCAGCATGGCTTAGCGCCTGATAGAGGGTGACTTCTCCGGCGGTGGGCTCCCAGCCAGGGGTAGCAACCTTAGTGCGCATGCCCTTTTCCGCGAAGCGATCCACCATGCGCTTGATAGCGCCCTGTGCCGGAGCGATGAAGGCCGCGCGGCCGCCGGCGTTGGTATGCGCGAGGAGTTGGGCCATCATGGCATCGATTTCTTCGATATTGCCGCGCGGGGTGGGCCCTGGCTCGAATTCGAGTGGGAGGGTCTCTTCTTCTGGGGCGGCAAGCATTCCCGGTGGGGAGAAAGTCCACAGCGGCAGGTCGGACTCGCCGATGGAAACCTCGAGCGATTCATAGGAGCGGTAGCTCGAGGCCTCGGTATCGAGGCCTTCGGTGGCCAATGGGCCATCAGCACCCATGGCCGCGGCTTCCCAGCCAGCGGCGAGGAACTCAGCATCGGTCTTTTCTAAATCCGCGACGCGGCGGCGAATCTTCTCCGGGCCGACCATCACCACGTGAGTGGTGGGGCGGAGGAATTCGGGGAGGGTGATCATGGGGGCGTCGGAAAGCACGGGCAAAAGCGCCTCCATGCCTTCGGCCGGAATGTGCTCGCTCACCTTGGTCAAAAGCTCCACCAAGGCGGGATTACCGGGGTGCTTGACGGCAAGGTCGGCCGCGCGTTCAGCGATGGCATCCGTAATAGGAAGCTCGCGGGCCGGGAAAACATCTACGCGGCCGACCTCGATTTCCGGGATGGTGCGCTGGTCAGCTACGGAAAATTGGCGAATATCGGTAATCTCATCGCCCCAGAACTCAACGCGGACCGGATAGTCCAACGTAGTGGGGAAAATATCGATAATGCCGCCTCGGGTGGCGTACTCGCCGCGCTTGGCCACCATGTCTACGTGTTTATAGGCGCGGAACTCAAGCTCACGGACCACCTCATCGAAGTCATACTCATGGTCTTCTTCGAGGTGAATGGGAGCACGACCTTCCACTTCCTTGAGGATAGGCTGGGACAGCCCGCGGGCAGCGGTGACGATGACCTGCGCATTGTCCAAGTTGTGCAAAACCTGGGCGCGGCGGCCGATGATGTCGACGCCAGGGCTCAAACGCTCGTGCGGCAGTGTCTCCCATGCCGGAAACATGGCCACCTTTTCCCCCAGCATCGCCGTAAGCTCTGCGCTAAGGTCTTCCGCCTCGCGGCTGGTGGCGGTCACCACCAGCACCGGGGCGTGATGGGCCAAAGTTCCCAAGGCCCACGGCCGAGACTGATCCAAACCTGTGATGTGGAGGTCTTCCCCCACATGAGAAATCATGCCCTTAAGCTTGGGGTCCGAGGCTGCTACCTTGAGCAAGCCGGCCAGCATTGGGGTCGCCATCTATTTGCCTCCTAGCTTGGGCTTTAGTTCCATACCGGACAAACCATTCCAGCATAGATTGACAATATGCGTGGCGACGACTTCCTTGTCCGGGTTGCGCTCATCTAACCACCATTGCGCCGTGGTAGATACCATTCCTACCAGCGCTTGGCCATAAATATCCGCCAAATCCGGCTGGATACCACGGTGTTCAAACGCTTCTCGCAAAATATAAGACACCTGGCCTACCGCGGAATTTAACAGCGTGGAGAAACTGCGTTCATCGCCCGGCTTGGCATCGCGCACCAGAATGAGAAATCCATCGGTTTCTTCCTCAACATAGGTCAAGATGGCCATCACGGCCTGCTCGATGCGCTCGCGCCAGCTGCCGTTTTCCAAAGAATCAGTAATGACCTTTTCCAGTGCCAACATCTCGCGGTCAACAACGACCGCATAGAGGCCTTCCTTACCCCCAAAGTGCTCATAGACAACGGGCTTGGATACCCCGGCGCGAGCCGCGATCTCTTCGACACTGGCCCCTTCAACCCCTAGTTCCGCAAATGCGGTGCGTCCGATGGAAATGAGTTGTTCGCGCCGTTCTCGGCCGGTCATCCTTTGTCGAGCCATACCTTCTACCCTATCCCTCGCCCCGCAATTTGTGATTTACCCGGGTGCGTCAGGTACGCTATGCCTACAGCAATTTGCTGTGTTTCCCCATGGTGTAATCGGCAACACTACGGTTTTTGGTACCGTCATTCTAGGTTCGAGTCCTGGTGGGGAAGCTTTTTTAGTTTTTCTTCCTGCCGCGTCGAAAGCCTTTGAGCTCGGCTTTCTTCGCAATCGCCGCCACTTGGGCAGCGGTGTAGTTAACGGGGGCTACACCGGCGCGGGGCAACACCCAGCCGCGCCAATAGGACAAGATGGCCATGCCGCTTCCGACGATGGGGGAAATGATCATGCCGAGGGCAAATTGCCCGTTGTGGGCGAAGATCACCATAACGATGCCGGTCAGGATGGACGGCACGGCATAAAGAGGGCTGCCGCCGAAGATAGAGGGGATTAGCCCAGAAGCTACGTCGCGAACCATTCCGCCGCCCACCGCGGTAAGCACGCCAAGGAAAACGCAGGGAATAAGTGGCATGCCGTGCGTGAGTGCTTTGACGCAACCGGTAGTGGACCACACGCCGAGGATGATGGCATCACCATGTTCGCGGAAAAGCTCCCATGCCTTGCCCTTAAGATCGATAAGAAACGCAACGAGGGCTCCTCCACAGGCGAGTCCGAGGTACCACGGATCTGAAATCGCAGCCGCTGCCCCATCTGCGATGAGCATGTCACGAATCATGCCACCGGCCAGCCCAGAAAAGAGGGCGAGGAATACAAAACCCACGATGTCGAATTCGCGTCGGCGGGCAATGGTGCCACCAATGATGCCGTTCAGCACCACGCCAAGGAGGTCAAAGGCTTGATAGAGGGAATTGATGAGGGGATCAACATCATGCATGATTCTTAGGCCTCCTGCCCCACGGGTAGAATTTCGGCGTGACTGCGGCCGTGTTTTAGTCTCCGGCGTGTCAGCATGGCTTTAATTTAACCAACTCATTTCTCTGAAAGATCGAATTTCTCATGTCTCAATCCAATGCCCGGTATTTCATCTGGTCCAATGGCCTGCAAAATTTGGGCGATCAGATTGTGGCGGCCAAGACGGTGCTGCCAGCGCTTTTTAGTGCAGCCGGCGTGCCTGCCTTCTTCGCCGGTTTGCTCACCCCTATTCGCGAATCTGGTTCGATGCTGCCGCAGGCGGCACTGACCCCGTGGGTGACTACGCATAGGGCCCGTAAGCGCCTGTGGATTATCGGTTCGCTGGGCCAAGCGATATCCGCCGCGGTCATCGCGCTAGCAGCATTCTTCCTTCGTGGGACGGCACTGGGAGTAGTAACACTGGTGGCCCTAGCGGCGCTTTCGCTTTTCCGCGCACTGTGCTCGATTGCGGGCAAGGACGTACAGGCGCGCACGATTTCCAAAGGCGCGCGTGGCCGAGTAACCGGCAGCGCGGCAGCACTCGGAGGCGGCGCCACCCTGCTTACCGGAATTATCCTCTATTTTTTGGGTGAGCTCAGTATCCCCATGATGGGCACGGTCCTCGGCGTTGGCGCGGCCACGTGGGCCATTGCCGCGTGGGTATTTTCGGGCGTGGATGAGCCGGTGCCAGAGGAAACCGAAGGGGGCATCGATAAGCAGTGGTGGAAAGATACCTGGCAGCTTTTTACTAGCGACGGACAATTTCGTAACTTCGTCATCGTCCGCGCGCTTCTTTTGGTGTCGGCGCTTTCAACTTCTTTTATCGTGCTGCTCAGCAGCAACCTTTCCGGGCTGTACGGATTCGTGCTTGCCTCGGGCCTGGCCTCGTTGGTGGGCGGACGGATCTCCGGTGTGTATTCGGATAAATCCTCCAAAAACACCATGGCTGTAGGAGCGGCCGTGGCTTCCATCGTGCTGGTGCTCTTGGTCGCCAGCTCACATTGGGCCCCAGATGGGGTCAATGCCTGGGTCATGCCGATTGGTTTCTTCGCCGTGAATCTGGCGCACACGGCCATTCGAGTGGCGCGAAAGACCTACGTGGTGGATATGGCCGGTGGCGATAAGCGCACCCAGTATGTAGGTGCCGCCAATACGATGATGGGCATCATCTTGCTCATCGTCGGTGGCATTTCCTCCGTGGTGGCGCTGGCCGGGCCAGAGGCGGCCCTGCTATTCCTCGCCCTCATCGGCTTTCTCGGGGTGTGGCGCGCCCGCGGCCTGAAAGAGGTTTCTCACACATAAATCGCACTCGGGCTATAGGATGTAGTCCGGATAAGAATCAGACTCGACCCCCCAGGAGCTCAATAACCCGTGGTAGCAACAACCCCGTGTGCCGTAGTCGTCCTTGCGGCTGGTGCCGGCACCCGCATGAAATCCACCAAGCAAAAGACCTTGCACGAGATTGGCGGGCGCAGCTTGCTCGGCCACGCTCTGCATGCCGCGGCCGGGATTAATCCGGAACACATTGTCACGGTGGTAGGCCACCAACGCGACCAGGTCTCCCCCGCTGTGGATGCCATCTCCCAGGAGCTGGACTGCGAGGTGCTGCAGGCAGTACAGGAAGAACAGCTGGGCACCGGCCACGCAGTGGCCTGCGGCTTGGAGCCGATTCCGGAGTTTGAGGGCACCATCATCGTCACTAATGGCGACGTACCGCTACTTACCCCAGAGACCATCGAGGGCCTGCGCGCTACCCACACCGAGCAGGGCAATGCGGTAACGGTGCTATCCATGCGCTTAGAGGATCCCACCGGCTACGGCCGTATCATCCGCGCTGAGGACGGCAGCGTGTCCGCCATCGTCGAGCAAAAGGACGCCTCCGAAGAGCAGCGCCGAGTCGATGAGGTCAACTCCGGCGTCTTCGCTTTTGACGGCCGCGTGCTTGCCGACGCCCTCCAGAAGCTCGACTCCAATAACGCCCAAGGCGAGCTATACATCACCGATGTGCTCGAGATCGCCCGCACCGCTGGACACGGCGTCGGCGCGCATGTGGCAGCGGATCCGGCCGAACTGGCGGGCGTCAATGACCGCGTGCAGCTCGCCGCTGCCGGCCGCGAGCTCAACCGACGCATGGTGGAAAAGGCGATGCGCGGCGGAGCCACCATCGTAGATCCGGAGACCACCTGGATTGGTGTCAATGTCACCGTGGGCTCCGATGTCATCATTCACCCCGGCACCCAGCTGTGGGGAGCGACCAGCATCGCCGATAATGCCGAGATTGGCCCCGATACCACCCTGACCAATATGCAAGTGGGCGAAGGTGCTTCCGTCGTGCGCACTCATGGCAGCGATTCTGTCATCGGCACCAACGCTAAGGTCGGCCCGTTTACCTATATCCGCCCGAAGACCGTGGTGGGCGAGGACGGAAAGCTCGGCGGCTTCGTAGAGGCAAAGAATGCGCAAATTGGTCGCGGCTCCAAGGTGCCGCACCTGACCTATATCGGCGATGCCACCGTGGGCGAGCAGTCCAATATTGGCGCCTCTTCCGTCTTTGTAAACTACGACGGAGTAAACAAGCACCACACCACCATCGGCAGCCACGTGCGCACCGGTTCTGACACAATGTTTATCGCTCCGGTCAATGTCGGTGATGGCGCGTACTCCGGTGCGGGTACAGTAATTAAGGACGATGTTCCTGCGGGAGCACTCGCAGTCTCCGGTGGCAAACAGCGCAACATCGAGGGCTGGGTTCAAAAGAAGCGTCCGGGTACTCCCGCGGCTGAGGCCGCAGCCCGTGCGCAGGACAACGAAAAGTAAGGGGCATATTCTCCCATGACTGGCAAGGTAACTGGTAGCAGCAAAAACATGAAGCTCTTCTCTGGGCGTGCACACCCAGAGCTGGCGGAGGCTGTGGCTAAGGAGCTGAAGACGGATCTGGTTCCTACTACCGCCCGCGATTTCGCTAACGGCGAAATCTTCATCCGCTTTGAAGAGTCCGTGCGTGGTGCAGACTGTTTCGTAATGCAGTCGCACACTCAGCCGCTCAATAAGTGGCTGGTGGAGCAGCTCATCATGATTGACGCTCTCAAGCGCGGCTCCGCGAAGCGCATCACTGCCATCCTGCCCTTCTACCCATATGCACGCCAGGATAAGAAGCACTTGGGCCGCGAGCCGATTTCCGCTCGCCTAGTGGCAGACCTACTGCAGGCAGCCGGCGCGGACCGCATCGTCTCCGTGGACCTGCACACCGATCAGATTCAGGGCTTCTTCGATGGCCCGGTTGATCACATGCATGCTCAGCCCATCCTGACCGATTACATCAAGTCCAAGTACGCCACCGATAACATCACGGTTGTCTCCCCGGATGCCGGCCGCGTAAAGGTTGCGGAAAAGTGGGCCCATGACTTGGGCGATGCCCCGCTGGCCTTCGTGCACAAGACCCGCTCCAATACCGAGGCCAATAAGACGGTATCCAACCGCGTGGTAGGCGATGTTGAGGGCAAGGACTGCGTGCTTCTCGACGACATGATTGATACCGGCGGCACCATTGCTGGCGCCGTGCGCGTGCTGAAGGACGCCGGCGCCAAGAAGGTCATCATTGCCTGCACCCACGGCGTCTTTTCCGATCCCGCCCGCGAGCGTCTGTCTGAATGCGGTGCGGAGGAAGTTATCACCACCGATACCCTGCCGCAGTCCACCGAGGGCTGGTCCAACCTCACGGTGCTGTCCATCGCACCGCTTTTGGCACAGACCATCCACGAGATCTTCGAGAATGGTTCTGTCACCACCTTGTTTGACCGCGCCTAAACATGATCTACTATCACTAGCCGCCGAGAATTTACTTCGGCGGCTTTTGATTTGCTAACGGTACGCGTGCTAATCTAACCCAGTCTCGGCGAGGGCGACCTCAGGATGAGGAAGCCGTTATCGACGCGATTGAAGTTAGAGCACGTTGCTTTTATATACGCCTGCGATGACTCGTCCAAGACGTCCATCGGCAGGCTTTCGTCGTTTTATCGCGTTGGCCGCGCCGCACTACTTTGACTAAGGAGAATGAAGCATGGCACAGCGCCCAGTAATCAAGGCTGAAGCACGTACCGAGTTTGGCAAGGGTGTCGCACGCCGCCTGCGCCGCGACTGGAAGGTCCCAGGCGTCATCTACGGTGCCCACCAGGAGCCGGTTCACTTCGCAGTTCCGCTGCTGGACATCCAGTCCCTCGTCCGCAACAACGGTGTCAACGCCGTTTTGGAGCTGGAGATCGACGGCGAGCAGTACCTGACCATGGTTAAGCACGTTGACCAGAACGTCCTGACCTTCGACATCGACCACGTTGACCTGCTTGCTATTAAGCGTGGCGAGAAGGTTGAGGTTGAGGTTCCGGTTACCCTGACCGGCGAGCCGGCCCCAGGCACCATGCACATCCAGGATGCTGACGTACTGCTGGTTGAGGCAGACGTACTGAACATTCCGGAGGAGCTCGAGGTTTCCATCGAGGGTCTCGAGGAGGGCGCGGTTATCACCGCCGCCGATGTCACCATGCCGGAAGACACCACCCTGGTGGCAGAGGAAGACACCGTTATCGTCTCCATCTCCCTGCCTGAGGTTGATGAGGAGCTCGAGGAAGCAGCCGAGGCTGCTGAGGAAGGCGGCGCTGACGCTGGCGCCGAGTCCGCAGAGGAGAGCGAAGAGTCCTCCGACTCCGACGAGGAGTAATCCCCCTCCCCCTCCTGCACGTAAGCCGCCGTGAGAAGTGCATCTCGCGGCGGTTTCGTCGTTTTTCCTTCGCTGTATGAGACAATTGAGCGCGTGACTCCACTTCTCGTAGTAGGCCTTGGTAACCCTGGCCCCAGGTACGCAGGAACCCGCCACAATATCGGCTTCGATGTAGCTGTAGAACTCGCTGGCGAGCTCAAGAGCAGCTTTTCGGTGCACAAGAAGACCAATACCGAGGTCGCCGAGGGCATGACAGGTGGCCGCAAGATTATCTGTGCTAAGCCACGGTCTTTCATGAACCTCTCCGGCGGGCCGATCAAAGCCCTAAGCCAATATTTTCATCTCTCCGCCGCCGATATCATCGTCGTCCACGATGAACTGGAGCTCGATTTTGGCACCATTAAACTCCGCGACGGCGGCGGCGACCACGGCCATAATGGTTTGCGCTCCACCACCAAGTCCCTGGGAACAAAGGACTATCAACGCCTCTCTATAGGAATTGGGCGCCCACCGGGCCGTATGGATCCGGCATCGTTTGTGCTCAAGCCTTGGGCCAAGCAGGAACGGGCAGAAATCCCCATCATCTGCGCCAACGCGGTGGATGAGATCCTGCGCGTAGGATAGTCGCCATGAAACTGGCTACTCTACGCACTGGCTTTGGCACCTCCGCTATCCGCATTGATGGGGACAATGTGGGTGTCGAACTGGATTATGAAGATGTGGGCCAGCTGCTGTGCAGCGAAGATTGGCATAAGGCCGCGCAGCTTTCCGGCGAACCCGTGGTCTTCGACCACGCCGACTTGGAGGCCGTAGTCCCGAATCCCGGCAAGATTATCTGCGTTGGGCTCAATTACGCCAAGCACATACGCGAAATGGGACGCGAATTCCCCGAACACCCCACCTTGTTCATCAAGTTCGCCGATGCCCTCACCGGCCCCTATGATGATGTCTTCATTCCAGAATTTGCCACACAGAAGCTGGATTATGAAGGCGAGCTGGCGGTCATCATCGGCGAGCGCGCCCACCGCGTGAACCGGAATGAGGCGCTCGACTATGTCGCCGGCTATGCCATCATGAATGACTACACGCTGCGCGATTTCCAGCGTCAGACGAGCCAGTTCCATGCCGGTAAGTCCTTCTATCGCACCGCAGGCTTCGGCCCGTGGCTCACCACCGCGGAGGAATGGGCACCTGGTTCTGGTGCTTTACTTACTACTACCGTGGGCGGCGAAGAAAGGCAGCGCGATAACACCGATGACCTTATCTTTTCAGTTGCTGAGCTGATCGAGTTTTGCTCGCAGCTTTACCCGCTCAATCCGGGAGACGTCATCATTACCGGTACCCCAGAGGGCGTTGGATTTGCACGGGAGCCGCAGCAGTTTATTCAAGATGGTCAAAATGTCACCATTGCTATTGAGGGCTTGGGGCTTATTTCCAATACAACTTTTTTCGGCGAACCAGGCTGCGGTCCAGGCTGTACCTGCTCTTAGACTGTGCCCAGATTCTCACTCCAACGAGGGCGTTGCCGTTTTCTCCCCTGCTATCAACGACAGTTAAGCTGGGGTAATGAGCACAAAGAGCAGTAAAGCCCCTAAGAAACTCAACAAGAAGGCCTACGAGAAGGAACTCGAGCGCCTTCAGGCAGAACTCGTGGACATGCAGCAGTGGGTCGTTGAAACCGGGGCCCGCGTCGTCATCATCATGGAAGGCCGCGACGCCGCCGGCAAAGGCTCTGCTATCAAGCGCATCACCCAGTACCTCAACCCACGTACGTGCCGCGTCGAGGCGCTGCCCGCCCCGAACTCCCGTGAGCAGGGCCAGTGGTACTTCCAGCGCTATGTGGAAAAGCTGCCAACGAAGGGCGAAATTGTCATCTTTGACCGCTCCTGGTACAACCGCGCCGGCGTCGAACGCGTCATGGGCTTTTGCACCGATCAGGAATACGTCCGCTTCCTCCACCAGGCACCTACCTTTGAGCAGATGCTGGTAGAAGACGGCATCATGCTGCGCAAGTACTGGTTCTCTGTCTCCGATGAGGAGCAGATTAAGCGCTTTGAGTCCCGCCGCAATGATCCGCTACGCCGCTGGAAGCTCTCCCCTATGGACCTGCAATCCATTACCCGCTGGGAGGACTATTCCCGCGCGAAGGATGCCATGTTCATTCACACCGATACCCCAACCGCCCCGTGGTACACCGTGGAATCGGAAGACAAGAAGCGCTCGCGTATCAATGTCATCTCGCACCTTCTCAGCACCATTCCCTACGAGAAGATCGAGCGCAAGATGCCTGAAATCCCGCAGCGCCCTGAATCTGATGGCGAGACCTACGAGCGCCCCGCCCGCGAAGAGTTCCGCTATGTGCCTGATGTAGCAGCCAAGCTGGAGCGCAAGTCCGAGCAGAAGACGGCGAAGAAAACCTCAAAGAAGGGCAAGAAGAAGGATAAGAAGAAGTAGCAGCACCGGCCGTATTACTATCTTCAATCATGAGCACTGACACCGTCGCGGAAGCGCGTTTAGGAGATAAAATCCTCACTGCGGTGGCGGTGCTCATTGCGCTATTTTATGTCATTTCTGCCGCGAAGAATCCCAGCATAATTGAGATTATTCAGGCAGGTCTATCGTTACTATTCCTGCCATTTATGTGGGTCTGGCGGAGCCGTCCCGTGCTCAGCGCCACGGGCTTTATCGTGCTTCTCGCGGCTTGGGCGATGGCTTGGATGAGCCAGCTTCCCACTAACCTGGGAATTACCCCGTGGGCGCTTACTGCACCCATGGCGGTGTATGCCACCTCCCGCTATGTCACGCGCCGCGCCATTCCCCGCACGGTACTGGCTCTAACGATTCTTGGCTCCTTCATTTCGCCATTCATGTGGCGCATAGATCCGGAGTCTTTCTTTTTGCATTACCAACTGGACCGCCGCTACTTGGCCATGTTGGTCGTGCACTGGGCGGTTCTAGGCAGCACATATTTTATAGCTGCGCGCTACTTCGATTTAGCACGCCAGCGCGAGCAGCTAGCGCAAGAGCGATTTCGCCAAGCCCAAGAAGAAGAACGCCTGCTCATCGCACGGGAGCTGCATGATGTACTCGCTCATTCCCTCACGTTGATCAAGGTTCAGGCAAACGCCGGGATCATTGCCGCTCGTGCAAACACTGAGGCTGCCCACGATGCGCTGGCCAGTATTCGTGATGGCGCGGATTCTGCTTTGGAAGAGGTCCGCGGCATCGTCACTGCACTGCGAAGCACCGGACCTACCTCACTGGAGCCCACCACGCAGCTAGAGCACATCGAGGGCATTATCGATGGCTTCCGAGCGGCAGGCTTGGACATTAACGCGCATATACCTGAGGCCTACGAGGCTCCAGCACTTACGCAATTGGCGTTGGTGCGCATCATTTCTGAGGGTTTGACCAACGCGTTGCGCCACCAAGGCCCAGGAACCCAGGTGGATGTGGAGCTTGCGCTTGCCGACGTCGCCCGACTCACCCTAATTTCTTCCACGCCCTCCCCGACTCCCAGCGAAGTCCCAGGTAGCGGCGTGGGCCTGATCGGTGTGGAAGAACGTGCCAACGCATTGGGTGGAAAGCTAGAGAGCTGGGGCGATGCCACAAAATTCACCCTGCTCGCCGAACTTCCGTTGCAGAAGGAAAACCGTGTCTAAGATTCGTGTACTGCTTGCCGATGACCAAGCGCTGCTCGTCGCGGCTTTGTCCACGATCCTCAATGCTCAGGAGGATATTGAGGTCGTTACCACCGCGCACACCGGCAACGAAGCCGTTACCGCGGCGATAAGCCACCGCATTGACGTCGCGATTCTAGATATCCGAATGCCCGGAATGGACGGCATTGCCGCGACTCAAGCCATCCTTTCTCGGGTGCCTGACTGCCGAATCATCATGCTCACTACATTTAATGAAGATGATTTGGTGGCTCAATCTATCGCCGCTGGCGCGCATGGGTTTCTCCTCAAAGACGCCGACCCAGATGTACTGGTGGGGGCTGTGCGGGACGTCGCCAAGGGCGAATCGGTCCTAGCTGCTAAGGTAACCGGCCCAGTCTTGCAGACCTACCGCGCCGCAATTGCGCGCGGACAGCTGAGCGCGCGAGAGCGCCAAGGCTTAAGCCTTGTCACCCGTCGCGAACGAGAAGTCTTAGCCCTCATCGCCCGCGGTGCCACCAACGCGGAAATTGCCCGTGAAATGGTCATCGCGGATACGACTGTCAAGACACATATTTCCTCTCTGCTTTCCAAACTGGCTGCACGCGACCGCGTAGCTCTAGTGCTCTTGGCGCAAAAGGCTGGCATCGCCTAAGCCTCCTACCGTGGTAGGAGAACTTCGCGCTAAGGTCCATAGCCTAGGCGGAGGTTATTGCGGCGCTCTGCCGCGAGACTGGGCGGTATGAGTTTTGAGATCTCCTTTGAACACGTCACCAAATCCTTTGGTTCCCACGCGGTGCTGCGGGATGTGGACTTTCGCATTGCCCCTGGCCGCGTCCACGCCTTGCTTGGACGCAACGGGGCCGGAAAATCCACTCTCTTTTCCATCTTCCTTGGCCTGCTGCCGGCAGATTCCGGAATAGTACGCGTGGCTGGTGCCCCGTGGTCACGTGAAGTACTCGACCATGTGGGGGCATCCGTGAATGGACCCGCCTTCTACGGGCATCTTTCCGCCGCTGCCAACCTGCGCGTACATACCCGCTTGCTAGGTCTGCCGGAGTCTGAGGTAGAGCGTGTTTTAGCCATTGCGGGGCTCACCGAGGTCGGTTCCAAGAAGGCCAAGTCCTTTTCCACTGGTATGAAGGCCCGCTTGGCATTGGCGCAGGCTTTGCTAGGTGATCCGGAAATCTTGTTACTGGATGAACCTCAAAATGGTCTTGATCCACAGGGCATAGTGGAGCTGCGTACTTTGCTGCGAGACTTGGCAGCAGCCGGCCACACTGTTGTGGTCAGCTCTCATCAGCTTGGCGAGGTCCTTCATTTGGCCGACGACATCACCATTTTGTCTCAGGGCACCATTCGCTACTCCGGGTCCTTGCAGGAGCTTGCCCCCAGCGGACAATTGGAGTCCGAGTTCTTCCGCCTCACCTCTCCGGGTGGTGAGGCCGATGTTTAAGCGCTACCTTTCGGCAGAGCTGATACGCAGCCGCGGCAGCGCTGTGCAGTGGCTACCTCTTCTCGCCTTACCGCTTGCGCTAATGACCATAGTCTTTTCTGCTTTCGCTTCCCCGGCTAAGGATGCTACCGGTGTTCTCGGCTGGCAATCTATGTTTGTCACCGGCATGTACGCGCCGCTCATTGCGGTATTTGCCGCAGTTACAGAGCGCCGAGAGGTTCTCGCCCGTGGCGGCGGCACCTGGTGGCGCCGCCTCACTACTCGCTACGAACACACTGCACGCTTGGTGGTAGTGCTCGCCAGCTTAGCCGCGTTCCATCTCCTCAACTTTGGGGTGTCCTGGGCAGTAGTGTTCGCACAAGGCCGCGAACAGCACCACCTTGTGGCACTCGCCGGGCTCTATTCTTTCCTCGGTGCTATTGGCATTGCTGGCCTTGCCTCTGCCTGCTCGCGGCGCTATGGCCTTGGCGCGACACTAATACTCAGCGTTATCTGGCAGGTTTTAAGCGTGACTTCCAAGGTCGTCGAAGGCCCTACGTGGTGGGTTTTTCCACCAGCTTGGCCCATGCGGCTCTTGCTTCATTCACTGCATATTCATCAAAATTCCGTGCCCTTGGATCCAGGCGATCCGCTCCTGCAAGAAAGTCCGCTGCCGGCCCTCGCTCTGACGCTACTTCTCGCAGTAATGGGCATCTATGCGGCCATCGTCACTTCGCGCCGCCTGCGCCGCCTCGCCTTACCTCGCCGCGGCCAGACGACCCCTGCCTTTAGCGGCGCCACTGCCACGTGGCGCCCAGCCACAGCACCGCGTGCCACCGCCCGCCCCCGCTTTGCAGGCGCGCTAGTTGGTCTCCACCGGGCGGCGTGCAGCCCAGCGGTTATCGCCTGCGTGGCGTTAAGTGCCTTGGCATTGCTATTTCTTGCCCTTTTCTATCCTCCGACTTATGTCCAGGGTTTCTTTATTTTTCTGCTTCTCCCTGTAGGGGCAGGTGTGCTACCGGTTGTGGTGTGGCCATTACTCGCGCCGGTATGGCCGCTCAGCCACATGGAATCCCGCCATTGTTCCAGCGCCCTCCTCTGGTGGTTTTTCGGGATAGTATCCGCAGTATGCATGGGCGCTTCGCTCGCGCTTAGTGCTTCTGGCAGCCCGGCTTCAACGACGATCATCCAACTGCCTCTAGCCATTGGGGTGGGGTATGTGATTTCGGTATTCTCTCTTCTCATCGTGATTCGTCTGGGCATCATGAGTGGCCTGGCACTGTGCATCGTCTGCACTATCGTCTCCGTGACCCTGGGCGGAGACATCCTCGCTAGAACCCCGCTGTGGTTGATCGCCTTCCCCGCATGGCCCATGAACGCGGATTCCCCTGCCCGCTATTTTCTTGCGGTGGTGCTGACAGGAATCTTCGCCACGGCTGGTACGTGGATGGTCATCCGGCTGCTTAAAACTAAAGCGCTGCGGCCGGCAAACTAAGCCTCGCAAGAGTATCGCTCTGCTGACGGGTTGACCTGGCACCACCATCAGGAGACTGGAAGAATGCAGCTAGTTGAAAAAGGCGCACACAGAGCATCTCACAAAGGTGGATTTAGGCTTTGGGGCAAGAAAGGATAAATAAATGAAACTTCCGTCAGACTTTTTCTCAATTAATGGCGATCCGTTTACTGAGGAGGAAATTTCAGAATTAAAGCGAACCGTAGATTCATCTCTGCCTGAAGACTATCTAGAATTTTTATCCCTTCATGGAGGTGGAGTCATTTCCGAGACCTACTCACATGTACAGCTCAGGACAAACGACTCAACTGCTCTCGAAGTTGAAGCAACCATGATTTTTGGAAACGCGACACCAATCGACATATGGGAAAATGCCATTCAACTGGACCCTACTTGGCTCCATGACTGGGGATTTTACTTTTGCGAAGCAAGCAATCCCCCCGAGGACAAGTTTTTAATTAACCTCTCCAATGAAGAGTTTTCAATCGGAAGCATACTATATGAAGACGAAGGGAAAGTTTTCCAAGTATCAAAAGATTTTACATCCTTCATATCGCTTCTAATCAATAGCCGAGGGAAGGCACCCAAGGCACCGCAAAGGCGATCAGAGAAGTTTGGAAAATTCTTTTTTCCAAGCAAGACTGTCAAAAATATAGAATTTTCAAATGCCAATCTAGAACATTAAAAGTAGTCGCAGCAACTCTATTTCCTATCGATTAATTCCACTAATACATCTTGATCGATACCCTACTTGAAAGAGCGCTTACCGAACCTTTTATCTAGATGCTTATATTGCAACAATAAAGCCTTTTTTAAATCGCAAGAAATTCATCAATTCCCCCAATCTTTCCTACTAGATCGTCTATTTTATCGCATAAGCAGTAGAATTAACCATCAATAGGGCTACCGCCAGGGGCACAACTGCTTTGGGTCCTGACCCCGGAAAGTGGACACGCCAGGGGTTAGGCTCAAGCATCTGAAGTGGCCGGTGCACGAGCCCCCGTTGTTCGCCGGCCAGTATCGGGATACTGAATCCGAGCGGGATTACAACCGCCTCCGTTACTACAACCCCACGCTGGGCGCCTAGAACGCTCAAGACCCACTCGGGCTCGCCCTACGCCTCGCATCAGCACAATGAAGCGCCCCGATGAATTTCCGTACGCACCAAGTAGACAGGGAGGTGCAAGAGCAACCGTAAAAGGAGTGTCACGTTCTGTGCAGAGAAGTAGAGGATCATCGTCCAGTTTCTACCGTTCTAACAAAAATGGCGACGGTGGCTGTTTTAGAGAAAAATTAACTGATTAGGAGTATACGATTGAAATCCTTTCTCATTAAGATCGAGCCAACAAACTACATTTTTGAAGTGTTTGGCGACGAATCTACTGGAACCGAACTTCATTGGTCGGATAATCCGCCGGTCGGTAGAGCCAAGGGCGCATTTGCAGTAGCGCTTCCAGATCTAGAGATAGGCGAGAGATTTTCAGCCACTGTTTGCTTTACCGATACACCCATCGAAGAGCAAAACGCTTTCTCCAAGCATGTCATTGATACTTTTGATGGGAAAATAGAAATATCAGATGTAGTTGAAAGCCAGGTTGCAGGCTCGGAGGGATTTGTCGGAGCTCTTTACTCCTTACCATGGTCCGGCTCCACAGAAATCGCATTAAGTGCCCCGAAAGGTTTCACGAAAAATAGTGAGGGCGAGTTAGTGCCGCTTAGTTTGCACTTAACATTTAGCCCCGCATCAGAGACTTAAGTCTAGTGAGTTTCTAGCAGAGTCAGCGACCGAAGCCTCTTCCTTTCCTACACCTACGACGGACTCGTCCGACGCGTGGCCCAAAGCACCATCAACACCACCACTGGAGTCTTAGAGGTACACACCACCCAAACCCTCTACGGCACACGCACATGATCTGGTCGGTGCACCAGTCCCCTGCTGTTTGCCAGCCAATATGAAGATGCTGAATCAGACTGGGCGTACAACCGGTTCCGCTACTACAGTCCCACCTTGGGTACCTATAACGCCCAAGACCCACTCGGACTTGCACCACGGCTCGCCTCCGCACAGGGGTATGTCGACCACGCAGCACACTGGGTCGACGTGCTGGGACTGCACGGCTGTTGGGCGGCCAAGGAAGTTCAAGGGAAGGTTGTATATCAACAGACTGGTAGACAGGTATTCAATCCGCACAAAGAGGTGTACCTTCCTCGGGAAATTGGTAGTGGAATTGGCACCAATGTCGATTTAATGAGGCATGGGCGCGCCCCAATAGGGGTAGATGGAAACACAGTGAATTTGCACCATATCGGACAAGATGATCGATCAGCCGTGGTAGAAATTACAAAACAGATACACACAGAAAACGCTAAATTTCTCCATATATTCCACGGAATGAATAGGAGCGAGTTTCCAACAGATGTCCCCCTGTCTACCGCGCATTCTTTAGGGAGTGGAGACACACATACTGGAAAGAAAAGGCATTGGACTATTTATGACCGGTCAGAAAAACTCTCAGATAAGCTACTCTCATACTTGTACGGCCACGGTCTAAGTAAAAGTGAACTGTCTCAGCTGAAATCGGTGGCTCCATCTTGGATTCCCGAACAATACTTCCAATTCTGGAAGCATTACACGGCCTTTTCTCCGCCATCGTTAAATTTCTTCACACCTGCCCCATATGGAGTCTATGAAAACGCCTTCGAAGGGTTTCTAGAGGATTTCCGGTCAGCCGATCTTGTCGATTCAAAACGCTTCTTCCCAGTAGCCTATGATGACGGTTTTGTCTGGGGCGTCTTCGAACAGAAGCCCAATGGGTCGGTTATATGTGGAATGTACGATTTTCAAGAAAAGGACTACGTTGAAGGCCCCTTCAAGACATTCGAGCAGTGGGTGTATAGCTACGGATAAACAGGCGGACCTGACCCCTGTTTGGTAGACACCTGATATCCAGCCCGGTTGGGTTGGGAAGAAAGGTAATCTACCAAACAGGGGTCAGGACCCAAACAACTTGACACGCTCGGTGCATGCGCTACAACACGCGCAGACGACACTCCTGATGCAACCTTCTAGCTCCCGATGACTTCGAAGCACTCACATCAGCTATGCTGATCCAAGCAGCATAGCTAACCCCGACGTGTCTACTTTCCGGAGGTCAGGCCCCCTAGATGCTAAAATTCTCTTTAGACAGCCCTAAAGGCAGCCGCCCTAAAGCGGGACAGCTCTACCTGATGAAAACCACCCTCGGTTACATCCCTGTTGGCGTCGCCTCCACCGAAGCATTCTTTGGTGCGGCCGCAATGCTCCACCCTTATCGCGCGCTCATCAGCGATCCATCAGATACAACCTGGTTTCCACTCGTCGAAAAGAACGAACTGCTTATTCCGCCAATTCAGATCGTCAAGAGTGACTTCAGAAAAGGCGGACCTTTTCAGAGAATCCCAGCGAAAAGCCATCCTAATACCATCCCTTTTGACAACTACTTCCACTACACACTCGCGGACTTATGGTCACCAGAGGAGCAAGCATTCGTCCCCACAACAAAAGAAGATGAATGGATGCCAAAGGAAAGACGGATCATCAACTACACGATCCACGACACAAACCCGCCGCAAGGCGGCACCACGGATGAAGCCCCAGAAGGCACCTACTTTATGACCGATGTCCTAGGCGGGCACCGCGAAATCGAATATGCCCTTGAAGACGCACTAGCTTACTACGGTCTAATCGATACCCCGCGCCCCACGCGCCCCGACTTCATTGAAAGCCAGGAACACGACACTATGCAAACCGACTCACAGCAGGAAGACCAGCCACTCTTCCACCTCGCAGAAATCGACGGTATGACCACCCTGTTCGCCGCCATGGACACCATGCCAGAAGAAGCAGCCGGCGTCATAGAACAAGCAGGGCACACACCCAACGGCTACTTCCTCGACAACCTCGCCAAGTACCTACTCCGACAAGCAAACGTAACCACCAACGGCATCGAATTCGACAGCGAAGCAGGCATGTTCAGCCTCATTGGCACCACCAAGATCCTGCAACCACTCCACGACCAACTCACAGAACTCTTCAACAACACAAACGACCTACAACAAAGGCTCAAGCAAGCCGAAGCAGCAGGAATAGACTTCGACGACTAAAAAGAAGCTTTATCCTGACACGTTAAAAACTAGTCAGCTGGCTGGAATGGTGCTGCGCATTATTACTGGTATACCTACGACAGACTTGGCCGACATATAGCCAAAGACACCATCAATACCGGGCCTGACCCCTAGCAGAATCGTTGAATACCACCCTCAAGCGTGGAGTCTTGCGCAATAGGAAAGTCTTTGACAATCCGATCGCCTGAAGGCGGTGAAACCGAGACTTCAGCTACACCGGCTAGGGGTGCCCCAACCATTCAATCAGCATCCAAGAAGGTCAAATCTAGCCCCACCAACACGCCGAGTCACAAACGTATAAGCCCTTAGCCCTTAAAACGACTATAGCCCGCGGGTAACCGCGGGCTTAAAATCATTGAGCCTTAAAGCTCAGCAGGAGAAACGCGCTTCGGCAGAACAACCGGGCGGGTACCCGCCAGCTCTTCTACGATGCGTACTACCTGGTTGGAGTAACCGAACTCGTTGTCGTACCACACATAAAGCACGAGGTGCTTGCCGGAGGCGATGGTGGCAACACCGTCGACAATGCCAGCGTGGGTATTGCCGATGAAGTCAGAGGAAACAACCTCTGGGGAGGCGATATAGGAAATCTGCTGACGCAAGTCAGAGTGCAGCGAAACGTTGCGCAGGAAGTCGTTGACCTCTTCGCGGTCTACTTCCTTTTCCAGTTCAAGGTTAAGCACGGCCATAGACACGTCCGGGGTAGGAACGCGGATGGCGTTGCCGGTGAGCTTGCCTTCGAACTCCGGCAGGGCCTTAGACACAGCCTTAGCTGCACCGGTGGCGGTAAGCACCATGTTCAGGCCCGCGGCGCGGCCACGGCGATCACCCTTGTGGTAGTTATCGATGAGGTTCTGGTCATTGGTAAACGAGTGCGCCGTTTCCACGTGGCCGTGGGTTACGCCGTAGCGGTCATTGATGACCTTGAGTACTGGGGTGATGCCGTTGGTGGTGCAGGACGCGGCGGAGAGGATCTGATCCTCATCGGTGATCTTTTCGTTATTGATGCCGTAGACGATGTTCTTGATATCGCCCTTGCCCGGTGCAGTCAAAAGCACACGAGAGATGCCCTTGGCCTTGAGGTGCTGGGACAAGCCCTCGCGGTCGCGCCACGCGCCAGTGTTATCTACCAAGATGGCATCGTTGATGCCATAAGAGGTGTAGTCAATCTCGGAGGGATCGTTAGCGTAGATCATCTGGATCTTGGTGCCGTTGGCCCAGATGACCTCGTTTTCCTCATCCACGGAGATGGTGCCGTTGAAGGCGCCGTGGACGGAATCGCGGCGCAGCAAGGAGGCGCGCTTGAGGATGTCCCCATCGCCCTTCTTGCGCAGGACGATGCCGCGCAGGCGGACTCCACCATAGGCTGCCTCGCGGGCGACGAGCAGGCGGGCAAGCAGTCGGCCAATGCGACCAAAGCCATAGAGGACGACGTCGGTGGTTTCCAAATCCACGCCTGCACCGACGATCTCGCATAGCTCGCCTTCCAGGTACATGCGGAGGTTTTCCTCGTTGGACTCCTCCCAGCCCAGTACCAAGCGGCCGAGGTCAACGCTGGCGGCGCCTAGGTTCATGTCCGCCAATTCCACCAGGATTGGCAGGGTCTCCGCCGTGGACAGGTGGCGCTGCGCAATGCGGCGGCCGTAGCGGTGGGACTTGATGATGTCGATATCCGTCTGGCCCACCAGCGGGCGGCCGAAGATGGTGGTGACAACGTTATTGTTGCGGTGCAGCTGGTGGATGAGTGGAATCATCTGCTGCGCCAGCTCGAGGCGCTCGTTCCAATCATCATGGCCAACATGTGCGTTCGCAGTCACGAAATTCATTCCTTTTCTGTCACGGGGGTGGCATTAAATCTTCAAACCTAAATATTAGCGCCTACTAGTGTGGGTTTTGGCATAGTCGGTTAAGGATGTCGGCCACAGTACCCCCGTTTATTTTGCCTACCTCTGTACCTACGAGGCAGTAGGATACGGCATCATCGTGCTGCGCACGGCGTTTCTTTAGGACCGGATTCAAAAGTGGGTAGACCGGGGGCAAGTCAGGGTGTCTCCGGGTGTACTCGGTCTCCAAACCGCGGGCGAAGCGGCCTGAGAATGCACGGGTGGACACGGTTTTCCCACCACGGCGAAGAAGCTGCCGGTTATAGTCGCTCGTGCCAGCCTCGGCAGCGAGCAAAAAGGCGGACCCGCAAGAGCAGGCGGCAACTCCGCTCCAGGACATAGCGTTGGCTACATCAGCCGCGGTGCGCAGGCCACCGGCTGCGATAAGGGGAAGTTCTGGAGAAGCGGCGCGCACATCGGCTACTAGCTCTTCTAAGTCCCGGGAATCCGGGGTTGCGGAAAGCTCCCATGTTCCACGGTGTCCACCAGCCGCCGGACCTTGGACGCAGAGCACGTCGACGCCGCCACGTGCGGCCGCAATTGCCTCCGTAGGGGTGGTAACGGTGGTCCACGCCTCTGCGCCCGCAGCGTGGATTCGCTCTATCTGTTCGGGTGTGAAGGTTCCAAACATGGACCACACCACCCGGGCGCCGCCGCGCAGGGCTAGCTCCAGCTTTTCTTCATAGCCAAAGGAATAGTCGGGCTCGGGTAGCGGCTGGTTTTCTGCTTGAGCCAGCTCGCGTGCGGCTGCCAAGTACGGCTCGGTAAGTGGTTCCTGTGGGCAAAAGAGATTCACCCCGAACGGAATTCCGGCGCACTGTTCTATCTGTGTGCGAGCAGAGTCGATGCTGGCAGAGCCCAAACCTAGGGTGCCGAAAGACCCAGCCGCATAAGCTGCGTGCACCAGTTCCGGGGTGGTGGGGCCACCGGCCATTGGCGCGGGAATTACGCTACGGGAAAGGGAGCTAATAACCTGACTCATACCACCCCACCCTACCGAGAGAGGAAGCTAGCGCAGTGGCAGCTTTAGGAGATTTTTTCGCGCGGATCTTTGGCTCGAAGGATAAGCCGCAACTAGGACTCACACCGTCCGAGCTTGAGGCAGACTGGCTTATCGTGGGCTTGGGCAACCCCGGCGCGAAGTATGCCGCTACCCGCCACAATGTGGGCTATATGGCCATCGACGATCTACTGGCTGCAGGCGGAGATGTCCTCGAACCGGTGCGCGGGCTAGATCTGCAGGTAGCTTCACTTAATTGGGAGGGCCACAAAGTACTTGCCGTGCGTTCGGGCACCTTTATGAACCTGTCGGGGGATCCTGTGGCACCGCTAGCGCAGCAATTAGGAATCGCTCCAGACCATGTGATTGTCCTCCACGATGAGCTCGATCTGCCGGCCAATAAGGTCCGGCTCAAGCAGGGTGGCAATGAAAACGGGCACAACGGGCTAAAGTCCCTCACCGAGCGCTTAGGCACGCGCGACTACTTGCGTGTACGAATTGGCATTGCACGGCCGCCCAAGGGCTCGTCGATTCCAGACTATGTATTAGGCCCGGTGGATACCGGCGCGGACTTTGACGACGCCATTGCCACTGCAGCTAAGGCGGCTCGGCTCATCGTGACCGAAGGGCTAAGCAAAGCCCAAAACCAGATCCACTCGCGTTAACCACTCGCGCTAGCACTGGGAGAATTTCTCTAGGGCCTGCGGGCTGCCGGCGGCGACGATGAAATCGGTGGGGGCAAGTTCGGTGGCGTCGGCAAGCGGGGCCCACTGCCCTTCCGCACAACGCACCGAAACCAATTGCACGCGGTGGGTGCGCCAGATGGCGGAAAGGTCGAGCGGTCGGCCCACCAATGAGCTAGGAACGGCCATTTGGGTCACGCCATAGTCGGTGGCAATCTCCGCAAAATCCCGGAAACGCCCGCCCAAAAGGTAGGCCACGCGGCGGCCCGTATCTCGCTCTGGCCGGATGACGTGGTGGGTGCCAATCTGGCTCAAAATGCGCGCATGCGCCTCTGAATCTGCCTTGGCCCAGATATCTTTCACCCCCAGCTCCACCAGGTTAGATGCGGTAAGAATGGAGTCTTCTAGGTGGGAGCCGATAGCAACGATGACGCGCTCGACTTCCTCCACGCCCAGCTGACGTAAGGCTTCCGGGTCAGTAGTATCTGCTGCAATGGTCTCAGTGAGGTAAGGCGCTTCCTCGCGCACGCGCTTTTCGCTGGAGTCGATGCCAAGGACCTCAACGCCATTGGCCATCAACTCATGGGCTAGCGAGGAGCCAAAGCGTCCCAAGCCGATGACGACGACGGGTGGAATATCGATGCCGGCGCGGGTGCGGCCCAGCGCCTTGAGAATATTAGCCAAGGAACGGCCTTTCTTCGGGATAGCTAAAACGCCGACTTACGGTTTTTGCCGCCAGCGCCGCTACCAAGGTGGTTGGGCCAACACGGCCCAGGTACATGATGAGGCACAGCACTATCTGCGAGGGTGCAGATAGGCTGGCGGTAATTCCGGTGGACAAACCCACCGTAGCGAATGCGGAGAGTACTTCGAAAGAGACTTGGTCACCACTGAATTCCGGATCAAAAAAGCGCAGGGCCGCCACGCCGAGTGTGACCACCATGACTCCGGCAAAGCTCAAAGCCAGGGCCTGGCGGGTTACCGAGCGCGGAAGGCTGCGGTGCCCGATGGTCGTGGTTTCGCGCCCAGTGAACTCAGCCGCCATCGCCGCCAAGAGCACGCACGCGGTGGTGACCTTGATGCCGCCGGCGGTACCGGCAGACCCGCCGCCGATGAACATCAAAATATCGGTGCCCATCAGGGTAATGGGGTGAGCCTGCCCGTAATCGATGGCATTAAAGCCGGCCGTGCGCGGAGATGCACTGGCAAAGAAAGAGTTGAGCAATTTTTCTCCCAGCGACATGGACGACAACAGTCCGGTCCATTCCATGCAGGCGAAAAAGACCGCACCCGCTACCAAGAGCACGGTCGTAGCAACCAGAGTCATGCGCGCGGTAATGGAGATGCGGTGGACCACGTAACGGTTGCGGCGCACGAGGCGCACCAGCTCCGCCCATACCGGAAATCCCAAGCCGCCACCGATCAGTGCGGCGGCTAAGGGCAGCAGAATCCAGGCATCTGCAACAAAGGGCACTAGGTTATCGCTGTTGGTGCTAAATCCCGCGTTATTGAATGCAGAAATGGCGTGAAAGATGCCTTCCCATACCGCGCGCGGAAAGGAATGACCATAGCCAATCATCAACCGCGCAGCCACGATGAGAGCGATGATGATCTCTGCCACGGCGGTAAAGGCAAAGGTAAAAATCAGCGTCTTGCGAATTCCGCCAGGAGCAATGGGGCGCCCCTCATAGGCGCCCGTTTTGCGTGCTTTGAAGCTAATCCGGCCGGTAAAAAGCAGGCCGGATAGCGAGGCCAGGGACATGATGCCCAAGCCACCCAGTTGGATGAGTGCCAAGATGATCACTTGGCCGGCCGGGCTCCAAAAACTACCGGTATCCACCACGATAAGTCCGGTTAGCGATACCGCAGACGTAGCGGTAAAAAGCGCAGACAGAAAAGAAGCGCGGGCGGTGCCGGCCTCGGCGAACGGTAGCATGAGCAAAACCGTTCCCAGCAAAATGAGCAAAAGAAAGCCGGCGGCGGTTAAGCGCGCCGGTCCCCACTGCCGTATGGAAAGCAGATGTTTCACGAGCGGAAGTATAGACCTGCTTGGGGTGCAAGGAAACTGCTAGCAGGCACCACCCCCGCCGCGAAGTTAAGATTGGGGCTATGACTTCGCCACATAGCACTGCCAAGACGATTGTGATTACGGGCGCATCGGGCGGGCTGGGCGCCGCGGCCGCACGCCAGTTGCACCGCACCCGCCCGCAAGACAACCTGGTTATTATTGGCCGCAACCCGGAAAAGACTCGCGCGGTGGCACAGGAAGTGGGCGGCCAGTACTTCCTTGCCGATTTCGAGTCTTTGGGGCAGGTGCGCCGCCTGGCTGGAGAGTTGAGCGAGCTGGAGCATATCCATGCGCTAGGCAATAATGCTGGCGGCATTTTCGATGGCCCCTCCACCACTGCTGATGGATTTGAGCGCACCTGGCAGGTCAACGTGGTTGCGCCTTTCCTGTTGACCTCTTTGCTGCGCGAGAAGCTGCGCGCAGATTCTGCCAACGTGGTGCAGACCGCTTCGCTGGCCAATTTTCTCATGTCCTACTTTGAGCCAAACTATCCCGATACTGTGGAGCGCTTTAGCCCCGAGCGTGCTTATGGCAACGCGAAGTTGGGGGATATCCTGCTTACCCGCTATTTCGATGCCCACGGGCTTAATGCAGTCTCTTTCCACCCGGGCGTGCTGGCCACGGACTTCTCCAAGTCCTCGACTGGCATGATGTCCAAAATATATTCCGGACTGATCGGCAAAACCTTTGGCAAGCCTGCCGAAGGCGGCGATAACCTCGCTTACTACCTGACCGGCACGGAAGGCATCCACTTCGAATCCGGCGAATACTACAACGACAAGCGCAAACCCGGCCTGCAGCGTCCCATTGCGAAGAAGCTATCGGTAGCCCGCCGCGTCTTTGATGATTTGGGGCGCCGCCTCAATGTGGAGTGGTAGCGCAAACCCACTAGACTATGCCGCATGAGTTCTGTCGTTTCTGAGGCCTCGCGCCGCCGCACGTTTGCCGTCATCGCCCACCCGGATGCTGGTAAGTCCACGCTGACGGAGGCGCTGGCGCTACACGCACACGTTATTAACGAGGCCGGCGCGGTCCACGGCAAGGGCAACCGCAAGTCCACCGTGTCTGACTGGATGGACATGGAGAAGGACCGCGGTATTTCCGTGGCTTCCTCAGCGCTGCAGTTCGAGTATGCGCCCGAGGGACACGAGGGCGAGCCCTACATGATCAACCTGGTTGATACCCCAGGCCACGCGGACTTTTCGGAAGACACCTACCGCGTGCTCACCGCGGTAGATGCGGCAGTCATGCTTATCGACGCCGCCAAGGGCCTCGAGCCCCAGACCCTCAAGCTCTTCCGCGTCTGCAAGGCCCGCGGCTTGCCCATCGTCACCGTGATCAATAAGTGGGACCGTGTAGGCCGCGAGCCCTTGGAGCTCGTCGATGAGATCGTCAACGAAATCCAGCTGCAGCCCACTCCGCTGTACTGGCCGGTGGGCATAGCCGGTGATTTCCGCGGTCTGGCGCATATCAATGACGACGGCGAGGCCGATGAGTATATCCATTTTATCCGCACCGCTGGCGGTTCCACCATTGCTCCAGAAGAGCACTTCGATCCGGATGCCGCCGGTGAGAAGGAAGCAGATGTATGGGAAACCGCGGTCGAAGAGGCCGAGCTCCTCGCCGCCGATGGTGCCCTGCATGATCAGGAGCTTTTTGAGCAATGCGTGACTTCCCCACTCATTTTTGCCTCTGCGATGCTGAACTTTGGTGTGCACCAAATCCTGGATACGCTGTGTGCCATTGCCCCGGCCCCGCACTCGCGCGAATCTGATCCTAAAGCGGTTGAGGCTGCCACCAGTGCTATCGATGAGGTCCGCGAAGTAAGCGATGATTTCTCCGGCGTCGTCTTTAAGGTTCAGGCAGGCATGGACCAAAAGCACCGCGATAATTTGGCCTTCATGCGCGTGGTCTCCGGCGAGTTTGAGCGCGGCATGCAGGTGCACCACGCCCAGTCTGGCCGCAGCTTTTCCACCAAGTATGCCCTGACCGTCTTCGGCCGCACACGCGATACCGTGGACACCGCCTATCCCGGCGATATCGTGGGTCTGGTCAACGCCGGCTCACTCGCCCCTGGTGACACCATCTATTCCGGCAAAAAGGTCCAGTTCAAGCCGATGCCACAATTCGCCCCGGAGGCTTTCCAGATTCTGCGCGCGAAGTCGCTGGGCAAGTACAAGGCCTTCCGCAAGGGCCTGGATCAGCTAGCAGCCGAGGGCGTGGTTCAGATTCTCAAGAACGAAGCCCGTGGCGATGCCTCGCCGGTCATGGCGGCGGTCGGCCCCATGCAGTTCGAGGTTATGCAGGCCCGCATGGAGTTCGAATACAACGTGGAAACCGTCACCGAGCCTATCCCCTATTCCGTAGCTCGCCGCACCGATGCCGAATCCGCCCCAGAGCTTGGCCGTCAGCGTGGCGTGGAAATTTTCACCCGCCAAGACGGCGAGCTCATCGCGCTCTTTGGTGACAAGTGGAAGCTCGCCTTCATTGAGAAAGAACACCCAGAGCTGACCATGGAAACGCTGGTGGCGGATTAAAGCAGCACTGCTTTCTTTTCTCTACAAGACAAGCAAAAGGCCGCTTCCCATTCTTGGGAAGCGGCCTTGTTCGGTTGCCCGGTTAAAGCATCAACATCACTGGGACAACGGCGATTTTGACCACCTGTGCCACCACAATCGTGGCGGCGTAGCCGATCATAATACGTGAGTCGGAGCTAAGCCCCGTGGCGTAATTGACTACGGCTGGCTGGGCAAAAATGCCGGAGAGTCCGCCGACGGTGCGAGTTTCAGATTGCCCCATGAAGCGATTCGCCACGGCGAAAAACACAGCAGCCACCGAGGTAACAATGGCAGCAAGGATCATGCACTTCAGCCCCATCCAGGAGAATGCGGTGGACAGGAATGCCTCACCAGAAGATAGGCCCACGGATGCCAAGAAGATGACGAGGCCCCACTGCTGGAAGGCGGTATTAATGGAGGCCGGAACCTGCCACGGGATGCGGCGGGTGCGGTGCAGCGCGCCGAGGATCAGGCCGGTAATCAGCGGTCCGAGTGCAAAGCCCAGTTCGAAGGAAGCGCCTCCCGGCATCGGTACTACGACCTGGCCGAGCAGGTAGCCCAAGAAAAGACCGCCGCCTAGTGCCACCCAGTTCAACTCGGAGTAGGACTTAACGGAGTCACCGAAGTAATCCCGGATATCGCCCAAACGGTCAAACTTCACGATGAGCTCCAGCGTATCGCCAGAGGCCAAGTGGGTTTCATTATTGGCTAGGAACTCCTCGTCGCCACGCTGTACGCGCACGATGCGGCCGCCATAGCGAGAAAACAGGTTCAACTCCTCTACGGTGCGACCGGCAATATCCTGGTTAGATACCGCCACGGTTTCGATGACCAGGCGCTTATCCACGAACGGAGTCTGCGGCTGGCGCTTGCCCAGCATTTGGGTGAGCTCACGGGCCTTAGCCTTGGTGACCATCACGCGCAGGATATCGCCCTTGTGCAATTCGGGGCGATCGCCGGCAACCCGGACCTTATTACCGCGGCGAATGGTAGCGATAACAAAGTGATCCTTGAACTGTTCTTCCAAATCATCGTAGTTCACGTCTTTGGTAACGCGAATGGTGCGGGAACGGAAGATCTTGGAGGCAGAATTGTCCTTATCGTGCTTGGCGGGCCAATTCTGCTTGAGCAGGAATGCCACGACCAAAATGGCCACCGCCACGCCCACGGGATAGCCCAGCGAGTAGCCCACGGCGGGTAGCTCTTCACCGGTTTGTTGCTGGGCAACTGCCAGCGACGGCGTCGAGGTCGTGGCGCCGGCAAATACACCAACGGAAGCCAAGGTATCCAGCCCCAGCATGCCACCAAAGAGGAGGGCTGCGCCCGCAGCCACCACAATCGCAATGGCCGCCGTGAGCATGTGCTTCATCTGCTTGGAAAGGCCCTTGAAGAAGCGCTCACCAGCGGAGAGCCCCTGCATATAAATAAAGAGTCCCAAGCCCAGCTCTTGCAGGGAGCTTAGGATGTCTTTGTCCAGGTCAATAAACGAGCCGAGGGCCAAACCCACAAAAAGCGTGCCGGCCGCGCCAAAGCGCAGCGGCCCGAAAGGAATCATGCCAAATAACGTGCCGAGCAGCACTATGAAAAAGATGCTCAGCCATATATTTCCATCAAAAATTGCTAACACGCTGGAATAGTTTAGGCATTTTCCAGCAAAGTGCCACGTGAAAGACACTTTCTTCAAAGCCTGCACTCGGCATCGCTACTGCTTAGACCAGTTTCACCGTCGACCGACCACCCCCAGCAGCGGTACATCTCACAGCAACTATCCAAAGTGAACTAGTCGAGGAGGAATTCCTTCCACCGCGGCCACTCCGTATAGGTCTGGGCTTTGCCCGCCTGATAATTCACGCTCAGCTTGTGCACATTGCGCTCGGTAGAGACGACCTGCATGTCCTCCGGAAAAAATAGCTGGGCCTTGCCTTGGCGTTCCAATTCCACAAGGCGGTCCTTGGCGGCATTGTAGATAGCGGGGCGGGCTATCAGGGCGTCGGCAATAGCGGGGTACCTGCGGAAGATGCGGCGGATTAAGGCCGGGCGCGCCACCTCAGGACGTACATACCCACGCGGCTTAGTACCGATGAAAAGGAACTTCTCGTAGCCGGCCTCCTCCGCTTGCGCGATGGTAATGCCGCCGGAAGAGCCTAAAGCGCCGTCGACATAGGGAGCGCCGTCAATAAAACGCATCGGCATAATCAGCGGGAGCGTGGAAGAGGCTCGCACCCGCACAAAAAGATCCTCTGGGGTGTGGACATCCTCGCGAGTCCAATAAACGGACTCGCCGGTATCCGCCCGCGCTGCCGCCAGCACCATATCGGCCGGGTGCTCGCGGTAAGCCGTCCAATCAAAAGGCAGGTCCTTATCCGCGGCGCGCTCGTAGATATATTCCGCATTAAAATAGCCCGTTCCACGCACCAGCGACCCCACACCGCCAAAACTAGGATTCTTGGCAAAGTCCGTAAACGACTCTTCCGCACGCCGAGCATCGCGCGATAAATAATTAACGGTGTGGGATGCCCCGGCTGAAACACCGCCTACCCAACCAAAGTCCACGCCTTCTTCGATGAGCTTAACCATGCAGGCGGCGGTATAGGAATTGCGCATGCCGCCGCCTTCGATAACGAGTGCGGTGTTCTTAGCGTCAATCATGATGCCCCATACTACGCTGGACCCAATGAAGCGCATTTTCCGGCAATTACTCGCGGACGAGGAAGGCACCTTCGATATCGAAACCGGCCAGCAACCCCGCACCGGGTTTGCCTACGCCCCTACCGCAACGGCGCTACTGAAAGCAGATGAGCCCACTCCGGACGCGATACGCACAGCCCTCGCACGAGCCAGGCGAGAGGGCGCACGCTATTTCAGTACCTGGCGCCACCCAGGCGGCCCTTTAGTATTTTTTGCTACGTCGGTTACCCAAGACGAATCTCTCGCTCGCGAGCACGTTGCCGCCACGGGACAACGCACCTACTTCGATCTAGAGCGCGGCCACACCGTTACCGTGCGCGCTCACTAGGCTAGAGGCTTATGGGATTAAAAGATGCACTTGCTCGGCTCACCGGCACGCAGTCCCCGCGCTTAGCGCACCCCGATTCCACTGCCCCCACTGCCCAGGTGGAAAGGCTGGAAATCCACACCGCCGGCTCATTGATCATAGTGGTCACCAATCAGCCCGGCGCGGAGGTTCTGCGCGAGATAGCCCGCTCCCGCGAGTCGGCCACCCTGGTTTCTCCCACCGCAACGGTTCATTTCCCGGCTGCGAAGAAGGATGCCCTGCCCATCAAGGATCCCCGGCGCGGCTGGGTTATTCCGCTTACGCCCGCGCTTGCCGACGCCCTCTTAGACCACCTTCCCCGCCCCGGCGAATATGAGCTCTCCCCCGCCTTGGCTTTAGTAGTCGAATAACTTTTGAAAGGAATCCGCACATGCTCCTGTTGCCCTTTGCTGGAAAGAAGCCACGCATCCATCGCAGCGCGTGGATTGCCCCTAATGCCACCATCATTGGAGACGTTGAAATCGGCCCGGAATCCTCCGTGTTTTATGGCAGCGTGCTGCGCGGTGATGTTGGGGAAATTCGGATCGGTGCGCGGTGCAATATTCAGGACAACTGTGTCTTCCACGTGGAAGAAGATACCCCCTGCGTACTGGAAGATGATGTCACGGTGGGGCACATGGCAATGGTCCACGCCGCACACGTGGAGGTAGGTTCTTTAGTTGGGATGTCCTCCTCGCTACTTTCGCGCTGCACTATAGGTGCGGGCTCGCTTATCGCCGCCGGTGCCGTGGTACTGGAGGGCACAGAAATCCCGCCGCGCAGCCTCGCCGTCGGCGTGCCGGCCAAGGTCCGCCGCGAACTCAGCCCAGAGGAGTCGGAAGCTTTCATCCCACATGCGGCGCGCTACGTGGAGTGCGCCCAGCGCCAATCTAATGAGGCATTAAGCCTGGATGAAGTCCTCTTTGATTAGAGCGACAATACGCCCATGAGGATAAGAAAGATCGCCACGAGGTAACCACCAAAGAGCGCCACTTGGGTGCTATTGGCACGGGCAGCGGCAAAAAGCCTGCCCGCCGCCGAATCGGGATGTGCGCGCACCACAGCGATAAATAGGCCGCAGATGGTAGGCAAGGATAGAGCTAGGCTGGCATACCACACTAGGCCTCCATATTGTGCTGCTGGAGAGATATCTTCTGTGGCCAAGTGCATGAGCCCGTAATAAAAAGGCACCGAGGTCAGTGATTGCACCACACCCATCACAAAGCCGATGAGTGCCGTAATCAGCGACGGCGTGCGGAGCGGCTCTAGTAGCCGGTTGACCAAGGCGTTGGGTTTCCCTTTGGAGCGCCACGAGCCGATAGCCACGGCGATGCCAACTGCGACCAGCACCCAGCCGGCAATGGGCGAGCTCAAAATGGCCTCAATTTGATCTTTTACCCCAAGCAGCAAAAACATGACCACGGCCGCTGCAACGAGCACCCCGACCCAATCTCCTACCACCACCAATGCGGCGATGCGCCGGTACTTACCGCGGGGCAAGATGATGCCGATGGCCACAAGGATGCCAATAAGCAAGGCATTAACGGAATCCAAAAGGGCGAAACTAACGGCATGGAGCATGCCGGATAGTCTACCGCTCCACGCCGAAATCTCCGACGCTGCAGAGATTGAATGTTTTATCTCTCGAGAGCGTCAATTTATGATGCACCACACGTACCTTTGCGTACACTCAGTAATTTTGCATAGACTGTGCAATGTTTCTTATGAAATGCAATCTTTGCTCGCGGATCGCATATCCGCGCTTATCCGCGCGCATAACATTGCCCGTTCACTCGACTAGAAAGCACGCATATGTCTAAATTTCTCTACCGACTAGGAAGTTGGTCATACCGCAAGGTATGGCCCTTCCTGGCCTTTTGGCTTATCGTCTTGGTGGCCATGGTGGGCCTAACCGCCGGCTTTGCCAAGTCGCCGAACCCCAACTTCTCCATGCCGGAGATGGATTCGACCACCACCCAAGACAAGATGATGGAACGCTTTGGCCAAGACACCGATGCCATGAGCGCTCCCGAGGGCACAGTGGTTATCCAAGCACCGGAGGGCAAAGACCTCACCGATAAGCAGGTGGCCGGCGAGGTGGATAACCTCCTCGGTGACCTCAAGGACACCGGTGCGCTCAAGGACCAAGACAAGCTGGTCAGCCCGGTTATGGCCGCCGCTGGCATGGAAAAGCAAATGGGCGAAAAAATGAAGGCCCAGCACATGCCGGAGGAGCAGGTGAAGAAGAACCTGCAACAGCTCTCCCCTCTCAGCGAGGATAAAACTACCGGTACCGTCACTATTACCTTCAACTCCGACAATGTCATGGACATCCCGGAAGAGGATATGACTGCGGTAACGGATGTGTTGAACAAGTACGACGAGGGCGAGCTCACGGTCAAGTACCAGGGCAATGCTTTTAACTCCGCTGGTCAAGAGATGGGTGGCAGCGCCGAAATTATCGGCCTTATCGTTGCCGCAATCGTGCTGCTGATTACCTTCGGTTCCTTCGTCGCCGCCGGCATGCCGCTTATTTCCGCCATCATCGGTGTGGGCATCGGCATCCTTGGCGTGCAGGTTTCCACCGTATTCACGGATACCATTTCCGATATGACCCCGACCTTGGCCTCCATGATCGGCTTGGCGGTCGGCATCGATTACGCACTATTTATTGTTAACCGTTTCCGCAATGAGCTCATTACCTCCTCTGGCCTCAATGATCTTTCGCCTAAGGAACTAGCCGCAGAGCTCAAGAAGATGGATAAGGCCACCCGTGCTCACGCCATGGGCATGGCGCTGGGTACCGCGGGCGGTTCCGTCGTCTTCGCCGGCACCACCGTGGTCATTGCCTTGGCCGCTCTGACCATCATCGGCATTCCGTTCCTGGGCACCATGGCGATCGCCGCGGCAGCAACGGTCATCATCGCAGTGCTCGTTGCCAATACCTTTATCCCTGCCCTGCTGGGACTTTTGGGCACCAAGATTTTTGCCGGCCGCGTCCCCGGCCCCAAGGTGCCGGACCCAGAGGACGAAAAGCCCACCATGGGTCTGCGTTGGGTGCGCCGTGTGCGCGCCCATCCGTGGCTGCATCTTATCGCCGGCGTCGTCTTGCTGGGCATCCTGGCTGTACCATTCGCCCAGCTGCGCTTGGCCATGCCCACCGATGGCACCGCGAAGCCGGGTACCCCGCAGCGCGAGGCCTATGAGATTACGGCAGATGCCTTTGGCCCAGGCCGCAATGCGCCAATGATCGCCTTCGTTGACGTAGCTAACGTGTCCGAACAGGATCGCATGCCGGCGTTCCAAAACCTGCTGCAGGAATTCAATAGCACTTCGGGTGTAGAAAACGCCCAGATCGTGCAGACCACTGACAACGGTGATGCTGCACAGATCATGATCACGCCAACCACTGGCGCCACCGATGAAGAAACCACCGAGACCCTCAACCACCTGCGCGATTACCAGGGTGAGTTTGAAAAGACCGGCGGCTCTTATGGCATCACCGGCATCACCCCCATCTTCGATGACATTTCTGAGCGCCTCAATAACGTGCTCATTCCTTATGTAGCCATCGTGCTGGGCTTGGCCTTCATCGTCTTGATGCTGGTCTTCCGCTCCATCTGGGTACCGCTTATCGCCGCAGCCGGCTTCGCTTTGTCGATGGCCGCGACCTTCGGCATCACCGTAGCCATTTGGCAGGAGGGTATGTTCGGCATCGTCGATGACCCGCAGCCGCTTCTTTCCTTCCTGCCCATCATGCTCATCGGCCTTACCTTCGGCCTGGCCATGGACTATCAGGTTTTCTTGGTCACCCGCATGCGCGAGGGATTTGTCAATGGCAAAACGGCTGGCAACGCTACCTCCAATGGCTTTAAGCACGGCGCCCGCGTGGTAACCGCTGCGGCCCTGATTATGATTTCGGTCTTCGCCGCCTTCATTTTGATGGACGAGCCGTTTATTAAGACCATGGGCTTTGCCCTGGCTGCTGGCGTGCTTATCGACGCCTTCGTGGTCCGCATGATGATCATCCCAGCCACCATGTTCGTGCTGGATAAGAAGGCATGGTGGTTCCCGCGTTGGTTGGATAAGATCACCCCAAACATGGATATTGAGGGAGAGGCTTTGCACTCAGAGCGCGAGGAGCTCTTGCGCACCCAACGAGAAAAGGTAGGCGAAACACACCGTGACTAGTCTGCGCGAAGAAAAGAAGCGAGCTACTCGTCAGGCCATGGCCGATGCGGCAGCGCGCCTCGTCCTCGAGGGTGGCGCTGAAGCTGCCACGGTTTCAGGCATAACTGCCGCCGTCGGGGTTTCCCCGCGCACCTTCCATAACTACTTCTCCTCGGTTTCTGATGCGTTGTTGTCCTTTGGCACCAATGTGCTTGCCGAGTTTTCTAAGGAAGTGCCCACCGTCTTTCCTAACTCATCCATTTCTGAATTCTTCGAACAGGTAACGCTCGATGCCACCGAAAATGAAGGAAAAGAGTTGCATTCCATCACCTCTCTTTTCACTATCGGCGAGGCTTTAGAAAACTTGAGCCATACCACCGAAGAGCGCCAACAATTCCAGGTCGTATCCGAGCAGGTTTTGGAAGCTTTCCACCAACGCGTTCCGGATAAATCGCGCTTTGAGGTCGCGGTCATCCTCCAGGCCTGTGCGGGCGCCGCCGCGGTGAGCATGAAAGAAATCCACCGCCGCTCCCAGGCCGAAGAATCACTGAGTGCTCACGCCAAGCATGAGATAGTACGCACGGCCTTTGCTGCCGTGCGCGCCATCGACTAGCTAGCCTAATGGGCGCTTTAATCCGTATGCTCGGCAGTAGTTATGGATAAGAAAGCCCCTATATCGAGCACCGCGCATAACGCCCGCTTCATTCAGGCGGGCGTTAATGCCGCATTTCAAGACCGCATTGGGAAGGCGACCGACGTGGAATTTAATTTCCTCGGCCCCTCCACGGATGGTAAAGGCGATTTTGTCACCGATCAGCTAGTGGAGGCGAGGATAAGTTCCACGCAGCAGGTTTCTGATTTCCGTGGCGTGCGGCTAGCCGTCATTTCTGCCGACACCTGGCACTGGACCACCACGGCCACCGAGAATTGTGCTGATTTGCCACAGAGTATCTCGATGACGAGAGACCCTGAAAGCATGATTGCTTTAGCTTCCCTCATCGTGGGCAATATGCCGATACTTCGGGCCCAGCAGGGTGAGCACGTGGCTATCGTTGCGGTAGATTTTCACCCTCGCCTGGAGTTTCGCCAGGCCCTGCTGCACGGCCTGCGGCACAGCAGAGCGGACGAGGATGAAAAGGCCCCTACCCTCACCCTTGCTCGTTACTTGGACATGGACTCCACCGAGGAAGAGCCGTACGTGCATTTTTCCGATGGCACCACGGTGTGTTTCGAACCAGCCGACCACGGCGTGCACAAGATTTCCAGCATCACCCCGGGTTTTAGCGCCACCAGCATCCTCGAGGATGCCTTTTATCTCGGTGTGGAGAACCAACTCTATTTCCAGGGCCGTTTCCCCGCCGCCACAATTGACCTCGATGTAGACAAGGCCACCGCTACCGTGTCCTATCGCGGTGGGCAGTTTGCGGCGAAGGCGGTGCTTATAGCCACCATATCCGCTGAGGAATTCACCTGGGCTTGGGCCGATCCTTCGCTTAAGGACTCTGCGGCCGCCCGGTGGGCAGGCAGTTTGGCACGCTTTGGCATGAACGAGGTCGTCCCCGAGTTGGTTCGCCCACACCTTCCGCTCCAGCTGGCGCGCAGGCAACAACTGCCCCACCTGGCTTTGCCTATCCTTGGCATCTGGACGCTGGCTGGCACTACGCTTTCCGACGGCCGCGTGGGCCTCGTCCTCCTCGATGCGCCGGAGCTGCACTTGCCCAAGCCTACGCCCACCGCCACAGCGGCAACGTTAGAAGTTAGCCCTCCCGATTGGCTCGATGCAGATCGTGCCCGCGCCGCCTACGCGTCATTTCGCGGGGTGGACGTGTAGGGCGCTGCGGATGGCGTCCACGTCGACGTCGTCAAGCGCAGCTGGCTCAAACGCTGCATCGTTGGTTTTGTCTACCAAAACCGCACGCACTCCCTCGGCGAAGTCCGCCCGCCGATACATAAAGGCGCCCAGATTGGTTTCCATGTCCAGCGCCTCCCGCACGCTGCTGCACTCCTGCTCGGCGCGGAATAGCTCCATGGCTGCGACGATAGAGGTGGGGCAGGCCTGCGCAGTCAGCTCCCCTACCAGCTGCTTGAGCTCTGGGTGACTATCCAAGGCCGCGGTGATATCCTGCCAGGTCTCGTGGGAGAAGGCGTCTTCGATGGAATCAATAAGCTCAATCAAAGCGGGCTCACCCGCGGGTTCGGTGGCGTGCTGGGTTAGCGCTGCGGCCATGCCCTGCTCAATTACCGCGTGAGCAAAAGCCTCTGCGTCTGCCACGTAGTGAGTGGCCAACCCACTCCACAGGAGGTCTGCGGCGTACATGCGATACCCGGTAATACCCCAGAACTTCGCTAGCTCGGGCGAGGCCTTTCCGCGCGTTCCCACCGCGCGCTGGGCGGCATAGGCCATGCCTACGTCGGTGACGTAGCCGATATTCATCTCTGGCATAGAAGCAAAGGTCTTATCCGTAACTACTCGATGGGATCCATGGGCGGAGATACCCAGGCCACCTCCCATAGCGATGCCATCGATGAGCGCGATAACTGGCTTGGGATACTCCGCGATATCGCCGTTTAAGGTGTATTCATCCGCAAAGAACGTGTCGACTTCGCCTAATTTTCCTTCCAGGACCCTTTCGCGGGCATAGCGGACGTCACCACCGGCGCAATATGCCTTTGGGCTGGCCGAGAGAAAAAGCACCTGCTCCACCTCATCGTTTTCACGCCACTGCGCTAGCGACGCCGCGATGAGTTCTACCATCTCCGGGGTGAGGGAATTGAGAGCCTTGGGACGGTTGAGTTCAATCACTCCGGTATGGTTACGGATTGAGGACACGATGGGTGAAGCGTTGGTCATACCCCCTAGTGTGACACACAGCTCACCCCCTTAGCCACCATTGATTGATTCACAGATAGGTTCGGATTTTGCTCCCACAGCTCATCGCCCTGGATATGGACGGCACCCTACTGGACGGCAACGGCCAACTTCCACCAGATTTTTCCGCGATCAGCACCCGCGCCCGCCAGCTCGGCGTCACCCTTGTCCCTGCCTCGGGCCGCCAGCTTGCCACCCTGCAAGAAATGTTTCCGCATGAAGATACCTTCATTGCAGAAAATGGCTCCGTCGTCGTGCACGATAATCGGGTCATTAGCGCTACTACCCTGCCCACCGCGGCAGTCCGCGCTGCCGTTGCCGCTCTCCGCACTGTCGACGCCGCGCATACCGTCGTGCTGTGTACCCCAGATACCGCTTTTGTCCACAAGGGCGCCGATGAGCAGGCCCGCGCAGAAATTTCCAAGTACTACAGGTCAGTGGAATGGGTAGATGACCTCGGTGCCCTTCTCGACGCGGACATCATCAAAATCGCGGCTTACTGCGCCGACGGCAGCGAAAAGCACCTCCACCAGCCTCTCCTCGCGGCCGTTCCGGAGCACAATATCGCCATTTCCGGCGCCGTCTGGCTCGACGTCATGGCCGCGGGCGTCAATAAAGGCGAAGCGCTACACACCATGGCCGAGCTCCTCGCGGTTCCCATGTCTCGCACCGCCGCCTTCGGCGATTTCCTGAATGACTACGAGCTCCTCCGCGAGGCCGGCACTGCTATCGCAATGGAAAATGCGCACCCAAAATTGAAAGAAATCGCCGATCTCATAGCCCCACCCAATACCGAATTTGGTGTCATGACAGTCCTGCGTCAGCTTTTTGACAGCGAAGAGTCCTAGAATCGAATTTTCGTCTCCGGCCCGCGTGCCGCTTCTTTACTTCACCCTCATGGGAGAATACCTCGTACGCAGGCTAAAATAGTCCGTTTAGAAAATATACGTAGTGCTTTGGGAGTTTTTGTGAAGCAGATTTTGCGCTCACTGCTGGGCAAGAAGAAACCTGGGCGTTCAGATGAACCACGCCCATCGGTCTATCAGGCAGTAAAGCCCAAAGCTGGCTCCACCAGTACATCTCGCCCTTCTGAGAACAAGGCCTCCGCGCCCCAAAAATCAGACAACACCGAGTCCACCACCGGTGCAAAGCCCACGACGCCGCAAGGCAAGTCCAAGGACCAAGCCAAGGAGAAGCCTACAAAGGCCCCCGAGGCCAAACCCGCGGCTGAGGGCACCCCCCGCCCCAGCACCGCGAAACCGCACGCTTCTCAGACCAATTCCGCTCAACCGCAACAGGTTAAGCGGTCCGCGCAGACACCTGCAGCCAAGGAGCCAAAGGCCAAGCCTGCCACTCAAAAGTCTGCGCCTAAGCCTGCCGGCGCCAAGCAAGACGCGCCAGGGGTTTCTCCTAAAGCAGCTACAAAGAAGCAGGCAGAATCGCGCGCGCCGGAAAAGAAGCCACAGCGCAACGCACATGAGCCGGTTCAGCGTCCACGCCGCGGTGCGAATTTTAGTACCCCGCCTACCCAGGCCGCCTCAAAAGACGACTCTGCCCGTGGTGCTTCCCCTAAACCTGCCGCAAAGCCTTCTCGGCAAGAGACCGGAAGGCCCTCACAGCAGGCTCGGCCTGCCACGCAAAAGCCAGCGCAGCCTCCCAAGCCATCCACTCCGCCTAGCGCAAAAAAGGCTTCCCAGAAAGCGGCGGCACCGCGCTCGTCCGCAACTGAAGCAAAGACGGTTTCTAAACCGGCCGCACAACAAAAATCCCATCCGCAACAGCCCAAGCCTGCCACCACCAAACCGTCCCCAAGTAAACAGCAAACGCACAAGCCAGGCCCACAGAAACGCGTACAGACACACCCGACAAAGGAACAGTCCAAGCCACAGCCATCATCACCTAAGAAGAAGGCTCAGCCTTCTAATCGTTCCCAGCCATCTCAAGGCAAAAGTTCATCGCGCACGCCTACGGCACCACAGCAGAAGTCTGCCCCAGCAGCATCATCGAACGCCCCAGCGCCGAAGAAGGGCACCACTGCCCCAAAGCCACAGGAAAACACCCCAAAGGGCGCAGCGAACGCTCCCCAAAAGCAAACTAAGCCGGCTCAGAATAAATCCGCCGCCAAGGAGGAGAAGGCAGCGCCAGCAAAGCCTCAGCAAGGCAGCCCTTCACAAACCAACCTCCACAAGCAGCAGCCGCAGGGACAGCAGCCACGGCCCAAGGAGTCTATGCCACAGGGCAAGGCCAAGAAGGCTACAAAGCTGCGTCCACAGGTAAAGCCAAACGATATCAGCCGCGGATTGGCCCGAAAGTCACAACAGGTAGGCACTCCCACCCCGGCTCAGCAAAATCCAGCACGCGCTGCCCAGAAGTCAAAGGATAAGCAACAGCCTGAACAGCCTCAGCCGAAGCAGGTAAAGCCCCAAGCTGCTTCTAAGGGAGCATCTGCCAAGGCAGGCAAGTCCGCGGCTGAGGGTGCCATCGCGGGCTCGGGTGCGGTAGCCGCTACCGCCGCAGAGAAGAAGCGCGAAAACGCGCAGTCGCCCCAGTCACAGCAACCAGCGTCCGATAAGAAAAAGGCCCAAGCTGTGGCGACGCAGGCACCAGCGGCTGCGAATAAACCTGCACCTCAGAAGGCTCCGGCTGGGCAGTCAGAAGGCAAGTCCAAATATCCGCTTCAAAAACAGACCAAGGACCCTGAGGCGCTGGCGACACCGCCGGAGAGCAAGGTAGTCAAGAAGAAGCGCCATGCCCGCCTCCGCCAGGTCAAGGGGCTTGACGGACTGCGCGGCCTCGCGGTCATTGCCGTGGTGCTCTATCACTTCTTCCCTGCCCTCCTTCCCGGAGGTTACTTGGGCGTTGACCTCTTTTTCGTCCTTTCCGGATTCCTCATCACCTCGTTGCTGGTGCGTGAATTCCGTACCTCCGGCAGGATTAGCTTGAAGGACTTCTGGGTGCGACGATTCCGGCGTATCCTCCCAGCCGCAGTATCAGTTCTCGTCATGTGCACCGCACTGGTGGCATGGATCGGCGGGGACTTAGCGGTGGGCTTGCGCCAACAGTTCTTGGGCACTTTGTTCTTTGTCAATAACTGGACACAGATTGCGACCTCCCAGTCCTACTTCGCGGACAATGAGATTCAGGTCTTTGCCCACTATTGGTCGCTGGCCGTGGAAGAGCAGTTCTATGTAATTTGGCCGCTCCTTATCACGGGCATTTTCCTCATTTCTCGCCATAAGCCGCGCCGACTTCCTATCCTCGTGTCCACGCTTTTAGCCCTCGGATCCGCCGTGGCCATGGCGCTTATCTTCGTGCCCGGTGAGGACCCGACGCGTGTCTACTACGGCACAGACACCCACGCTTTTGGCCTGCTCACTGGCGCCGTGCTGTCTCTCCTGATGACTTCTACCCAATCGAATCCACAGGCCGATTCTTGGGCCGCGGCGGGCAAGGCTGAATCCCGCATCGCTGGAGTCATCGGCACTTTGGCTCTCATCGGCTACGGTGCGCAGCTATTCCTCATGCCGGATGACGCGGAGTTCACCTACCGCGGTGGGCTCTTCCTCACCAGCGTGCTCGGTGTCCTTATGGTGTGGGGCGTGGTCCGCGAATACGGTCCTATGACCCCGCTATTTAGGACCAAGGTCATGCGCTGGTTTGGTCAGCGGTCCTTTTCGCTATATCTCTGGCATTGGCCGGTCATCATGATGCTCAAGGCGCTTTTCGAGGGCAACCAGAATTCCGATAAATCGTGGATTCTGGGCCTGGTGGCCGTACCTATTTCGCTGCTACTGTCCGAGATTTCCTACCAGTTCATTGAGAATCCTTTCCGCCGCGGCGGCTATAAGAAGACATGGAACACCTACTGGTCGTCCCGCCCAGGTTTTAGCGAATTGCGCGACGGATTTGGCAAAACCATGTGGCCGGTAATCCCGTTCCTCGTCATCGCCTCGGTGGCCGGGGTAGTCTACGGCGTAATTAACTCCAGCGATAAGACCGAGTTGGAGCAGCAATTAGAGCAGCTTCAGCAGCAGAACCAGAGCAGCAACAATGCTCCGGCTCAACCTAATGATGCTGCCCCGCAGCCGCCTGTCGCGGGCGACGCCGACAAGGATGACTCGAAGAATACGAAGACCCGCCCCATGCCGCAGGGCAAGGACATTACCGCCATCGGTGACTCAGTGATGCTGGCTTCTAGCGGCGCCCTCAAACAACGCTTCCCGCAGATTTACGTCGACGCAGACGTATCCCGCCACTACACTGCAGGCATTCAGATTCTGCAGCAGCTCAAGGATTCCGGAAAGCTGCGCGATACCGTCTTCCTCGGGTTCGGTACCAATGGCCCTGCCTTCCCGGATCAGATCAAGGAAGCTCTCGATATCATCGGCAAAGACCGCACCGTTGTCATGGCTGTACCCTATGGTGACCGTGAATGGATGTCCCAGTCCCAGCAGGATGTCCTCGACGCAGCCAAAGAATACGACAATGTATACGTCGCTGACTGGTGCGGACACGCTCAGAGCGACCCCGCAATCCTCTATTCCGATGGTGTTCACCCAATGCCAGAGCGCACCGGCGAGTACTCGGACGCATTCTACGATGCTCTGCAGCAGTACTCGAAATACGACAAGACCGTGTCCTCGCAGTGCGTGCCGCAGTAAGGCAAAGGCAATATGGGGAGGTAACGGCGTCGGCAAGCGCCTAGCCCCTCCCCCGCCCTTCGCGCTCACGGAGGGCTCGTGCTCCACGGATAGCAACGACCACAGTGAGCGCGAAGGGTAGTGAGCTAAAGAGAAAAGGCTCGTCTTCTACCACGTGGTAGAGGACGAGCCTTTTCTCTTTAGGATTAGTCGACGGAAAATTCGCCCATCTTGTCCCAGCCGGTGCGGCCGTCAATATGGACGTTAATGATGTCTGGGGTTTCCACGAGGTACTTCGGGAACTCCTCGGTCGAGCGCTGGAAGTGCTCGCTCTGGACGTGCTCGACATCCTTGCCGTCGGCGTAGGACTCCAGAAGCAAGAAACGCTGACGATCTTCTGGATCGCGGAACCACTTGAAGTCGATGCAGCCCGGCTCTGCATTGCAGGCCTCGGTGTACCAGTTGATTTCATCGAGGAAGGTCTCTGCGTATTCGGGCTTGACGTGGAACTGTACGTTGATCAAAATCATGCCCCGATTCTACCGGCGCCGTGCGGCTTCGTCATCGTTGCAGATGAATGCTAAGAACGCGGCGGAATCGAGGCTTGGGGAAAAGTTTAGTTGAGGAAGAACTCCGCAACATAGATGTAGGTCCCGTCGTAGGCGGTTGCCACGCCAAAGCCGTGCTGGGGAGCAGCGTTGACCGGGACATCGCGGTTGAACCAGTTCAGGCGATCTTGCGCCTGCTGTTCGCTAAGGCGACGAACTGTGCCCTGGCCCTCGTCCTTGTGATTCAAACCGTGAGCAATGCCGCCCTTGTACTCAAGCTTGCCGGCAGCACCTTGATTGGCCCATTCCTGGGCGATAGCCGCTGCACGCGCATCTTTATGGTGCCCAGCCTTTTCGAGGTGGGCGGTGGTGGCGGCGCCTAGCTGGCCGGCAACCTTGGGCGCCTGGCCCACCGGTTTGGCGAGGAATTCTGGCAGCGGGATATTGTACTTCTCAGCCAGCTCATAGGCCTGCGGCGGCAGGGTGAGGCGGAAATCTTCTAAAGCGGCGAAAGGATCAGAAGAAAGCTGCTGAGCCTGCGAAGAAGCCTGCTGGATCTGTGGCGGCAAGGCCGGCTGAGCAGAGGCCACGGTGGAAGTACCGGTGACGACAAGAGCGGTGGATACGGTGGCTACGATTGCGCGGTGAGAAAGCTTCATGCCCTCCACCGTGCCATAAAGCACAAGCAGTGTGGAAGGCGTTTCCGTGGTGCTCAGGCATTTCGATACAACTTTGTTATGGTCCCCCGTGTCTTATGACCGACAGAGATAATGGGACAATTGCCCACAGCGAATTTTTCTTTAGTACTGCGAAAGGTTGTTGACTGTTGCTGGACGTATTGACCGGTTTTGCAATCATTTTCGTAGTCATCGGTGTGGGATTTGTGCTGGCGCACAGGGGCGTTATTGGCAAAGGCGAGGCACGATTGCAATTCAATCGAACGGCCTTTTGGGCGGCCACGCCGGCACTCATTTTCTCCAGCGTGGCTAAATCCGATACCTCTGCCTTCGTGTCCCCAGTGGTGGCTGTTATAGCTGCTGCATCCATCGCCACCATTGCGTTGTATTGGCTGTGTAGCCAGCTATTCTTTTCCCGCAGCGGTGCCGAAACCATGGCCGGTGCCGCAGCGGCAAGCTATTACAACTCAGTCAATATCGGTCTGCCCATCGCTACCTATGTCATTGGTGATGCCACGTATGCTATCCCGGCCTTAGTTCTGCAAATGGCGGTGCTTTCTCCGTTTATCATCGCGGGGCTCAATGCGCAGGGTACAAGCCTGCAATCTATATGGCGCTCCGTAGTCTCAGGGGTTACCGCGCCCGTAGTGTTGGCAGCGGTGGCGGGATTCATAGTCTCCGCGGCAAGGTGGCAGGTACCGGAAGTAATAATGAAGCCACTGGAGATTCTGGGCGGCGCCTCTATCCCCATGATTCTCATGAGCTTTGGTGCCTCTTTAAAGGGCGACGCGCTGCTGGAGGAAGACCGCCTGCCCACCATTACCGCGACGGTATTGAAGTTGGTGGGAATGCCCGCTATCGCGCTGGCCGTTGGTGCAGCGCTAGGTCTTGACGGCGCGGAGTTGTATGCTGCGTTAATTCTGGCTGCCTTGCCCACGGCACAGAACGTGTACAACTATGCCGCCACCTATGAGGTAGGAGAAACCGTAGCCCGGGATACGGTTTTTCTCACGACCTTCCTCTCGCTGCCGGCGATGTTGGCGATCGCGGCCCTGTTTGGCTAAACACCTAGTAAACGCCGACGTCGAGCGCGGCGAATTCGTGCTGTAGCTCATCGGGGTCGATGGCTCCTGCCACGTCTGGACCTGCGATGGCGGCAAAGCCATCAAGTACCGATGCTCCATAGTTGTGACCGTGCCCATCGGAAACGTCTTTTGCACCGGGCAGATCGGCCGCCACTTGGAGAGAGGAGATGATGGGCATCCATCGCATCACGCGCTCGGCAGAATACGGCGTCCGTTCGCGCATCCAATCCGGCTCTTTGAAAGCCATCTGTGGAGACCACCAGGCCACTGGGTCCGAGGGATGTTGGATATAGAGCATGCGGGTGCGTCCCCACTCTTCTTCCGGCACCGGTCCCCACTGGCGTACCTGCGCGTCATCGTTAGCAAAACGCACCACGAGGCCCCCGGCGTATTCGGGGGAAATTTCGGAGGATCCGGGATCACGCCTTTCCACAAATTGCGTGCGCAGGCGATTGAAGTGCGGCGGGCCGGTAAGGAGGATTCCGTCCACAGAATTGGCAATATCACGCACTCCAGAAAACGCTGCTTCGATGCCCGTAGTACCCAAGGATTCGCCGTATAAGTAGAGCTTCGGGCGCTTGCGTTCTGGCAGACCGTTCCACCAGTCCACGATGGGGTTGATGAACTCTTCCCCGGCGCGCTCTACCTGGCCACCGCCCGATAGGAAGTGCAGGGCGGAAGGCATAGCGGAGTATTGGGCAGCCGCAATGGCGGTATCGCCACCGTAGAGTAGTTCGAAGGCTTGAGCAGAATAGGAAGACACCCAGCCCGTACCGGTGGTCATAATGAGAAGCAGGGCTTTGCGGTCTTGGGCGTGGGTGCGCTCGAGTTCGTCGATGAGCAGCTGCGCTCGCTCCTCATTCGAGTCACGATTGCCCAATCCGGCATAGGCGCGGATGGGTTCCTTGGCAGGCTTTCCGCTTACCTTCTCCAATTCCGCGCGGTGCGCACCGGAAGAAAGGAAACGCGAGCCCTGCAGGCCCACGCCGTTCCAGTCCACACGGGACTGCGGGGAACCACTGCGCTCTGCGGACATAGGCCGCTTCATGGCGGGATCGGGGTCGGCGTTTTGAGCGGTAAAGATCCTCTCGCCCACGCCAACGATGGCGCCAGGGATGAGGTTTTCCACGGTATACGTGCCCACTAGGGCAACGATGAGCACCGCACCCACGACGCGGTAGGCGGCGCGAAAGCGGTGGGGAAAGTGGCTGGAGAGCCAACGCACGCAAAAGCGCAGCACGCGCAGAATAAAAAGGAAAGCAGTGAATACTGCAAGAGCGAGCGGAACCACAAGAAGATAGCTGGCAATGGTCGGCGCTGGGGCGGCTAGGGCATCTGCAAGTTGACGCTGCCAGCGCACGGCGAAGACCGCAAAGCCCACCATCCACAGCACAAAAACTCCGGTGGCGATGCGAGAAGCAAGGCGGTAGCGCCGGGGCGGCCACGTGGTGGCATCGAGCCAGGAATACCGTGGTGCCGCATAACGCACTACGAGGCGGTACCACACGTGTTTGAGGGCAACACCCAGCGTATAACCAAGTCCTGCGGCAATGCCGGAGACCAGCCCTTGGTAGAGCCAGTCACGCGGCAGGAGGGATGGGGTAAGGCCTAGGGTAAAAAGCGCCGCAGCGCCGATAATGCCCCACAGGTCAAGGTGGCCGACGATATCGGCGATGCGGGCTTCTACCCTTCGAGCTTCTCCCCCAACTCTAGCCATTCCATCTCCAGTTCCTCGTAGGCGCTACGGTTGTCCTTTAGTTCTCCGTCTAGCTCGGTCAAGGCTTGAGTGTCGACCTTTTCCGCGGCAGTCGCCATCTTCTCATTAATCTGCGCGGCCGCCTTCTCGAGCTTGTGCATCTTGCGCTCCAGCGCGTTCATTTTCTTGGTGATTTCACGTTCTTGCTGGGAAGAGAGCTTCTTTTCCGGCTTAGGAGCAGAGCTGTCTGGCTTCCTTTCGCCCAAGTTGAGCACGCCGGAGTTGTGTTGCGCCTCAAGTGCGGCGCGCTTGCGCAGGTACTCATCGATGCCGCCGGGAAGGTTGGTGAGTTTGCCATCACCAAAGAGCGCATAGGTATTGTCCGCGATGCGCTCAATGAGGTAGCGATCGTGCGAGATAACCACCATCGTGCCCGGCCAAGAGTCAAGGAGAGACTCCAGTTCCTGTAGGGTATCGATGTCGAGGTCGTTGGTGGGCTCATCGAGCAACAGCACATTGGGCTCGGCCATCAGTACGCGGGTGAGCTGCAAGCGGCGGCGCTCGCCGCCGGAGAGATCCCCCACCGGGGTGCGCTGGCGCTTGGCGGAAAACCCTAGGCGCTCAGCAAGTTGGGAGGCAGAAAGTTCCTTTTTGCCGAGCTGGACATAGGTGGCAACGTCCTCGACGGCGTCGATAAGCCGACGCTGCGGATCCAAGTCATCGAGCTCTTGGCGCAACCAGCCAAGGCGCACGGTTTGGCCCTCGATGCGCTTGCCGGCCGCCAGCTCGTATTCGCCGGCCAGGGTGCGCAGCAGCGTGGTCTTACCGGAGCCATTGACGCCTACCAAACCAATGCGCTCGCCGGGGGCTAGGCGCCAGGTAAGGTGATCCGCCAAGGTGCGATCGTCTGGGGACTTCACGGTGGCATCCTCAAGCTCGATGACCACGCGACCTTGGCGCTGCTTAGAAAAGGCCATGAGCTCGACCTTATTGCGCGGCTCCGGCACGTCTGCGATGAGCGCCTCGGCAGCTTCAATCCGGTAGCGCGGCTTGGACGTGCGGGCAGGCGCGCCACGACGCAACCATGCCAGCTCTTTGCGGGCGAGGTTCTTGCGTCGCTGTTCCATGGCATCGGCCTGGCGGGCGCGCTCGGCGCGGGCGAAGGTCCAATCGTTGTAGCCGCCCTCGTAGGTATCAACCACGCCATCGTGGACTTCCCAGGTCCACGTGGCTACGGTGTCGAGGAACCAGCGATCGTGGGTGACCACGACTACGGCCAAGTTGCGCTTAAGGAGGTGATCTGCGAGCCACTGCACTCCCTCCACGTCAAGGTGGTTGGTGGGCTCATCGAGCACCACGAGATCCAAGTCCTGTACCAGCGCGGCGGCTAGGTTCACGCGGCGGCGCTCGCCACCGGAGAGTGAGCCAACTGGGGTATCCAATCCCAAATCCACAATGCCCAGGCCGCCCAAGACATCGCGCACCTTGGCATTGGATGCCCACTCATAGGTTTCCAGTTCGAGGGGTTCGATAATGACTTGGGCGATGGTCAGTTCATCGGGTAGATCGAAGCGCTGGGTGACCACGGCCATGCGTAGATCAGAGGTATGGGATACGCGGCCGGCATCGGGTGGTTCGATGCCGGTAAGTACCTCCAGCAAGGTGGTTTTGCCACCGCCATTAACGCCGACGATGCCGATGCGATCGCCGCTTTGCACACCTAGGGACACCCCGTCTAAAAGGGTTTTTAATCCATAAGTTTTGCTGACTTGCTCGAGGTTAATCAGGTTTGCCATAACGAGTGTCCATCTTAATACCTCCCTGCCTGTACCCCCGCATTTCTGCAACCTATTGCTATTGATTTTCAAGTCCAATACTCTGCCAATGTATGAAACGCTACACACTTTCTCTCTGCGCCGTGCTTTCCACTGCGGCGATAGCCATCGCTTCCTGCTCTGCCCCCCACCGAGGAAGAAAAGGACTCACTGCACTCCCACGACCACGCACATAGCGAAGCCGAGCATGCCCATGAACACGACCATGACCATGACCACGAGCACGGCCATGACCACGCCGGACACTCACACGAAGGCTTTGAAGCCGAAGAGGGAGAAACCGAGGTAGCCCAGCTGCCCACCCGCATCGTTATCTCCCATGCGGATGGTCTAACCGCCTATGACGCCAAAACGGGCAAAGTAATCGGCGAGGACAAGATGAATGCCTTCCTTCGTCTCAGCGATGCCGGCGATAATCGCCACGTCATGGTCACTAAGGGCGATAGCTTCCTCACCTACGACACTGGGCGCATCACCAAGGGCCATGGCGATCACAACCACTACTACACCGCTGAGCCCGCGCTTGGCGACGCCCCCAATAAGGCACCGCATGCCGGCCACGTGGTCCACCACGATGGCTTTACCGCACTATTTTCCGATGGTGATGGCGTGGCAAAGATTTATAAGACCGAAGACATTGGCAAAAAGGACGCCCAGCCAGTCAATACCGTTGGCACCGGGGCCGCACACCACGGCGTGGCCGTACCGCTGAAGGATGGCTCGGTGGTCATCACTAAGGGCACCGAGGACGAGCGCCACACCATCCAGCATCTGGATAAGGAGGGCAAAGTTCTTACTGAGACCACCAAATGCCCTGGTATCCACGGCGAGGCTGCCGCTGGAAACGGCAATATTTTCTTTGGCTGCGAAGACGGCCCGGTGGTCTTTGATGGCAAGGAGTTCCACAAGGTAGACGCCTCTGCTTATGCCGGTGCAGGCGGCTACCAGCGCTCTGGCAATGCCGCCGGTTCGGAGGAATCCGATGTCATCCTGGCCGATAATAAGACCGACAAAGACGCAGAGCTCGAACGCCCTACCTCCGTAACCTTGGTAGATACCAAGGATTTTTCGGCCAAGAAGGTAGACCTCGATGCTTCTTATTGGTTCCGCTCCCTAGCCCGCGGCCCGCTGGGCGAGGCACTTGTGCTGACCACCGACGGCAAACTCAACGTCATCGACCCAGATTCCGGTGAAATCACCAAGCAGATTGATGCCATCTCCCGGTGGAAGGAAAACAAGGAATGGCAGCAACCAGGACCTATCCTTCAGGCTGCCGATGGCTATGCCTTTATCACTGACGCCCAGAAGAAGCAGCTCGTAGTCATTGACCTCCTGCAGGAAAAGGAAGTCAACCGCTTCGACCTCGACATCGAGCCCACCGAAATGACGGTGCTCTAGCTACAGCACCACGGCGCCGCTAGCTGGCCCCTGGGTAGCCACTCCCTTGGTTCCGGGAATCTCCACCGTCACTTGGGACACTACTTCCTGAGCTTCTTCTGCCCCAGCGCAAAGGAAGGCACAGGTCGGACCACTGCCGGAGACAATCCCTGCTAGGGCTCCGGCGGCCACACCGGCCTCCAAGGTCTTGCGCAGGTCTGGGCGCAACGACAGCGCTGCCGGCTGCAAATCGTTATGCAAGTGCTGCGCCACTCGGTGCGGATCGCCCGAGATGAGCGCCTGCGATACCGCTGCGGTGTCCAGGTGTGGCTCACCGCCGCGACCCTTTTCCCGCATCTCATCGAGCTTATGAAAGACCTGCGGGGTAGAAAGCCCACGGTCCGAGGCGATGAGCGCCCAATCGTAGGTACCGCGCGTCATCATCGGGGTCAGCTGCTCGCCGCGCCCCGTGCCGAGCGCGGTGCCTCCCAGCAAGGTGAAGGGAACATCCGAGCCCAATGCCGCGCCCAGCGCGTCTAGGATTGGCTCCCCCACCGAATCGATGCCGTAATAGCCGCCATAGCAGCGCTCGGCCAATCGCAGCGCGGCCGCCGCATCCGCCGAACCACCTGCCATGCCACCGGCGGTAGGAATGGCTTTGTGGATTTCCAGCGCTACCTCCGGCAGCGCCTTCGGCCCATGGGTGCTGTACAGGTACTGCATGATACGGTTTACCGCGGTCCACGCTAGGTTCGTATAGTCTTCTGGCACGCCCTGCGCGTGAGGGCCTGTAACCTTCAGGCCCTGAATGCGTGGCTTATCTACCTCGGGGTTCCCCAAGTCAGTCAGCGTTACTGTGTCATGTAGCTCTAAGGACTGAAAAACACTGGCAAGCTCATGAAACCCATCCTCTCGCGGTTCCTCCACTCCCAGGTGAATATTGACCTTGGAGTGAGCCCGCGCCGTGTAGACGAATGGTTCGTTATCGATGGGGGCGGTCATTAGATTCCTGCCAATCGTACGAAGTCCTCCACGGCGAGCTTTTCGCCGCGTTGCTTCGGATCGATGTCCGCAGCTCGCAATGCTTCCTCGGCGGCTGCTCCCGAACCAAAGTGACCCGACAATGCCGCACGCAGGGTCTTGCGGCGTTGGGCAAAGGCGGCGTCGATAACCGGCCAGACCTTAGCACGCGACTCGTCAGTGACGGGCCACGGAGCAGAGTCGAAGACGTCAATACGCACCAACCCAGACTCAATATTGGGCGCAGGCCAAAAGACGTTCTTACCAATAGTGCCCGCCTTGGAGACCTTGCCATAAAATCCCGCTTTGACCGAAGGCACGCCGTACACCTTGCTGCCCGGCTGCGCAGCTAGGCGGTCCGCCACCTCTAGCTGGACCATAACCAGCACGCGACAAATGGAAGGAAAAGTCTCCAATAGGTGCAGCAGCACCGGGACGGCCACGTTATACGGCAAGTTGGCTACCAGAGCGGTCGGCTCAGTGACGTCAGCTTCTGTTACCCGCAGTGCGTCCTTTTCCACCACCTGAAGACGCTGGGCATATTCCGGGGCGCGCTCAGCCACGGTATCGGGCAGCTGTGCAGCCAGGCGCGAGTCGATTTCTACCGCGGTAACTTTTTCCACAGCCTCTACCAGGCCGAGGGTTAGCGAGCCCAAGCCCGGCCCCACCTCGAGGACGCGGTCTGCGGGATCCAACTCGGCCGCAGCGACGATGCGCCGAATGGTATTCGGATCATGCAGAAAGTTCTGCCCTAGCTTCTTCGTGGGCACAATGTTGAGCTTCTCCGCGAGGGCGCGGATCTCTACGGGGCCCAAAAGCGCGGCGCCGGTGGAATCAGTCATGCCTTCTAACTTAGTAGAAGAGATGAAAAAGCCGCACACCACTTAGGTGTGCGGCGATAAAGCGCTTCAGTCTAGCGCAGGCCCAGCTTGGAAGTACATGCCGGCCAAGCGCCCCAACCCTGCGCCGCCTGCACCTTCTGTGCCACGGCAATCTGTTGCTCGCGGGAAGCCTGCCATGCCTCCGGTGCGTACTCGGTGCCACCGAATGCGGCCCAAGTGGATGGAGTGAACTGCAGGCCACCGGAGAAGCCATTGCCGGTATTGATAGCCCAGTTACCGGTAGCCTCGCACTGTGCGATGGAATCCCAGACGGAGCCATCGGCGACAGCCGGAGCAGCAGCACCAGAGTTACCGCCCTCCTCTGGCTTTTCTTCTTCGGCCTTCTTGGTGCCGCGGGCGATGGTGGCAGCCTTAGGCTCTACGGTCACCTTTTCTTTGATGACGTCATTAGATTCCTTGGCGCCGTCCTTCATCACCAGCTTGCGAGTGATAACGCGCTTGCCCTTAACGCCTTCCTCGCGGACCTCTTCGGTGCCCTCTTCCAGCTCCGGGTCATCAACAAAGTTAGGCTCGGCTTCGAACTCTTCCTCAGAGTCATAGGTCGTAGTGGAAACCTGATCCACCTTGATGGACATGCCATCGGTAACCTTGGTGTCCTTGGACGGGAAGACACGATCATCGTCATCAACGTCGATATTGCGCGCCTTAAGAACGTCCTCGACGGTCTTAGCAGCAATCTTGGTATAAGTTACCTTGCCACCATCATTAATCTTGACGATCTTCGGGGAAACGACCTCTAGGTCCATGCCCTCTTCCAGCTGGGCATCCTGGTCCACGTCAGCGTCACCGGACTTGACGGAAGCGCCCTTGGCCACGCCGCTCAAGTTACCCAATAGGTCAGAAACGGTGAGGTCGGTGGTGGACAACTGCTGCTGCACGCCGTCGATAGTCACGGCCACCGGCTTGGCGGTGCGAACGGAGATCTCATCGCCATCGCCCACAGACTCGGACGGTGCCGGGTAGACGATGTCTTCCTCGCTCACCTGAACGCCAGCTGCCTCCAGCGCGCCGTCAACGTCTTTGGCAAAGGTAGCCAGTTCCACCTTGTCGCCGTTAACGTCGACGGTGACATCCTTTTGTGCCGCAACGGCAACGACGCCGCCCACGGCCAAGGTACCCAAGACGCCACCCGTTGCCAGACGCAGTGGCAGCGAGCGGGAGTTATTGATGCGCTTGATTTGATGAGGTGACATGCTGAATGAATCTCCGATAGTGCAGGTTTCAACAATTATTAGAGTTTAGGCCAGCAAGAATTTCCGCGCAGGCAATTGCATTGCTCAGATCTGCTGCTGCCGCACCGTGGGCGGCGCTGCGGATCCCTAAAACCTAAACGAACGATTAATAACAATACGATAACAGCAACATAAAGTCGAGAACCAATCCGCCACATGCCTCACTGAGCACACAACCGCCACACCAAACACCCACGCCACCCCTGGCCAGCGGGTTTTGAAATTGTGAAAACCATCACCCAGGAGTTAGCCCAGGCCGTAGACGCGGTCAAAGGTTTCGTTAACCTCCGCCGCTAGCGCCTGCACCGTCTGGTGGCGTACACGGGCGATGCATTCATATGTGTGCCCGATAAGAGCCGGTTCATTGCGTTGGCCGCGGAAGGGTTCTGGCGTCATATACGGTGCATCAGTTTCCACCAGCAGCTCGCCGGCCGGCGCCTTGGCAGCCGCCCGCCGCAGCTCGGCGTTGCGCTTAAAGGTTACGTTGCCGGCAAAGGACAACACGTAGCCGCGCTCCAAGGCCTCCTCTGCTACCTTCAGCGGCGAGGAGAAGCAGTGCAGCATGACGGTGTGGGGAGCGGGGGCGTCGGCAAGGATGCGCAGCAAGTCCGCATCCGCTTCGCGGTTGTGGATCATCAGCGTCTTGCCATGGCGCACTGCAAGGTCAATATGCCACCGCAGGGATTCCTCTTGCTGGGCCATGGTCGCGGTGGTCTCTGGCTCATGCTGCACCCAGTACGCATCCAGTCCTGTCTCCCCCACCGCGACGCAGCGCGGATCCGCCACCATCTCTTCCAGCGCTGCCTTGGTCGGCGCATCCAACTCATTAGCGCGCACTGGGTGGATGGCACAGGCAGCATAAACATCCGGGAAGGCATGTGCAGTCGCCAGAGCCGCTGCCGATTCGCGGCGGTCATCACCAACCGTCACCATGCGGCTGATACCGGCGGTGCGTGCGCGATTCACCAGCACTTCATCGGTGTCCTTGTGCGAGAAAAGATGCGTGTGCGCATCAATAAGGCCACTGAGGCCCGGTGCCGGAACGGGAGTGGGTCGTCGCTTCTTTTTAGCCATGCACGCAATTGTAATATTGGCTGCCATGTTGATCAGACCCGCCGGCCTTGCGGATGTGCCCGCCATGACCGAAACCCTCAACTGGGCCATCGCACACACCGACGCCATCTTCCGCGCTACCCCGGCCAGCATCGCAGAGCGCGAAGACTACCTACGCAAGCTGTGGGAAAAGGACTGCCCATGCCTCGTCGCGGAGTCCGATTCTGGCGACTACCTGGGGTGGGCGCTCTACCACCCCTACCGCGATCCGCAGGTATGGACAGGCTGTTATGAAACCACCATCTATCTTTCCCCCACCGCTCAGGGCCAAGGCGTAGGCACTGCTTTACTTGGCGCCTTGGTAAAGGCGGCGCGCGCCGATAAAAAGGTTCATTCGCTGCTCGCCCTCATCGTCTCCACCAATGCGGCATCACTTAAGTTGCATGAAAAGTTTGGGTTTGAAAACGTGGGTATTCTTAAAGAGGTTTGCTACAAGTTCGATCGTTGGCTGAGCCTCACCCACCTACAACTTCTGGTGTAAAGGAATTTCTATGCATATCCGCCCTGCCGAGCTTGCCGACGCCCCCGCGCTCACCGCCATCTACAACGCCGGCTCCGCAGCGAAACCCGCCGCCAACTTGGTCACCTGGCAAGAAGATGTGGCTGACCGTGAAAAGTGGCTCAAGGAGATGTTTGAGGCCGGCTCCCCGGTCTTCGTAGCCGTACACGATGATGAAATCATTGGTTGGGCCGCCTATTTCCAGTTCGTGACCCCTGCCATCTATTACGGCACCGTCGAAGATTCCGTCTACATTGCTCCCTCCGCCCAGGGCAAGGGCGTAGGCTCCGAGCTTCTCGACGCCCTCATGGACTACGCCGCTGATGACAGCTACGTACAGACGATGATCACCTATATCGTCGATACCAACGAAGGCTCTATCGCCTTGCATAAAAAGTTCGGCTTTACCGAGACCGGCCGTATGCCGAATATCCATACCAAAGACGGCGTCCGCCTCGGCCTGGTACACCTCCAGCGCGATTTCCAGCGCTAACCGCCAGGTTTTTCCCCGCCGCTCCGCGCCCCTCAGCACTGGAGCACACAAATAGCCGCGTTATGCCCTTAACTTCCTAAAAATCGGGCGATAACGCGGCTATTTATATGGTGTTACTTGGAGACAGGCGCCCACTCTGGACCGGTTTCACCCAGCTCTGGGTCCAGCTTGGAGACGAGCGGCTTAGGCTTTGTCAAAGCGGTGCCCGGCTCTACTTGGATGCGCTCCCACTTCGCCTGCTGCTGGGTGTAGTCACCCATGATAATCGGATATTCGTGGCCCTCTGGCGGTAAACCAGCGCCCACGAGTTCTACCGGAATATCGTCCTTGACGTCGTGTACCTCCGGCTGGGCGGCCCACACGCCGCTGCGGCCCAAGGTTTCGTGCACCTTCTGCGCGGTAAACGGCAGGTAGGGCGTGAGCATGACATTGCAGTCAGAAACGACTTGGAGGGCGGTCCACAGCACGGTGGCTAGACGCTCGCGCTGAGACTCATCCTTGGCTAGTTTCCATGGCTCCTGGTCTGCAATATAGGCATTGGCCTCGCCGACGACGTGCATGATAGCGGTAATCGCCTGCTTAAATTTGGACTGCTCCAGCAAACCACCGGCAGTGTCGAAGGTCTCCTCCGCCAGCTGCAGGATTTCTTTGTCCTTTTCTTCTAATGCTGCTGGTGCGGGAACCTCTCCGAAGTTCTTAAAGGCCATAGATACGGTGCGGTTGACCAAGTTACCCCAGCCATTTGCCAGCTCATTATTGATACGGCGAACGAACTCATCCCAGGTAAAGTCCGTGTCATTGTTTTCAGGGCCAGCCACGGCAATGAAGTAGCGCAGGGCGTCAGGGCCGAACTCCGCCAAGAAGTCCTTGACATAGATGACAACACCCTTGGACGAGGAGAACTTGGATCCAGACATGGTCAAGTACTCGGAGGAGACGATTTCCGTAGGCAAGTTGAGCTCGCCGTACTTGTGGAGTTCCCCGCCCTTGTTGCCCTTACCGGCATAGCCCAATAGCTCGGCCGGCCAGATCTGGGAGTGGAAGGTGATATTGTCCTTGCCTTGGAAGTAATAGTGGCGGGCGTCTGGGTTCTGCCAAAAGTCCTTCCAGGCCTCGGGCTGACCGGTGCGGTACGCCCATTCGATGGAGGAAGACAGATAGCCGATGACCGCATCGAACCACACGTAGAGTTTCTTGGCGTTATTGTCCTGCCAGCCCTCGACGGGGATAGGAATTCCCCAGTCAATATCGCGCGTCATGGTGCGCGGGCGCATATCTTCAAGCAGGTTCAGGGAAAACTTCAGTACGTTCGGGCGCCAATCTTCGCGGGTAGAAAGCCACTTTTGCAGCTCATCCTTGATGGCTGGCAGATCCAGTAGGAAGTGTTCGGTTTCGATGAATTTCGGGGTCTCACCGTTGATCTTAGATACGGGGTTGATAAGGTCCACGGGGTCGAGCTGATTGCCGCACTCATCGCATTGGTCACCGCGGGCGCCATCCGCACCGCAAATTGGGCAGGTGCCCTCGATATAGCGGTCCGGCAGGGTACGTCCGGTAGACGGCGAAATAGCGCCCTTGGTGGTCTCTTTGAGCATGTAACCGTTGGCATACAGGCCTTTGAACAGCTCCTGCACCACGGAGTAGTGGTTACGGGTGGTGGTGCGAGTAAAGAGATCATAGGACAGGCCAAGGTTGGACAAGTCAGTAACGATCTGACGGTTATAGCGGTCTGCGAGCTCACGAACGGAAACGCCCTCTTTATCCGCCTGTACCAATAGCGGAGTGCCGTGCTCATCCGTACCCGAGACCATGAGTACGTTGCGGCCACGCATTCGCTGGAAACGTGCAAAGACGTCGGAAGGAACACCAAAACCGGCCACGTGTCCGATGTGGCGCGGGCCGTTGGCGTAGGGCCAAGCAACATTAACTACTACAGACTCAGTCATGGGTTCTACTTTATCGAAGCCGACTCCTATACACACGATTAGGGCAGACATTTCTCCCGCAGGTGAACTGCATTTTCAGCAGAAAGCGCCCACCGCTTCCCTACCACTAAGGAAACAATGGGCGCTTTAGAGCAGCCGCGAAGAAAGCGATTTACTTCCGCTTCATCGGGTGCTTCAGGCGTTCGTTGCGGCGCTTCTTCAGAACCTGCGTGCGCTGGTACTCGCGGTGCAGGCGGCGCTCGCGGGCCATCTTGCGCTGGAACTGCTGTGCCTCGCGGTATTCGAGGTAGATAACATCCTCGCTCAACGCCTTGTAGATGGCGAACATCAGTCCAACCACGATGAACAGGAATGGCAGTGCAGCAACGATGGTGACGTTCTGCAGGTTAGACAGTGCATCCTCATTGGCCAAGAGCAGGGTCAGGCCTACCAAGGCAGTCAATCCACCCCACGCGGCGGAAAGCCACGGCTTAGCAGTAGCGGCACCATTTTGGGACATGGAGCCCATCACCGTGGACGCGGAGTCTGCCGAGGTAACGAAGAAGGTAGCCAACAGGATTGCTGCAACGATGCCGGCAACGAAACCGCCAGGCATGGACTGCAGGAGGTTAAACAGCTCTTCCTCGGCAGATTCGCCGGTGATGGATTCGCCGTTTTGCTCCATGTGGATGGCGGTGCCACCGAAGATAGCGAACCACAGGGTGGATACGCCGGCTGGGATGAGCAGGACGCCCAAGCAGAATTCGCGGACGGAACGGCCGCGGGAAATACGAGCCAGGAACATGCCCACGAACGGGGACCAGGAAACCCACCAAGCCCAGTAGAAGATCGTGTAACCGGAAAGCCACTCAGCGGCGGCGCCGTTTTCGGACTCGGCGGTGCGGCCGATCATCTCGGTGAAGTAGTTGAGGTAGTTACCAATGGAGCCAGGAATCTGGTTCAGGATGGTAACGGTCGGGCCCAAGATGAACACGAAGATCGCCAACACTGCGGCGAGGACCATATTCGCATTGGAGATATACTGAATGCCCTTGCCCACGCCGGACATCGCAGACAGGATGAACGCGAGGGTCAGAACCAACACAATGCCGATAACCACGGAGTTGGTGGGATTATCGATGATTCCGGATGCCTTCAGTCCGGCCTGAATCTGCAGGGCACCCAGGCCCAGGGAGCAGGCGGTGCCGAAGACGGTGGCGAAGATAGACAGGATGTCAATGAGCTTGCCCACTGCACCATTAGCATTACGCTCGCCAATCAGCGGCACGAAAGCCTGGCTCAACAACTGCTTACGGCCGATGCGGAAGGTGGAGTATGCAATGGCCAAGCCAACGATGGCATAGACCGCCCAAGGGTGCAGCGTCCAGTGGAACATTGCATAGGCCATGGAAGATCCAACGTTGCCGGTGCCCTCACCTGGGGTGCCGTCACGGTAGTTAGCTAGCGGCTCGGAGGCACCATAGAACATCAGGCCGATGCCCATACCGGCGGCAAACATCATGGCGATCCATGAGGGCGTGGAAAATTCCGGCTCCTCATTAATGCGGCCCAGCTTGATGGAGCCGAACTTGGAGGCGGCAATGAAGACAACGAACACCACAAAGACGGTGCCGAAGAGAATGTATGCCCAACCAAAGTTGTCGACTACCCAGGTCAGGGCCGAAGCGGAGAAGTTGGCAAAGTTATCCGGGGCAGCCAAACCCCAGACGACGATCGCGGCAACAAGCACGCCGGCGATGCCGACGATGGACCAATCGATTGGCATATTGTCACGATCGGCCGCAATTTCTACCTCAGGATCGTCGTAGCGCTCCGGGTGGAAACCGTCGGAGTGAATCATATCCTGCAGCTGGCCGGTGGCAGATTGTGCGTCCAGCTGTTCGTCTACAGTCTGATAATTCTCAATAGGCTGCTCGCTCGAAGAAGCCGAAGCCGGCTGCGCATGTGCGCCGACCGGTTCCTTTCCTTCTTCTGGCACGCCTGTGCCCATATTTTCCGAGTTTGTCATGAACTATACAGTGGTGCGGAACTACTCAATTATCAAACGAAGCACGCATAAACTTCGCTGCTCAACGCCGTTTGCCAGGGATTTTCCACGAAAATCTGAGGGGTTTTTACGCTTCATTTCCCCATGTAGATAGCGCTTTAAGTCGCTCACACGCCCAAAAACTATAACAATTCAGTTACAAAGGGGTCATTAGTGAGGCTGTCTACCGGTGCTACAAGGTGTGTCGTAGTCGAAAAGACACTGCCGGTTAAGACTTGCGGACTTGCAAAGCGGCGTCGTAAAGCTCGCGGTTGGAAACCTCGGTGCCTTTCGCTACCTGCTTACACGCATCCTTAAGCCGCATTCCCCCTGCCGCCAATTCGAGCGCTTGGAAAACCAAATCTGCGGCGGTGGCAGCCGCGGCAGTACCGCCTTCAATTACCACGGTGATCTCTCCCCGGGCTCCTTCTGCCGCCCACTCGGCCAGCTCACCCAAGCTGCCACGGCGAACTTCCTCATAGGTTTTAGTAAGCTCCCTGCACACCGCGGCTGGGCGCTCGGCGCCGAGAACCTCCGCGGCCTCTGCCAGTGTTTCGGCCACGCGGTGAGGCGATTCGAAGAAGACAATGGCGCGCTTTTCATTCTGCAATGACTCCAGCCAGGCTCTGCGGGGGCCGGGCTTGCGGGGAGGAAAGGCGTCGAAGAGGAAATGCCCTACGCCTAGGCCAGACAGTGCCAGGGCTGTCGGCACGGCAGAAGGCCCGGGAAAGCAGGTCACGGGGATATCGCGCTCGGCCGCCGCAGCCACAATGGACAAGCCCGGATCAGAAATAATCGGCATACCGGCATCGGTGACAACAAGGACGGTGCCGGCCGCGGCGGCGTCGATAAGCTGCTGGGCGCGGTCTTTTTCATTGTGATCAAAGTTGGACACCACCCGCCCAGAAATCTCGATGCCCAAAGCTTGCGCCAAGTTCCGCACGCGCCGCGTATCCTCGGCCGCAATGACGTCCGCATGCTGCAAGGCATGCATTAAACGCGCGGAGGCATCTCCCACGTTTCCCAGCGGCGTGGCGGCGAGGATGACCCCGCGCGGTAGTGGATCCAGACCTGAAACAGACATATCTCTAGCATTCCATACTCTCTAATGCGCGGGCGCGGTGCCTTGTCGCCTAGACTCAACCAAGTGACTATTGCTACCGCTGCCCCATCGCGCACCACGCACGACACTGTGGCCCCGCCAGCGCCCCGCACCTATCAGTGGGGCAAGGCTGACTGGATAAGCACTAGCGTCGTTGGCGTACTCGCGCTCATTACCCGCTTTGCCGGATTGACCGCGCCCGTATCAAAGGGCACTCCTGTCTTTGATGAAAAGCACTACGTTCCGCAAGCCTGGGACATGGTGCGAAGCTGGGATAACCTCTTCATCGGAGGTATAGAATCCAACCCCGGTTATGGCCTGGTGGTTCACCCACCGCTGGGCAAGCAGATTGTGGCGCTGTCCGAATGGGTCGCTGGCTATTCCCCACTGGGCTGGCGTTTTATGACTGCCCTCTTCGGCGCAGCCACCGTGCTCTTGACGATGTCCCTGGCCCGCCGCGTCTCTTTATCCTGGCAGGTAGCAACCCTGGCTGGCCTCATCGCCGTCTTTGATGGTGTGCTTTTGGTCTCTTCCAAGTTCGGCATGTTGGACATTTTCCAGGTCTTCTTTGTTGTCTCGGCCGCCTGGGCACTTGCTCGCGATCATAATCAGATGCGCGAGCGCCTCCACAGCGCTTTCCTTAAAAATCGTTTGGGCTCCTCCGCCTTCGGACCACGCTTTGGATTCCGCTGGTGGCGACTCCTCGCGGGCGTCTGTCTTGGCCTTTCCCTGGGGGTGAAGTGGTCCGGCCTGTACTTCATCATGTTCTTTGGCCTCATGTCCGTCTTTAGCGATCTTGCCCTGCGCAAGCGCTATGGCGTACGCCGCTACATAGTGGGCACCCTCGTGCGCGATACTCCTGCTGCCCTAGCCTCCCTCGTACTGGTGCCGGTGCTGCTCTACGCCTGGACCTGGCGAGCGTGGTTTTCCTCCGAAACCGCCGTGTACCGCCACGCCAAAGTAGATGGAACGATCGAGGATGGATCGTGGCTGATGCACCTGCCTGAATCCCTGGCAGGCTGGTTCTACTACCATTCCTCTGTCCTAGAATTCCACGCCAGCCTGACTTCCTCCGGTGGCCACCACCACCCGTGGGATTCTAAGCCTTGGGCGTGGCTGGTAGCCGCCCGGCCCATCTTGTACTACTCCTCCACCGACCTGCAATGCGGTGATGGCAGCAACGAGTGCCGCAAGATGCTCTACCTTTTTGGCACGCCGGCTATCTGGTGGCTGGTCATCCCGGCCGTCCTGTGGGGACTGTGGTCACTTATCATTCGTCGCAATCGCAGCTTCCTCATCCCCTTGGTGGGCTTTGGGGCAGGTTTCTTGCCCTGGCTTGCAGCCTTTGACCGCCAGATGTACTTCTTTTATGCCACTGCGTTTATCCCCTTTGTCATCGTGCTCATTGCCTTAGCACTCGGCCAGCTCATCGGCCATGGCAGGCCAGTGCAGTGGGGATGGCTCAAGAGTTTGGCAGGCGGCCCTGTACGCTGGGGAACAATCGCCGCCGTGTTCTACCTAGCCCTGGTAGTGGCGATGTTCTTCTATTTCTCTCCCATTTTGTACGGCTACAAGATTCCAGATTCTTGGTACCACTCCATGATGTGGCTGCCTAGCTGGACCTAGCCGCACGAAAGCGGGGCTTATTGAGGTTGTGCGTTGAGGGACTTCCACCAGGCGCGCACCAAGTAGCCCTTTTCTGCCGCCCAAGCCCACGCCAAGCTGAAGATCGCCAGCGCGGTAGCGATAAGAAAATATACCTGTTCGATGGTTACGGTGCCCAGCGCAATATCGCGCATGCCGAACCCGAAGAGGAAAGCAAACATCGTGGCCGAGACCGGGAGCAGGCCGGTAAGCGCTGCGGGGCGCCAGGCACTAAAAAATAGGCCACAGGCCATGCCAAAGCGTACGGCTGCGCCTTCCATCAACAGGTTGGCTCGTTCCGGATCCGCCGTGGGATCTAAAACCTTTCCTTCCTCACCCAACGGTACGAGCCCGGAGGAATGGACGATGAGCGCTACTGCCCAGAGTGCAAAGATGGCGCCCATGAGCACCATGGCGGCACGCGCAACCGTCAGGTTGGCCTGGCGAGCGCTCGAGGTGCGCCGCCATTCCGGCTCCACACCGGCCAAAATGACTTCGGAGAGATCCGTTGGCGGCGCCATACCGGATTCCGCAGGCTCCACAAAACGCAATGATCGCGAAAGCGCGGCCGCCTTATCGCGAAAGGCGCGGCATTCGGCGCAGCTTTCCAAGTGTGCATCGATTACGTCCTCTGCCAGATCTGAGTGCTCACCGTCCAGCTGCGCAGAAATCGCCGCTTGGACTTGGCTATGCGTCAACATTGCTGAGCACCCCGTCCATGCTGGCTCGACCGGAGCCAAAAATCACGATCATCAATAAGGACATCAGCAATACCAGTGGGTATTCGATTCCGCCTTCGGCAGCAAAAAGACCATGTCCCAAATGCACAAAGTACAGTGCGCACCCCATCAGCAGGGCAAGCGCGCCGGCCACAAAAGTGGTGAGCAAACCGACGACGAGGAAGGCGCCCCCAACCATCTCCCCGATGGCGGCGATATAGCCGGAAAGCTGTGGCTGCGGCACCCCAAGGGCGGAAAATTGCCCCACGGTTTCGTCCATGCCGGTCATAAACATCTTGTCCACGCCGTGTGCGATAAAGATTAATCCGAGGACCGCTCGAAAAATAAGCAAAGCGGCATCGCGTACGGCAGGTCTATTCATGCTGAACAGATTACCCTGAACCCCTCACCCGATGCGAAGGCAATGGCCTACGCCCATACTGCTGGGAATTTCGCCCTTTGCCGGGGAAGGAACGGCATATAGTCACGCGGACTGTTTCAATGGGAACCAGGCAGAAAGATTAAAGGAGAACACCATGAGCAAACCAGCTACGCAGTCCGCAGAGCGCACCGCCTTAGTCTATGACGATGATGGACTTGGCCGCCCGCCTTGGGCAATGTCCTCGCCGATGTTGAAGGAGTATTACGACACCGAATGGGGCCTGCCTATTTTTGATGAAGCAGCTCTTTACGAGCGTTTGAGCCTCGAGTCTTTCCAGTCCGGGCTTTCCTGGGCGGTGGTTTTGAAAAAGCGCGAGGCCTTCCGTGCGGCTTTTTGCGACTTCGATCCTGAAAAAGTCGCTCAATTTACCGAACCGGATGTTGAGCGATTGCTTGGCGACGCCTCCATTATTCGCAACGAGACCAAAATCCGCGCCGCCATCACAAACGCCAAAGCCACCATCGCCCTACGCGAAGAGGGCGGGCTGGCGGAGTTCATTTGGTCCTTCCAACCGCCGGAGAACCTCTACCCCACCGCAATGGAAGATATTCCGAAAAAGAGCTACGAATCCAAGTTGATGTCACGCGAACTCAAGAAGAAGGGCTTCCGCTTTGTCGGCCCCGTCACCTGTTTCGCACTCATGGAGGCGATCGGCATGATTGATACCCATCTCATCGGCTCTCACCGCCGCGGAACCTCCGGGGTATGGCACGACAGCGGTGTGCCGCATTATGGCCTAGCGCAGGAATACAACGCGCTCACGAACCCGCGGTCAGCGCCTTCCACTGAACTCCGGAACGCGGCCTGCTAAGTCGGCACCAGTTCCTATCCAGCGCGACGGGCTGCTAGGTCATCGCGCCGGCTATAGCCGTCGGGCCCGGCGTGGGGGCCATCAAAATCGCCGTCTTCCCCATCGTTATAGCGCAGCGGAAGGTGCACAAAGTCAGGGCTTTCGTCATCGATCTCCACGATCACAGCGCCTGGGCGGCGCAAGTTGCGCGGAATCTTCAAAGCTTCATCCTCTGCGTTGCGCACGCCCAAACGGGCGCGGCGCAAGTGGCGCACACGGCGGCGCATCAGGGCTCGCTCCTGACGGACCTGAGCGCGAAGAGCCATCAGATAGACAACGGTGAGCGCACCGGCCACCGCAGCCAACCACCAGGTCCAGCCGCCGGCCACGATCCCCAGGGCCACCGTGAGTACCACGGCCACGGCTAGGCCCAGCAGGGTGCGCTGACGGCGCTGGTAACGAGTAACAGACTTTTCCTTTTCTGCTACCGGGTCCCAGCCGCCACGGCCCATGCGACGCTGCGCGAATTCCACCTCATCCTCGGACAGGTTGGTATCCATACCGGCGTCGTCTGCTGCAGCGGTTTCCATGAGTTCCCCAGAGTCCTCGGCCTCTGCCTTGTCCACGGATACCGGCTCAGCGTCAGCCGCAACTTCCGAATCGGCAGAATCCTTCTCAGCGACCTCGGCCTTATCTACGGCACCGGGGTACATAAGGTCCACCGGCGAGGTATAAGTCTCGTCGTAGTCATAGGCATCACTCGCCACGGTAGAGACTGCGGGAGCGCTAAAGACCTCTGACTCGGCGGCAGCAATATCGGTAGAGTCATCTTTTGCGGCCTGGTCTGCGGCGTCTTCCTCGTCCTCAAGAAGTACGTCATCGGCATCATCGAATTCGGTGTCGTCACCAACTGCCGCCGTATCAGCCTGCTGGGAGGCTGGGACCGCGACTGCTTGGGGCTGAACTGCAGAATCGTCGCCTTCTACAGTCGCTTCCTCGACCAGTTCGCCGTCGATAGTATCTGCTTCTGGCTGAGTGTCCTCACCAGCTGCGGAGGAAGACGCCGCAGAAAACGCACGGCTGCCGGTACCGAAAGGCTGGGACTTAGCGCGGCGGGCAGCACCGGCAATAGTCACGGAGCGCGAAGAGGGCTTAGTAGCCTCGGCATCCGACTCATCCACGCCGGTGTCTGCGGCCTCTACTACTTCATAGTCCGCCTCGTCCTGGTCCTCGCGGCGGTGCACATCATCGGCACGCAGGCGTGGACGCCGGCGGCCAGCGACCTTGCCAGAATCTCCTTCAAAAAGGACGCGAGTATCTTCAAAGGCCTCACCAGTATGGCTCATTGGGCGGTTATTCCTACCCAGAATCCATGGTGCGAGGACGAAGAGCCACACCACGATGATCGCGATAACCGGCACAGCTGTCGACACGAAAAGGACCTTCCCCTTGAATACAGATGATTACTCCACTCTAAACGGTGAAACCGCACCATAGCACCCCAAATTCCCACAAATTACAATGTTGTGACTTCTGTGAAAATTGAGGTCGAAATCCCAGCAACTGTGGAGATATTTCACGCCAACCGGCCAGCCTGGCGCAGGCGCTCGACAGCCGTGGAGGCATAGTCTTCTTTAACTAAAGCCACGTAATGGTGGTCCTGCCAGGCACCGTCTATATGCAAATTGCGACGCAAGTATCCCTCGTGTCGAAAGCCATTGGCGGCTAAGACGCGACCAGAGGCAGGATTGCTCTCTAGATAGGTAGCGGTCACCCGGTGTAGGCCCACCCGTCCAAAGGCGTGGTCCACGCCTAAGGCGGTGGCAGCCGTAGCCACCCCGGCGCCGTGGATAGCGGAATAAACCCAGTAACCAATCCAGCAATCGCGAATGCTGCCATGCTGAATATTCCCCAAGGTGATTTGGCCTACGAATTGGCCCTCCACTTCAATGACAAGTGGGACCACCAGTGCCTCACGGGCGGCGGTACGCAGGTACATCAGATGATTCCACCACGCCTGCTGGCTATGCGCCGCCGCCCAAGGTGCCGCTTGGGTCGGCTCGACTGAGCGGAGGAAGCTTTCATCTTCGATACGTTGGCGCCGCCACTCATGCCCATCAGATCGCAGCAGCGGCCGCAGGCGCATCCGCGCCCCCGAAGGGAAGACAGCGGAAGCGGGAAGCCTAACAAAAGGAGTAGATTCCGGCCATCCCGGATGCATGTCATCCGTGGGGCCGGTAGCGGGAAGGCGGAACCTATCCGCCGCAGTGCCGAAGGGATCGAGCATTAGCTACGCTGGGTCAAAAACAACACATCGACCACATCGCCCGGGCGGATTTCCGTTACCTCTTCCGGCACGCGAATCATGGCATTGGCCTCCGAAAGACCGGCCAATAGGTGCGCTGGGGCACCCGCGGCACCGCCCAGCCCTTCCACCAGATAATCCGCGGTTTCCGCATCGCGCATCAAACGAGCGCGGATGAAGCCGCGCCGGCCGGGGCGGGAATCGATGTGGTTCAGCGCGCGGGCACGCACCACACGGCGGTGCGCATTGCGTTTACCCAGTGCCAAGCGAATGAGCGGGCGGATATATACCTCGAAGACCACGAGCGCGGATACTGGATTAGACGGCAGCAAGAAGGTAGGAATGCGTTCCTCGCCCACCAGACCAAACCCCTGGACGGAGCCGGGATGCATGGCAACACGAGAGGTATCGATATCACCGAGGTCATCAAGAATCTCACGGATGGCCTCGGCGCCGGCTCCACCAACCGCACCGGAGATGACCAGGACCTCGCTGCGAGCGATGTGCTTTTCCAGCGCTTCGCGGATGCGGCGCGGCTCCCCCTCGGCAATGCCAACGCGATGCACCTCTGCCCCAGCCTCGCGAGCCGCGGCGGCGAGGGAATAAGAGTTGACGTCAAAGACTTGGCCCAGTGCCGGTTCTTGGTCCAAATCAACCAGTTCGCGGCCAAAGGAGATGATGGTGATGCGCGGGCGCGGATAGACCAATACCTTAGAGCGGCCAACTGCGGCCAGCAGGCCGATCTGGGCGGGGCCCAAAACCGTGCCGGAAGATACAGCCACATCGCCAGGTTGGATATCGTCGCCTACCCGGCGAACAAAGTCACCGGAGCGCACCGGGCGATGGGCGGTGACGCGCTTGCGGCCGCGGTCGGTCCACTCGAGGGGAAGGACGGCGTCGGCAAGCGTGGGCAAAGGCGCACCCGTATACACACGCACGGCTTGCTTGGGCTGCAGGCGCAACGGCTGCTTGGAGCCGGCCGGAACCTCGCCCACCACAGGCAAGGAACGCTCGACCTCCGGTTGCTGGGGTGCCTTCTCTTCTTCCCCCTCCGCAGCCTGCTCCTCCTGCTCCTTGGGACGGCGGAGCCTTAGGCCGCGCTCGCCTCCAATATCAACGGCGCGCACCGCATAGCCGTCGATGGCTGCCTGCGGAAAGCCCGGCAGGGGCTGGTTTGCTTGCACCTCCTCGGCGCACATTAACCCCAACGCGTTGGAAATACCGATGCGCACCGGCTCCGGCGTGTTCGCCGCATCCGTTACCAGCGCCAACTGGTCATCAACTGAACGCATAAGGTCTATGCCAGCCCTTTCTTCGCTTTCATGTCCTCTGCCCTTGGGAAATCTCCCTAGTTTAGGCCGTGCTCATCCTCATACTCGGCCACAATCTGCTTAATCGCTTTATACAGCGTGGGGCCATACTTTTCATCGCGCAGACCAAAATCCACATTGGCGGGGATATACCCACCGGGATTTCCCAAATCATGACGCTTTCCTTGGTGGACTACCACGTGCACGGGCTCGCCTTCCTCGATGAGGAGCTCGATGGCGTCGGTAAGCTGCAGCTCGCCGCCCTTGCCTGGCTTAATACGGCGGAGGGCATCAAAAATCTTGCGATCCAATAGGTAGCGACCGGTGGCCACGAGATTAGACGGGGCATCTTCCACCGCCGGCTTTTCCACCATGCCCACGACCTTCTTAACGCCGGGGGCATTGGTATCTTCTACGTCGAAGACGCCGTAGTTATAGGTCTGCTCGCGCGGGACCTCGAAGGCGCACAGCACGCTACCGCCCAAAGCCGCGCGCACGCGAGCCATGTCTGCCATGACGGTGGCAGGCAGCACGATGTCATCTGGAAGCATGACGGCAAAAGAATCCTCATCTTCGCCGAGTACCTCTTCTGCCAGGCCCACCGCGTGGCCCAAGCCCAGTGGCTTTTCCTGCTCCACCGCAACAGGGTGAATGAGCTGATTAGCGCGCTTAACCTTGGCAACCTGCTCGTCCTTGCCGCGGGATTCAAGGGTGTCTACCAGTTCTGGGAAAGCTTCGAAGTGGCGCATGACTTCTTGCTTATCGGGCGCGGTAATCACCGCAAGGCGGCGGGCGCCTACAGAGGCCGCCTCCTCTGCGATGAGTTCAATGCCGGGAGTATCAACAACGGGAAGCAGTTCTTTGGGAACCGTCTTGGTGGCGGGCAAAAATCGGGTGCCCATACCTGCCGCTGGAACTACAACCGTGGTGATTCCGCGGGCGGAATCTTCGCGTTCTATAGCCATGCGTAATAGCGTACAACGCCACATTATTTTCCCGTGCACCGCTACGCCGCGGGGTTATGATTAATTTATGACCTCTTCCATGACTGCTAAAAACGAGCTGCGGGCCCGCTTGGTCCAGGCCCGCCGCGAACTTTCCGCCGAAGACCACGACGCCTTTACTGCTGGCGTGCGTAAGCATCTCGAGTCCGAACTCACCGAGTCCATGACCGTGGCTGCCTACTGGCCTTTGGGTTCGGAGCCGGGCGGCGCCGATTTTGTGCCGTGGCTCAAGGAGCATGTCTCCCGCGTCCTCTTGCCAATTTCCGGCGAGAATGGCACGTTGACCTTTGCTGAATACCGCGGCAAAGAAGCAATGCACGAAAGCGCGATGGGTTTGAATGAGCCCCAAGGCCCAAGCTTTGATAGCAGCGTCCTGGCCGAGTGCGATCTGGTACTCGCCCCAGCCATGGCCGTAGACGCCAAGGGCAACCGCATGGGCAAAGGCGGCGGATACTATGACCGCGCACTAGAGCCACTTCCCCACGGCAAGCCACCGGTCTTCGCCATGGTCTACCCCACCGAGCTGCTAGATGAGCTACCTACCGAGGACCACGACCGCAAGGTCGATGCCGTCGTCACCGCCCACGGCATCACTCGCTTCTAGTTTCCGGGGTACGGGAACCATGAGCGGTTTTGGACAGTCTAAAAAAGTATGCCCACTTCTCATTTTCCCCGCCTCGTTGATACCCTCCGCACCCCTGGCCACCGCCGCGGCGTACTAGTGCGCCGCGCCATTGCGGTGGCCCTCCTTATTGCCGCGCTAGCCTCGGCCCTTTCGGCGGCCAAGGAGCTACCGCGCGTTCCCGTTTTTAGCCGCGATCTGCCGGCGGGAGCAGAGCTTGCGCTTGCCGACGTCGACCTAGCCCGGCTTCCTGCCTCCTCTATCCCCGATTCTACGCTAACGGAAAAGCCAGAAGAACTAAGTGGCCGCGTTATTACCGCCGCCGCCAACAAGGGCGAAGTGATTACCGGTGCTCGCCTTCTAGGAGAAGATCTTGTCTCCAGCTTGGTGGGTGGCACAGGGGCCGAGGCCGGGCGGATGATTCCGGTCAAACTTGCCGCGCCCGATATCATCCCCCATTTGCATCACGGCGACACCGTGGACGTGGTGACCGCAGTTGAGGCGGGGGCGGCCGCCGCAACCCCTACCGCACGCGTTATCGCCTCAGGCGGACGCGTGGTGTCTACCTCCAGCCCGGAAGGCGAGGCTTCCTCGTCGACCGTTTTACTCGCATTGCCCCAAGATCACGCTAATGATGTTGCCGCGGCGTCGTTAAGCCAGCCGCTCACGGTGGTCATAGTTGGTGATCGCGCTCACCCGCAGCAACACTAGACCTTTTCAGCCACAACAGTTGTGGTCGGTTACCGGCTCCATTAAGGTTTCGCAGTGTCCATGGTTTTTACCTACCGTTAGTTATTCCCAGAAAGGTTGGTGCTTATCACCATGCTCAAGGGCTTCAAAGACTTCATCATGCGTGGCAACGTCATCGAACTTGCCACCGCAGTCATCATCGGTTCTGCCTTTACCGCAATCGTCAAATCCATTACGGATTCTATTATCCAGCCGATCATTAACTCCCTCGGCTCCGCCGAGGTTGGGGCCGTTGGCTTCCAGATCACGGAGGCGAAAAACACCTTTGTGGACTTCGGCGCCGTCATCTCCGCGGCGATCAACTTCCTCATTATCGCCGCAGTAGTCTACTTCCTCATCGTGATGCCGATTAATAAGCTCACCGAGGCCGCTAAGCGCCGCCACGGTGTCGACCCTGAGGCTCCCGCCCCAACCTCCGAGGAGCTCCTGGCAGAAATCCGCGATCTGCTCGAAGCCCAGAATGTCTCCGATACGGACATCCCGGGAACCGGCACTAGCCGTTCCTCCCACGCCGCAGAGGACGCAGACTACGGTTCCACCGGCGGCGGCCGCCACCAGGCCAAGTAGCCTTTCGCTATACGCCTGTCGCTGTTCGCAGCACAAAGCCCGCGGTTTCGCTTCCGAGGAAGTAGGAACCGCGGGCTTTTATCTATCCCTTTACTGAGTGCGTGATTGCACTCTTCTCCTTCGCACTAGCCGCCATAGTGTGGGGGCTGGTTCTCGCGGTAGAACTGCTCATCGCGCTGACCAGACTCCCCTTCTGCTGCGGTGGCCGATTCCGCGTCATCAACGTTAACAATTCGATCCTCATCGACCCCGTGGGCAGCCGATGTGCCGGGCTTATCAGCACTACGGTCATAATCGGCAGCTTCCGATTGACGGAAGACTCTCCGACGATTTTTCCGGAACGTCATAGACTATGCCTTGTGATTACTGAACGCTGGATTGTTGCAGCTGCTCAATGAGGTGGTGCACCAGCGGTGCCAAGGTAGCCATGCCATCGCGAACCGCAGCGCGCGACGAGGCAAGGTTGACCACTACAGTCGAACCAGAAACGCCCGACAAGCCGCGGGACGTGCAAGCATCCACCGCGCCACAGGCTTGACCGGAAGAACGCAGCGCCTGGGCCACGCCCGGAACCATCTTGTCAATGACGGAGCGGGTAGCCTCCGGGGTCTTGTCGCGCGGGCCTACACCGGTGCCGCCTACGGTCAGCACCAAATCCACGCCACCGACCACGGCGGTCTCAATGGCCTGGCGAATCTTGGACTTCTTGGAACGCACCACGATGGCGCCATCGACACGGAAGTTAGCTTCCGCGAGCAACTCACTGACCAACTGAGAGGTGCTATCGGATTGCTCCCCAGGGTGATCAGTGACAATAACGATGAGAGCACGGCGTGGCGCGGCTAGGCTATCCTCCTGCTCGCTCGCTAGCAGGAAGGCATCATCGGGTTCGGCAACATCCATCAAGGAATCGTGCTTGCCTTCGCCTTCCGGTTGCGCGGAGTCGGTCAAGTCCTGCTGCAAATCTGGCATTATTCTCCTTAATTTAAGGCAGTAGGGCCTTTCGGCGGTGTGAGGTACGGTGCATTCAGCACCTAATGAGGTCTTGCACAGTAATTTACTCGCCTGAGAGGGTTACCTCTACCTGACGAGACTCATCCGAGTCTTCGCGTGTAACCTCCAAGGTCACTGTCGCGCCAAAATCTTGCGACCGCGCCGCCGCAATCAGGGCATCGGCATTCTCGATCAAGCGATCATTGACGCGGGTGACGATGTCACCTTCCTTCAGGCCCGCCTTATCTGCTGGGCCACCTGGCTCAACCCCGGCGATACGGGCACCATTGCCGTCGTCACGCGCCAGCACCTTCACGCCTAGGGTCGGGTGAGTGACCTTGCCATCATTAATGAGCTCGTCCGCCATGCGCTTGGCAAAGTTCGACGGGATGGCGAAGCCCAGTCCGATGGATCCGCCCTCCCCGGTGGAATTACTGGACAGCGAAGCAATCATGGAGTTCATGCCCACGATATTTCCGTCCCGGTCCACCAGTGGACCGCCGGAGTTGCCCGGGTTGACCGCGGCATCAGTCTGAATGGCGTCAATCAAGGAAGACTCGCCGCCTTCTTGGGAGGCGCGCACTGGGCGGTTTTTGGCAGAAACGATACCGGAAGTCACGGTCGCATTAAGGCCCAGAGGAGAGCCCACGGCCACAACCTCCTGTCCCACGGCGACGGAATCAGAATCACCGAACTGCAAGAACGGCAGGTCTTTGACATCCTTTATCTTCACAATGGCCACGTCAGTATTCGCATCGGAAGCCACCACGTCAGCATCATGCTTGCTGCCGTCGTTCATGGTCACCTGCATCATGCCGCCGTGCTCAGCGCCTGCAACCACGTGGTAATTGGTCAGCACGTAGCCGTCCGGGGAGATAACGGAACCGGAGCCTTCTGCCCCGCCCGTCCGGGTCATCGTCTGGATAGAAACCACCGCCGGCAAAACCTTGGAGGCTACCTCTTCAACGGAGCCCTTTTCTGGTTCTTTGCCGGTGCTGTTATTGGCCGGCTGGGCCTTGAGCGCCTCATTGACCACTGACGTATCGTTGTTGCCTCCCCCAGAATTCATACCGACCACGGCTCCAGCGATTGAACCCGCGGCGATTGCGGCTACGGCAGCCAAGGCAGTTGCGGCGCCGAGGCCAATCTTTTTCTTTTGTTCCGGTTGCGGGGGCAGCGGGGTGACCATCGGACCTTCCTGGCCCTGAGTATTAAAGCTTTGGGTCTGCGGGCCCTGCGGGTACGGCGCCTGTGAACCTAGCGCGCTGGGATCAGCTCCTTCTGCACCGCCGCGTGGTTGATTCCAGCCTTGTGAATACGAGCCAGTCCCATATTCCTGCGCGTCGGCGTCGCTGCTATAGGGGCCGGCGGTGCCAGCGTTTGGGTTTGGCTGCCCGATGTCTCCAAAGTTCGGACCACCGTGTACCGGCTCGGCCTTACCCGGCCCTTCTTGGGACGCTCCCTCCGGGAAGGAACCATCAAAGCCGCGGTAATCGTCATTCCTCATGTTCATGAGAAAACTATGCCTCACTTCGCTTAGTCAAGACTGTTACTGATCTGCCAACCTACTAGGAATTCCTGAAAGGTAGCTGTATGCGATCACCAGTATAAAAGGCCGCAGCCTACCCTTGGTTAAACCAGCGTTGAGCAAAGATTTCACCGCGATCGCTGGAATCTTCATTGCCGCCCGGCTGCCCCTCATGCGGTTCTGCCAAACCATCGACAAAGATTTCTCCGGACACGGGCTTGCCCGGCAGGACTACTTCCATGCGCGTGCCACCATCATTAGACTCACGGATCTTAATCGTGCCGTCGTGGCGCTCAATCACCGATTTCACGATAGCCAGGCCCAAACCAGAGCCAGGCATAGAACGCGCCTCTGCCGAACGGTAGAAGCGCTCGAAAACCTTCTCCCGCTCCTCCGGCGCAATGCCCGGACCGGAGTCATCAAAGCGCAAGCGCACCTCGTGGGAAGATAGCTGTTCCATGGACACGCGTACCGTGCCAGTAGCCGGCGACCACTTAGCCGCATTGTCCATCAGATTCAACGTAGCGCGGCCCAATGCGAAGGGGTCACCATCCAGCTCCCACGGGATAAAGCGCACCAGAAATTCCACGTCCGGGCGGCGGCGACGGGCACGCTCTAAGGAAGACATCATGACCTCGCACAGGTCCACCGGTTCCGGTTCTCGTTCGTTGCCATCCTCACGCGCCAAGTCAACGAGGTCACCAATCAAGGTGGAGAGTTCGTTCATCTGGGACATGACGTCATCTTCAAGGTCCTTGCGGTCCTCATCGCTCATGCCAAAGCCGCCACCGGCGCGATTAAGCATCATCAAAAGCTCAATATTGGTACGCATTGAGGTCAACGGCGTCTTCAGCTCGTGCCCGGCATCGGCGACGAACTGGGCCTGCTGCGACCGAGACTCTTGCAGAGCTTCCAGCATCTGGTTAAAGGATGTGGTCAGCTGAGCCATCTCGTCATTATTGGATACTTCGATGGGGCGCAGATCATTGGTCTGCGTCACGTAATCCACTGCGCGTTTCAAGCGCGCAATGGGTTGCATGCCGGTTTTGGACACGATGAGACCAGCAAAGATGGCGAGCAAAATGCCAAGCGCAACAATAATCAGCAAAACTGTGCCGAGGATGGCGATGAATTCTTGGGTCGGAGCCAGAGATTGCGCAACGATAACGGTAGAGCCTAGATCGTGGCGTTTGGCCAGAACACGTTCGCCGCCGACCGTACGCACGGAGGTGTCTGTATAGTCTTCCGTCCGATGGAAGTCTCCACCGAGGGGAATAGTATCGCCATAGGACAAGCTCGTTGAGGGCGGCGATAAGGAAACGCGCGTATCAGGGTTATAGGACTTAAATTCTTCAATTTCCTGATCCACGTTGTCGATAAACCGCGGGTCCTGGCTCTTGCGCAACAAGGCATCCGCTTTGGCCTCCAAGCGGTCATCTACGGAGGCAGTCAGGGACATAGATACTACCCAGTACGTTGCCAAGGTCATTACGGCAACGGCTACGGCCACCACAAGGCCAGTAACAGTAGCAAGGCGCCACCGCAGTGGCGCCCGTGAAGCCCAGCTCCCTTGACTTTCAGAGAACTCAGTAAGAGGTGTGGGCTGTGCTTTCCCGGAAGCCACTGCAGGGGAAGCGGGCTTCCTTAAGATCACGGATGAGACTCCCTCAAGACATAACCAACGCCACGGACAGTGTGGATAAGACGCGAGTCGCCGTCTCCCTCCGTCTTCTTACGTAGGTAGCCAATATAGACCTCGAGCGCATTGCCAGAGGTAGGGAAATCATAGCCCCATACCTCCTCCAGAATCTTGCTACGAGAAAGCACCTTGCGGGGATTTTCCATAAGGAGCTGCAGTAGGGAAAATTCGGTACGCGTCAAAGAAATTGAGCGGCCACCGCGGCTTACTTCACGAGTATCAGCGTCGAGTTCTAGGTCTTCGAAGCTAAGCTTGCTCTCCACCGGAGCCTCAGCAGCGATGGAATCTGCGGAAGCGCGGCGAACCAAGGAACGCACGCGCGCCAAGAGCTCTTCCAGTGCGAATGGCTTTGGCAAGTAATCATCGGCGCCAGCATCGAGACCAGCTACGCGGTCCGATACGCCATCGCGCGCGGTCAGCACGAGAATCGGACGGTCCCAGCCTTCGCTACGCAGGGTGCGGCACACCTCAAGTCCATCCATGTTTGGCATCATGACGTCCAGAATCAGCAATTCTGGATTCTCAGAGCGCACCGCCTCCACTGCCTCTAAGCCGTCGCTAGCAGTCAGCACATCGTAGCCGTTGAAACGTAGGGAACGGCGTAGCGATTCACGGACGGGTTGTTCATCATCCACCACAAGGATTTTCATGATCCTAATTATTACTGATGAAACGCAACTTCATGAAGTTATGAGAAATATTTACCCCCATAGCCCCCCAAATAATACTTAAGGTAGCAAAAATCCCCGCTCAACCCTCCTACAGAGAGCGAACGGGGAAAGTGCGAAACGAGCTTAGAACTGCTCTACGTCAACCAGGCCCAGCTTGGCAGCCTTGACCAAGCGGCGCGGGATGCGGACGGTCTGTCCGTCGATGGTGACTTCCTGGAGGGCCACGTTGTCAGCCTTCCACTGGGAACGACGTGCGTGGGTGTTCGCACGGGACTTCTTAAACTTAGGAGTTGCCATTTTCTATTCTCCTCCTTACGCGTTCTTCTTCTTACGGCGAGCCATGCCACCGAAGCGCTGGTTGAAGCGCTCGACGCGGCCGGCGGTATCCATAACGCGCTGTGCACCAGTCCAGAACGGGTGGGACTCAGCGGTAACGTCAACAACGATCAGTGGGTACTCGTTGCCATCTTCCCACTCCACGGTGCGGTCGGAGGAAGCGGTGGACTTAGTCAAAAAGGAGTGACCGGTACCAGCATCACGGAAGACTACCGGGTGGTAATCCGGGTGAATATCTTTCTTCATATATATTCCCTCAGGGTTGGACTACGGGTCGGTTCCACCCACTTATGGAGCGGATCGTGCCCGAGTTGGGACGTACAAATTTCACTCTGCTAACCGCGTGCCGTGCGGCACGGGTCAACAACCTGAATTATCCTACAGTCAACTACCCCAGATGCGAAATCCCCTCCCCGCTCCGACCACTCACTTCACACCAGTTTCTTGTATTACGCATGGCGGCACACCACAGCCAAATGCCACCCCACAACCACTAACAGCCCCACTAACCACAGCAAGGTAGCGATTAGGTAATTCGCGCCCAAGGCTGTAAGATTTTCCCTTGCTGTTGTCAAAATATACGTTTTACGCCCCGTCTACTGGCGTTCGACGATGGCGCCGCACCCGCTCACACCTCACTTTTGAGCACTGCCACCCTCACTCGGCAGTCGGCGTTTCATTGTCCATAGCCATGATGTGGGCGGCTAGGAGAAAGAAGACCCATGTCGGCTATTTGCCAGGTAACGGGCCGCAAGCCGGAATTCGGCAAGCAGGTCTCGCACTCGCACCGCCGCACTTCGCGCCGTTGGAACCCCAACGTGCAGCGTCGTCGCTACTACCTGCCCTCTGAGGGCCGTACCATCACCCTGAATGTTTCCACCAAGGGCATGAAGATCATCGACCGCGATGGCATCGAGTCCGTTGTGGCTAAGATTCGCGCACGTGGGGAGAAGATTTAAGTATGGCACGTAACGATATCCGCCCAATCATTAAGCTGAAGTCCACTGCGGGCACCGGTTACACCTACGTGACCCGTAAGAACAAGCGCAACAACCCGGATCGCATCACCTTGAAGAAGTTCGATCCGATTGCCCGCAAGCACGTCGAATTCCGCGAGGAGCGATAATCAATGGCTAAGAAGTCCAAGATCGCTAAGAACGAGCAGCGCAAGGAAATCGTCGCCCGCTATGCGGAGCGTCGCGCTGAACTCAAGAAGATCATCAAGAACCCGAACACCCCGGATGAGGAGCGCTTGGAGGCTCAGTTCGAGCTGAACCGCCAGCCTCGTGACGCTTCCCCAGCCCGCGTACGTAACCGTGACGCTGCCGATGGCCGCCCACGCGGTTACCTCCGCAAGTTCGGCCTGTCCCGTGTCCGTATGCGCGGCATGGCTCACCGTGGTGAGCTGCCGGGCGTTCGTAAGTCCAGCTGGTAAAGGGGTAATTGCACAATGGCTAATAAGCGCAATAACCAAAAGAAGTTCCGTATGGAGCAGAGCCGTCGCCCGAAGAAGAACCCTTTGAAGGCTGAGGGCATCGAGAAGGTGGACTACAAGGACACCAAGACTCTGCGTCTGTTCATCTCGGATCGTCACAAGATCCGTTCCCGTCGCGTCACCGGTCTGACCCCGCAGCAGCAGCGTCAGGTTGCTACCGCAGTCAAGAACGCACGCGAAATGGCTCTCCTGCCGTTCACCACCCGCTAAACAGTAGCTGGGTATCAACAGCGCACTTTTGCCGCTGGCAAGTGTGACACGGTAAAAGATCCATAGACTTTCGCCGCCTCCCTCCTCGAGGGCAGGCGGCGATAGTCGTTTTCTCCCTCTTACTCCCGCCTTTACACCCACATATTCAGCCCACGCGGCCAAGGTGTTAGATTTAAAGCATTCGTGCGCCCCGCAGCCGCTGGGGGAAGCACCGGCTTCGCACTAGTGAAAGGCAGTGAGCAATGGCCCTACACCAATCCCTACTCGATCTCTCCGAGCTTGCCCCGCACTGCCAGTCCCGCGCTACAGCCCGCGGGCTGCTCGCAGAGGCCCAAGATATCTTGCGCAATGCGGTCGCTCACCAAGACAATGAGATTGAATTGTCTCACTGGTATTCCCACTTGTTGGTAGATATCGTTCGCTCCCCTGGGGTCAACTCACCGGTACGCCTTACCGGTGCTGCCGCTCGGGGCGACCAGCTGCCATCTATGCCCGTGGAGTGGATTGGCCAGGATTCCGATCTCCAGGAAGTCTTTTCTGATGTCGGCCTCCAGGCTCACGAGGCCGCCGATTCGATTGCCGCGCGCGTCGATGCCGGCCTTCCCTTGGGAAACGGCGGAGAACAAGCACTCCTGGAAGAAGCTTTGACCAAGCGCCCGCCTACTCTGAAAATGGTGGACGGCCTGCCGGACCGAGATGCTGCTGTGGACATCAAGGCGACACTGCTCTCCCCCATTGCAGCTATCGCTCGCTGGGCGGCGCCGGGGCCTCGCCCGACGGTAGATCGCCTGGCGATTGGCGTTGAGCGCGCTGTCCTCACCGCCACCGACGCAGAGTCTTTGGATCTAGCGTGGCGTACCGGCTATGCATTAGAGTTGCGCCGTTGGTACGAGCGCGTCAGCGACCGTCCAGCCACGCTGCGGGATCTTCCACCGTTGGACCGCACTGCTTATGGCTCGGCATGCCGTATTGTCTCGGCCGTGTTTGAGTCCATTACCCAGCAGACAGAAGAATATAAATAGTCCCTAAGGTGCGGATTCGGAAGCAGTACCTAGTCGGGCATAAGATTGTACAGTTGGTAATTAAAAGCAATTTCTTTTTGTGAAAGGAGGCGTCCCACCGCATGGCAGGCACCGTCGGTAGGCCGCGTAAACACAGCCCGCGGCGCAGGGGAAATAGCGCCCGAGAGGAGATCTTGGACGCCTCCTCCGAGCTTTTCACTACTCAAGGGTTTGCTACCACATCCACGCACCAGATTGCAGATGCGGTTGGCATCCGCCAGGCCTCTTTGTACTACCACTTTCCGTCCAAGACGGAGATTTTCCTTACGCTGCTCAATTCCACCATCGAGCCTTCCTTGGAGTTGGCCGATGAGCTGGCCGGCACCGATGCGGATCCGGCTCAGCGCCTGTGGTCTTTGGTCGCCGCGGAATCACGTCTACTGCTCACCAGCGGCTGGAACGTGGGACGCCTATATCAGCTGCCGGTGGCTAATTCTCCGGAGTTTTCCGAATACCACGAATCACGCGACCGCCTGCAGAATCATTTCCGCTCTACCGCCGCCGCCATTGTGGGCGAGGAGGATCCCCGCGTGGAGCTTCCCTTCCACATTGCGCTATCCGTCATCGAAATGCGGACCAATAACGGCACCCCGCCGTTCGATGCTTCCCAATCGGTGCCGAAGACGGCCGCTATGCTTGCCGACGCCGCCTTAGCCGTCCTCGGTGCCTCCGTTCCCGATAACGCCGAGGAAACTACCCTCGAGCTATTGAAGAATCGCAACGACTCCATCTCCGCAGCCGCCGCCGCAGCGGCCGACCGCAAAAAGAAGAAGTCGCGCTAACCCCTCATCAGCGCTGCCACGACTCCGTGAACTCTCCCGTGGCGGCCAATCCGCCTCCCTCGCGCACGCTGACGCCACTCGGGGTCACCACGATAATCGAGGGATCCGCATTGACGTAGTAGTTATTCCCGTCCTGGGTAACGTCGTCCGTTTGGAACTGACCATCAAACATCGACGAGCGATAGACCTTGTAGCCGCCGCCGGTTTCACAAATGATGGCCCTGCCGTCGGGACCAGAGCCGGCGAATAAGGCACGCTCAAAGCGCTGACAGTTGGCGTAACCGCCATCCAGCCATCCGTACTCGTTGAAGTTGGAAATATAGTTACCCACACCACTCTTCTGACCTCCGCCGGAAGAGGATGGTGATTCCTGCTTTTCTGTCTGCGTGACCGTAACTACCGGTGGCTCCTCGGGGGTTTCCTCATCTTTCGTTGCGGTCTCTTGCGCAGCCGTGGTTTCCTCGCCACTCTTGTCTTCTTTATCGGCGTTGTCGACCGTGGTCATTCCACTACCCTGGCCTTTAAAGCTAGGGGCAGCTTCATCCTTGGCGTTGCTGCAGCCGCTGAGCGCGAGGCTGGCGGCCACGAGTGGGACGAACCCCGCGGCGATAAGCAGGCGGAGGCGAGAGCGATAAGGCATAAGCTTTCCTTTCTAATGACAGGCCTAGCAGGCGGGGCTGGGCCACTGCGTATCGGCTTGAGCTAGTTCCTCGACCATAGAGGTAAGAACCGCTTGGGTGGAGGCGTACTGCCCATCAGGGGACGAGGCAATTAATGCTACGGCGACGTCATGCCCGCCCAACCGGACGATACCCATCTGGCGCACATCGTAGGAACCGGCAGGGTTCGGTCCCCAGCCGCCCTTCATCAAGGCGCCCGGCTGGGTGCGTAGGCCATAGCTTTGTGCAGGATCGGCGACTCCCATGGCGTCTATAATCGGCTGAGCTCCGTCCACGCAGCGCAACCCAGCCATAAACTTAGCCTGGTTGCCCACGCTCCACATGGTTTGACCAAAGGCCGTAAATTCCGGGCGGGTGACCCGGGATTGGACTTGGGTGGCGGTATCGCCTGCCTCCGCAATAACGCTTTGGGCGGCCTGTGCGGCCACGGTCGGCTCGCCTAATGCTGCCCATGCGGCCTTGGCGGCCTCGTTATCGGAGTAAGTAATTGCAGAGGACACCAGCTGACTATCGGCAACACCGGTACGATGCGCCGCAATAAGCACGGGCACCTTGGAGGTTGACCACGCGGCTTCGGGAGCGGTGCGCCCAGCCTCGACAGTAGAGGTGCCATCGGAGACCGCAATGCCCACATTTCCATGCTGCGCCACAATGCGGTCAAGCACGGCTTGAACGTCATCGGCAGGGGCTGCGGCCGGAGGTTCCGTGGAGTCGGACGGGGCGCGCTCGGCATCAGGGGCTGTGGATGAGGCCGCAGTCGTTGCAGCCGTGGTCTCCCCGTAGAGGGGATCGGCTGTGCCGCGTGCCTCGGTATTGACAAAGGTAGGGGAATTATCCGCCGCATGCTCAGCGCCTGCGCACGCGCCCAGGGAGAGTGCGCAGGCGCTGAGGGCAACTGCCGGACCCCAGGCCCGGCGGATAGGGAACGTCATGAAACCTAGCTTAGGCTAGTGGGCGAAGTGGCGGGTGCCAGTCAGGTACAGCGTAACGCCGGCTTCCTTGGCCGCTGCAATGACTTCCTCGTCACGGATGGAGCCGCCGGGCTGGACTACGGCCTTCACGCCGGCGTCGAGAAGCACCTGCAAACCATCGGCGAATGGGAAGAAGGCGTCGGAAGCTGCGAAGGAGCCCTTGGTGCGGTTGGCACCATCGGCCAGGGTATTGGCACGCTCGACGGCGAGCTTGGCAGAGTCAACGCGGTTGACCTGGCCCATACCCACGCCCACGGTGGCATTGTCCTTAGCCAGCAAGATCGCATTGGATTTCACCGCGCGCACGGTGCGCCATGCGAACTCGAGCTCGGCCATATCGGACTCGTTGAGGGCCTCACCTGCGGCCAGGGTCCAGTTTGCTGGGTCATCGCCCTCGGCCTGGTAGCTATCTGGCTCTTGAGTGAGCACGCCGCCGGAGATGTACTTGCGCTCTTCGTGCTGGTCTTCGTGTTCTGCTTGCAGCACGCGCAGGTTCTTCTTGGCCTTGAGGACCTCGATGGCGCCGTCCTCGTAGGAAGGAGCGACGATGACCTCGGTAAAGATTTCCTTGACCTGCTCGGCCATCTCCACGGTGACCTCGCGGTTGACGGCGATGACGCCGCCGAAGGCGGACATCGGGTCACACGCATGCGCTGCGCGATGGGCGGCGGCGATGGAGTCTTCAGAAACGGCAATGCCACAAGGATTGGTGTGCTTAATAATTGCAACGCAGGGGCGCTCGTGGTCCCAAGCGGCGCGCCAGGCGGCATCCGCATCCTGGTAGTTGTTGTAGCTCATCTCCTTGCCGTTGAACTGGGTGGCATTGGCAAGGCCCGTAGAACCGATGCGGGTGATGGTGGCCTTTTGGTGGGAGTTTTCGCCATAGCGCAGCGGGGTGGTTTGGCCTTCCTCGCTCAGCTGGTCCACAAACCAGGCGGAGACGGCCGCATCATAATCCGCGGTATGCAGGAAGGCGTCGCGGGCCAAGCCGCGGCGCTGCTCTAGAGTAAAGCCCCCGTTGTTGATGGCCTCCACAGCCTCGTCATAACGGGAGGGATCTACTACCACGGCAACAGACGGGTGATTCTTAGCGGCCGCGCGCACCATAGACGGGCCGCCGATATCGATCTGTTCCACGCAGCCATCGAAGTCCGCGCCAGAAGCGACGGTCTCGCGGAAGGGGTACAGGTTGACCACGACGAGCTGGAAAGGCTCTACCTCGAGCTCGGCGAGCTGGTTGAGGTGTTCTTCCTTGCGGGTATCGGCCAGGATGCCGGCGTGAACGCGCGGGTGCAGCGTCTTGACGCGGCCTTCCAAGCACTCTGGGAAGCCGGTGAGCTTTTCTACCGGAGTGACCTCGATGCCTAGGTCCGCGATCTTCTTCGCGGTGGAGCCGGTGGAGACGATTTCTACGCCTGCCTTATCGAGGGCGCGGGCCAGATCCTCCAGCCCGGTCTTGTCGTACACGCTGATAAGAGCGCGCTTTACCTGCTTGCGGTCTTCGCTCATGAGGAGGATTAAGCCTTTCGAAAAGTCTTAGTCTGCGAGTTGAATAATAAGTTCCTCATTGTGGACGTCTGCTGCGCGCAGCACCTCCACGATGAGATCGCGCTCTACTTGTTTGATGCGCTCGTGGAGAGTGGACTCATCATCGTCCGCCATGATGGCTACGGATCGCTGCGCGATGATGGGTCCGGTATCCACTCCCGAATCCACAAAATGGACGGTAGAGCCGGTGATCTTCACGCCATAGTCTAGGGCGTCGCGCACGGCGTGCGCTCCCTTGAAAGCTGGCAGCAGCGCCGGGTGGGTATTGATGGTGCGGCCTTCGAAGCGGTCAAGAAATTCCTTTCCCAGGATCTTCATAAAGCCCGCAGAAACAACAACGTCTGGCTGCGCAGCATCTACTGCGTCAACCAGACGTTGATTCCATTCGGCGCGATCGGCACCTAGCGCCACGACCTCGGTATCGATCCCGTGGTCCTGTGCGCGCGAAATACCGTGGCATTCCTTATCCGCCACCACCTTCACCACTTGGTAGTGCCCTGCTTGGGCATCCACGATGGCTTGCAGCAGTGAACCCGTTCCAGAAACGAGCACCACCACTCGGAGGCGTTCAGGGTCAGCGGTATAGCGCGGAGGCATCGGTGAAGTCACGCGCTATAGCCTAGTCTCTCTCCCCTTCCGCGGAGGAATTTTCGCTCGAGGAAGCCTGCTCGCTCTCCCCCATTTGGTCCTTGAGCTGTTGGCTAACCGGCTTGGCGACGCCCCTTTTCTTCTCCTCAGCGTCCTCAGGTTCGTCCGATTCCTCGTGTTTCTCAGATTCCTCCGGTTCCTCCTGCTGCTTCGCCGCATCCTCAGCTGGGGTGCCTTCTTCCCCATCCGCGGCTGCGTCAGGGGCGGAGTCATCGGGCTCGTTCTCAACTACTTCGGCGTCAACGATCTCTGGATCGGTGATGGGCTCGCGCTCCGGTTCAACTGGGGTCTCGTCGGTTTCAGCGGCGGCCTCAGGGGCGTCGTCTTCAGCGGCATCCGAATCGGGAGTATCAGGGGCCGTGACACGTGCCGTGCGCGCCGCGCGCCATGCCACAAAGGCAAAACCTGCGGCAACGGCGCTGCCGACAACGGCCATCCACAGGGCGGTTAGGCCTGCGGCGGTCCACAGAATCGGACCGGTGGCGCCGTAGTAGCCAAGGTCGCCGCTGACAAGGTAGCAGGCAATAAACATCACTACCGCGGAGGCCACCGTAGCTACTAGTACGTCCTGGAAGCTTGGCCGCTTTTTATATAGGGCGTAGATTGCGGCGCCGAGCGGGACAACTAGAAGCACTACGGCCCAGCTAGGCGCGGAGGCCGGGATTCCACCGGTAATCGGCAGCGGTGGCAACGGCACGAGGTGGGCACTAAAGAGGCTGACCGAACCTTCGCCGATGGAAAACTCTGAGCCCACCACCACCGCAGCGGTGCTGACGATGGCATTGGGAATGTATAGCAGGCTCACTAGCACTAGTCCGGCCACACCTAGACCGGAGACCGTGGGATATTCATCCATCATCTCGCCCTGGCGAGAAATATTGAGGAGGAAAACCACCGCAAAGACTACGGCGGCACCAATGGCTAGGTAGCCGAGGTAGCGAAGGGCGATCTGAGTGGCGTCGACAATCTGGCGCGGCACCCCATAACGCTTGGCCAATGCCCGCCACAAGCGCGAGCCCATGCCGGCTGCCATAGCAGCAAGATGTAGAACAATAACCCGCAGCAAAGCCTGTGCCAGGTTTGGCGGGGAGACATCATAGACCTTGCCCGCGTCCCACAGCATCAGCCAGGCGATGATGGTAAATACCACTGGCACGCCAAGGACGCAGCTAAGAAGAATAAGCAAGTCTTTGACGCTGACCTTGTGCTTAACCGCGTTACGCACGCGGACTGCCACGACCGCAGCCAAGATGAGCGCGGGTAAGGCGGGCAAGAAAGACATGTGCACTTCGGCCGCCGAGACTGGCGCGAGGTTAAAGACCATCCATGACTCCGCCACGATGGTGTACCACCACGCCATGGGTGAGCCGGCCAGCATAAGACCACCGAGGGCAATGGCCATAATGATAAGGACAATGACCACGTTGGGCACTGCCGCCGTGATAAGCATGCGTCGGATGCGGCCGGCCCTAGTCAGCGGCGCAGGAGTACGGCGCGCTTTGGCTTTAGATCCGGCCTTTCGGGCGACACGTTGCGCCGATCCAGAGGGCTGGCGGGCCCCGCTGGGATGGGGCGCGCGTGGGGTGCGCTCCGTGCGCACCGTCCTGCCCCGCGCCTGGCTACGCGGGCGGGGCGTTGACCGAGAATGGGGGCTGGTGTTTTTGTTCATCGGCGTCCACTTTGCCACTTTCCGGCAGCAGATCTGGGGTGGCGCGACGAGGTAGCCATAAAATCACCGGCGACACCCCTGCACCTTGACCACACATATATATTAGGAGTATAAAATCTACCCCGGTTTCACACCTTTAACTCTGGCTACAGTAACATGAATGGAAAGTTATCGGTTTTATACGACCCACACGCAGCCCGAGTGGAATCTTGGTCGCAGTAATAATATGCCATTCGGATTATGTTGCCTGCTCGTGGGCAATTCCCTCGAGCAACGCCTAAAAATTTCTTAATTTGGGTTGCTGTTATCTTTTCGAGACGCTACTGTTACATCTCGTTGGTAACAAGAAGGTCACAATCTCGTAACTAACTCGGTGGGGACGTAACACTCAGATTGCGCAGATTGTGAAAAAGACGAAAGAAGACCTAATGCGAAGCAAAGTTCAGCGTGGCGCCGGTCGCCATCGCAAGATTGTCACCTCGCAGACCGCGAAGGGCCGCATCGCCGTAATGACGGTTGCGGCAGGTGCCGTATCCACCGCCGGCGTAGGTGGCGCAGCCGCTGCAAACATCCAGTCTGATGACGCGGCCACTACCAAGACGCAGTCCGTTGACTTCGAGCTCGCTTCTGATTCCACCCAGGTTGAGGACGCTGCTGAGGCCCCCGTTGATACCACTCCGCAGATCCTCAATGTAGCTGAAGCAAAGCCGGTTGCAGATCTATCCGATCAGCTCAACAAGGCCATCCAGGCTTCCGAGGAGCGCGCCGCCGCTGACGAAGCCGCTCGCGCACCGTCCGTAGCCCGCCCAGCCGAGGGTGCATTCACATCCCCATTCGCTATGCGCTGGGGCACCTTCCACAAGGGCGTCGACATCGCCAACTCTCCCGGCACCCCCATCCTTGCCGTCATGGATGGTACGGTCATCGACTCCGGTCCAGCTTCCGGCTTTGGCCAGTGGATCCGCATCATGCACGACGACGGCACCATGACCGTTTATGGTCACATGCAGACCCTTGACGTGGCCGTTGGCGAGCACGTGCATGCCGGCCAGAAGATCGCCGGCATGGGCTCGATGGGCTTTTCCACCGGCTCCCACCTCCACTTCGAAGTTCACCCGAACGGTGGCGAGGCAATCGATCCGCAGCCTTGGCTGGCTGAGCGAGGCATCGACCTCTAAGGCTCCCACCCAAACACCTTCTTGTTAAGCGCCGCAGTGGCTTTCCTGCGGCGCTTTTTCATGTCCACAATTGCCCCTAAAGACACCAGCGCCGGCTCCCGACCACCGCGGCTGCAGCCAACCTTCCCCAAGACGACTCAAGTGCGTCGCAGCCTTCCCATTGCGCCTCCAACAAATGGCAAGCCCCGTCGAGACAAGCGCTCCACCACCGGACCTAGACACAAATTGCGCCGCACAGGCAAGTCCAGCGCTCAGCCTTGTCGCAGGTAAATACACATTTTCCGCTAATCACTGGGTTTGAACGCAACACGCCATTTCCAGAGCGGCATACCCACCCCCAAAGTCTACCCCCAGTCCCTAAACCAACGCTTCACACACGCCACTCTAGTCACATTCGTAACACGCGCAACAAGCTGGCATGTTCGAATAATTTCGAATTTTTTCCGCCGCTACCAGCGTTTTTTAAGATTGCGCGGGCCGTTCAGGCGGGCTAACTTTTAACTCGTTGCCACGAGCGATTTCGAACGCAAGCATTTCAGCTTTCGGCGTGTCGCGGTTGGCAGTTGCAAGACGCCGCCCTCACTAGGGCGCAAGCGTCCCGAGACCATGCAAGCCATGAAAAGGACTTAAGATATGAAGCGCATGAACCGCGCACGCAAGAACGTGGCGCTGAGCATCGTTACGCTCGGTACCGTACTTGCTACCGGCACCACCGCTTTTGCTGCAGAGCCAGTGGCTAGCGTGGACGTATCGGACGGCTCTTCCGAGCCCACCGCTACGAACGTAGATGACGCCGGTGTGGTCGACGCCCTCGTGGGCTTGGCCACCACTACCGTAGGCGTTCTCAACGGCGAGGCTACCCCGCAGGTAGATGGAAACGAATCCGGCGGAGTAAATATCGTCTTGGATCCGGGTTCTGTACCGGGATTGAAAGAAGCATTCGCTCCCCAGGGAAATCACTCTGGACTCACCACGAAGCGCGGCAAGGACTCCGCGGGCAATACAGTGGTCTTTCCTACCTCCGGCACCCTTACCTCCGGCTTCGGCCAGCGCTGGGGCACCATGCACAACGGCATCGACGTAGCAAACTCCGTGGGCACCCCGATTGTGGCGGTCATGGACGGCACCGTCATCAACTCCGGGCCAGCACAGGGCTTTGGCAACTGGATCCGCATCCAGCACGATGACGGCACCATCTCCGTCTACGGCCACATGTCGGCAGACCAGCTCAAGGTAAATGTGGGCGACCACGTGACCGCGGGTCAAGAGATCGCCGGCATTGGCAACGAGGGCCACTCCACGGGCCCGCACCTCCACTTTGAGATTCACCCAGGTGGTGGAGCACCCGTTGACCCAGTCTCCTGGTTCAACGAGCGCGGCATTTCGGTCTAGAGCTTTTCCATCGGCACTCCGCCGATGAGCATCAGCCGGACCTTACCGGAAGAACCAAAGTCCACGGTGACCGTGGCACGCTTACCGGAGCCCGACGTCTCAATAACGGTACCGAGCCCGTACTTAGCGTGATTGACACGGTCACCCACGGCCAGGTTGAAGTTATTGTTCTTAGGCATTGAGGTTGCCGCCGGCTTGCTAGTGCGTTGCGATGGGGAAGACGCAGCGCACTGGCCACCGCGGGCCCCACCTCTGCCCCACCCAGACCAGTCGCGGCCGTAGGAACGACCATATTGGTAATCGTCCTCACCCCACGCACCGGTTAGGGAACTATCGGAGTCTTCGCGCTGCCAGTTGATGAGGTCTGCAGGGACCTCGCCGAGGAAGCGGCTGGCAGGATTAGTCACCGGGTTGCCCCAAGCCGAGCGCAAGATGGCACGGGTGAGATACAACTGTTCACGGGCACGAGTAATGCCCACATAGGCTAAGCGGCGCTCCTCGCTCAACTCCTTCGGGTCACCGAGAGAGCGCATATGCGGGAATTGGCCATCCTCCCAGCCGGTCAAAAAGACCACGGGGAACTCGAGGCCCTTTGCGGTGTGCAGAGTCATCATGGTGACCACGCCAGTCTCCGAGTCAGGAATCTGATCAGCATCAGCCACCAGCGACACCTTTTCCAAGAAGGCCTGCAGCGAGCCCGGCGCGGCCTCACCCTCCTCCACTAACTCGGAAGGATCCACTGCATCTGCACCCGAAGCAGCCAGCTGGTTCGCGGCCTCTGAGGTAAATTCGCGTGCCACCGATACCAACTCATTCAAGTTATCGAGGCGCGCGCCATCTTGCGGATCGTTCGAGTTTTCCAATTCCGCCTTGTATCCCGTGGCATCCAAAATGGCGGTGAGCAGCTCACCCAAATCCGGCTGGCCAGTAACCTCATCGCGCATGGAAGGGATCTGATTGCGGATGCCCTCCATCATCTCGTTGAATTTGGTGACCGCGTTAATGGCCCGGGTGGCTAGGCCAGGCACTTCGCCACGAGGGACATCGGCAAGCGCCTTGCCAAAGCTAATGCCGTGGTTTTCTGCATGGAGGGCAATGTGCCCTTGTGCTTTATCCCCAATGGCGCGCTTGGGCACATTGATAATGCGGCGCAGGCTCACCGTATCATCCGGGTTATCCAGGATGCGCAGGTAGGCCACCATATCGCGGATTTCACGCCGCTCATAAAAGCGCGTTCCACCGACCACCTTGTAGGGAATTCCGGAGCGGATGAAGATATCTTCCAGCGCACGGGAGGCATTATTGGTGCGGTACATGACCGCGATATCGGAATAGCTGCGCCCCTTATCCGCCAAGGAATCAATCTCGGAGGCGATGAACCGCGCCTCATCGTGCTCGTTATCGGCAACGTAGCCCACGATCTGCTCGCCTTCACCGTGGGCCGTCCACAGGTTCTTCTCGCGTCGGTTCTCATTTTTAGCAATAACGGCGTTGGCCGCATTGAGAATGGTCTGGGTAGAGCGATAATTCTGCTCCAACAGGATGGTATGTGCTTGCGGGTAGTCGCGCTCGAATTCCTGGATATTGCGGATGGTCGCACCACGGAAGGCATAAATGGACTGGTCGGAGTCGCCCACCACGCACAGCTCGGGCGCGTCAGGGCCGAGCTCTCCCCTGCCCACGAGCGCAGCAACCAGCGCATACTGGGCGTGGTTGGTGTCCTGGTACTCGTCAATAAGCACGTGCTTAAAGCGCCGCCGATAAAATTCCACCACCTGCTGGTGCTGGGTGAAGATCCGCACCACCTCACCGATGAGATCATCAAAGTCCACGGCATTGGCCGCGCGCAAGCGGCGCTGGTATTCGGCATAGACCTGGGCCACGGTGGTATCAAAAGGATTCTTGGTCTGTTGCGCCGCCTCCAGCGCGGATTCGGGGCCAATGAGCTCGTTTTTGTGGTTTGAAATCTGATTGGCCAGCACCCGCGGGGTGTATTTTTTCAGATCCAGCTGCATGTCCTTGGCAATCATGGACAAAAGCCGGCGGGCATCATCGCCATCGTAGATGGTGAAGTTGGTATTAAGGCCTGGGACGAGCTGCGCATTTTGACGCAGGATGCGCACGCAGATGGAGTGGAAGGTAGATACCCACATGCGCTCGGCCACAGGGCCAACTAGCCCGCCCACGCGCTCCTTCATTTCCGCGGCGGCCTTATTGGTAAAGGTAATGGCGAGGATCTCCCACGGATTTACCCCACGGTGGCGCATGAGATAAGCAATACGCCGGGTAAGCACGGCGGTCTTACCGGAACCGGCGCCGGCCACAATGAGCAGCGGGCTTCCAGAGTGGGTTACGGCCTCAAGCTGCTGTGGGTTAAGGCCCTCGGTCAAAGCATCAGAGGATTCGGGTTGCGGGCTCGCCCCGCGCGGTGCGCCGAAGCCACCGAAGGGGCTTGGGGCGGGCGCACCACCGCTAGACGGGGAAGGACTAAAAGGAGAGTTTTCGTTCATAATGCCTACCAACCTACTAGCCCCCTCGGACACGTCCCGTATCCGCCGTGCGAGCTGCTATTTCCTTTTGCACGAACGGGTGGCACAATATGGTTTTATGACCGCAGAAGATAATAAGGACATCGTCAATAATGGCTTGGACATCCGCACGCCCTCGGGCACGGATGATCCCCTTTCTGATGCGGAGATCCAACAATATCGCGAAGAAATCAACCGCATGGACCGCATCATTTTGGATGCTGCCAAGCGCCGCACGGAAGTCTCCCAGGCCATCGGCCGCACCCGCATGAGCTCCGGCGGCACCCGTCTCGTTCACACGCGCGAGATTGCAATTTTGAATCAGTTCCGCGATGAACTCGGCGAGGAAGGCCCCACTATTGCCTCGGCGCTGCTGCGCATGGGCCGCGGGCGGTTGGGCTAGCCGAATAATTACTGGCCAGCCGATACTATGCAGTATCCTGGCTAAGCATGAATGCAGTTCTCATCGCCGTCATAGTCATGCTCGTGCTCGCCCTTTTGCGCGTGCATGTGGTGGTGGCTCTCTTCTTGGGTGCCATCGTCGGCGGGCTCATGTCCGGCATGGGACTCGATGCCACCATGGTTGCCTTCCAAGATGGCTTGGGCGGCGGCGCCAAGATTGCGCTGAGCTATGCCCTCTTGGGCGCTTTTGCGATGGGCGTGGCCTCAGCCGGGCTGCCGCAAATCCTGGCGAACTTCCTCATTCGCAAGCTCGGCGGCAGCGGCGAAGCGGATCCCAAGGCGGCCCTAGCCACCAAGTGGATGCTCATCCTCGGCCTCATCGCCATGTCCGTGATGAGCCAAAACCTCATCCCGGTTCACATTGCTTTCATTCCACTTATCGTTCCGCCGCTGCTTAAGGTGATGAATAAGCTGCGCCTAGACCGCCGGCTCATTACCACCTGCCTGACCTTTGGCCTTATTACCACCTACATGTTCATCCCGGTGGGCTTTGGCTCCATCTACTTAAACGACATCCTGTTATTTAATATCCAGCAGGCAGGGTTGGATACCTCGGATATCAATATCATGCAGGTTATGGGTGTGCCGGCGCTCGGTATGCTCGCAGGCCTGCTCATCGCTATTTTCTTTAGCTACCGCAAGCCGCGTAACTATAAGGACCTACCCATCGCCGCTGCGGAGCACCAAGAGACCCCTTCTACCTATAAGGTCTGGGTTTCCGTCGTGGCCATCATTGCCACCTTTGCGGTGCAGATTGTCATGCAGGCGCTCGACTTCGAATCCGATGGCCTCATGGTCGGCGCACTGACCGGCCTGGGTATTTTGCTACTGACCGGCGCGGTGGATTGGAAGCATGCCGATGACGTTTTCACCAATGGCATGAAGATGATGGCACTCATCGGCTTCATCATGATCACCGCCCAGGGCTTTGCCTCGGTCATGACGGCCACCAATGAGGTCGGCCCACTGGTGGATGCCACCGCTAACCTCTTTGGCACCAATAAGGTCCTTTCCGCCGGTGCCATGCTGGTGGTGGGCTTGGTAGTCACCATGGGCATCGGCTCGTCGTTTTCCACGCTGCCCATTATTTCCGTTATCTACGTTCCGCTGTGCATGTCGCTGGACTTTAGTCCCGCGGCCACCGTTGCGCTCATTGGCACTGCAGGCGCGCTTGGCGACGCCGGCTCTCCCGCCTCCGATTCCACCCTCGGCCCCACCGCGGGCCTCGGCGCGGACGGCCAGCACGACCACATCCGCGACTCGGTCATACCCACCTTTATCCACTTCAATATTCCGCTGCTCATCGCCGGCTGGGCAGGCGCACTCATCCTCTAGAAGGGCCCGACGCGGTTGCCCTTTCTGGACTACGGTGGGAGAGGTAAATGTTGCCAATGCGCTAGTTGCCAGAAAGGCCAACCATCATGGATATCACCGCATCTGCCCAGTGGAGCGAGCTCGCGAAGGCATATGAGGACAAAAAGGACCTCAACCTCCGCGAGCTTTTTGCCGCCGATGCAGACCGCGCCCGCAACTTCACTTTCGACGCCGCCGGATTGCACGTTGATCTGTCGAAGAACCTGATCGACGGGGACGTCGTCAAGCAGCTGGTGGAAGTAGCCAAGGCCGCCGACCTTGAGGCCCGCCGCGATGCCATGTTCGCCGGCGAGCACATCAATAACACCGAAGACCGCGCTGTATTGCATACCGCGCTGCGCGTCCCGGTCGAAGATGACTTGACTGTTGACGGCCAGGACGTTGCCGCCGATGTCCACGAGGTCTTAGGCCGCATGCGCGACTTCGCCACCGCGCTGCGCTCCGGCTCCTGGCTGGGACACACCGGCCACACCATCAAAAAGGTAGTCAATATCGGCATCGGCGGCTCCGACCTTGGTCCGGCCATGGCAGCTAAGGCATTGCGCTCCTACGAGGTCGCTGGCATCTCCGCAGAGTTCGTTTCCAACGTGGACCCCGCCGATATGGCCGCCACCCTCGATGGCCTGGATGCAGAATCCACCCTATTTATCATCGCCTCCAAGACCTTCACTACCCAAGAGACGCTGACCAACGCACACGCCGCGCGCCGCTGGCTCATCGAGCAATTCGATGGCGATGAATCCGCCGTAGCAAAGCACTTTGTCGCCGTATCCACCAATGCGGAAAAGGTAGCCGAATTCGGCATCGATACCGAGAATATGTTCCCGTTTTGGAATTGGGTTGGCGGCCGCTACTCCGTGGATTGTGCCATTGGCTTATCCCTTATGTGCACCATTGGTCCGATGGACTTCATGCGCTTCCTCGAGGGCTTCCACGCCATGGACGAGCACTTCCGCACTACCCCACTGGAAGAAAACGTCCCCGCACTTATGGGTCTCCTCGGTGTCTGGTACACCAACTTCTTCGGCGCCCAAACTCACGCCGTGCTGCCCTATTCGCAGGACCTCGGCCGTTTCCCGGCCTACCTGCAGCAGCTGACCATGGAATCTAATGGCAAGTCCGTACGCCGCGACGGCACCGCGGTCACCGTCCCGTCTACCGGCGAAATCTACTGGGGCGAGCCAGGCACCAATGGCCAGCACGCTTTCTTCCAGCTCATGCACCAAGGCACCCGCCTCATCCCGGCGGACTTTATTGGGTTTGCCCGCCCGAAGCAGGACTTCCCCACCGCCGATGGCTCCGGCTCCATGCATGATCTGCTCATGGGCAACTTCTTTGCCCAGACCAAGGTCCTGGCCTTTGGCAAAACCGCGGAAGAAATCGCGGCGGAGGGCGTCGATGAGGCCATCGTGCCGCACAAGGTCATGCCAGGCAACCGCCCGACCACCACCATCCTGGCCGAGGAGCTGACCCCCGCCGTTCTGGGCGCGCTCATCGCCCTCTACGAGCACATCGTGTTTACCCAGGGCGTTATCTGGGATATCAACTCCTTCGACCAGTGGGGCGTAGAGCTGGGCAAGCAGCAGGCCAATAACCTGGCACCGGCAGTCTCCGGCAAGGAAGAAGCCGCATCCGGCGACCAATCCACCGACGAGCTCATCGGTTGGTATCGCTCCAACCGCTAACGCCCACTTTGAGCCGCCTTATCCCCTCCCACCCACTCGGCGGAACGGATAACGCGGCTGCTTTATGGCCTCGCTCGCCCCACGGAGATGTAAAACAAGCACGTTCTGCCCTAAATCAGCGCGAAATTGGGCAGAACGTGCTTGTTTTGTCAGCGGAATGCGGTTTAGAGCTTGACCATCGGCTCCCAGCCGAAGGGAATGTCCTCCGAGTTCACAATTCGGCGGCCAAATGGGAAGCAGGTCACCGGGATCATCTTCAGGTTGGCCAGCGCGGCCGGAATGCCCACGATGGTCACTACCTGCGCCGCTGCGGTAGTGACGTGGCCAATGGCCAGCCACAGGCCGGCGACTACGAACCACACGACATTGGAGAAGGTGGACATGGAGCCGCTGCCCTTCACCGGCTGCACCACCGAGCGGCCAAATGGCCACAGGGCGAAGTTAGCCATGCGGAACGACGCCACGCCCGCGGGGATGGTGACGATGAAGATGCAGGCAATGATGCCAAAGAGGAAATAGGCAAGGGCTAGGAGGAACCCGCCGGTGATAAACCAAACGATGTTAAGAAAGGTACGCATGTCCCCCACACTAGCGCGGGAGTCTTAGTGCGCGGGGTGAAGTGGCTGACAATGTGGGCACCACCAGATGATGCGCTCGAGTTCGCCTTCATCGCCGCCGGCATCCACACCGCCGAGTGCGCCCTTGGTAATGAAGGTGCCGCAGCGGCGGCAGCGCTTGCGATTGCGCCCGAAGACATAGGTGGTCTCCCCGGCGCGGCGCACGCCGGTGGTCACGCGCACCGGGGAGGTGCGGTTGGCCCACATGATGCGCCGAGAGATGTCGAGGATGCGGGCGGTATCCACCTCGGATACTGGTGTGGCCGGGTGCACCCCTGCTAGGAAACAGGCCTCGGCGCGGTATTCATTGCCGATGCCAGCGACGACCTTTTGGTCGAGCAGCGCCGCGCCAATGGCGCGTTGGGGACGGTTATTGAGCCGCCGCAGGGCTTCTTCGCGGTCCCAGTCGGGGTCGAGAATATCCGGTCCGAGGTGGGCGATGCGTTGGTGGTATTGGTCGGCGGGATAGATATCCACGAAGCCTAGCTGGTGACCAACGACCTCAATATCGCGCGGGGCGTTGGCTAGCTGCAGGACGATGCGCGCGGTATGTCCGGGCTTGCGCCAGCGATCGCCTGCGTAGTGGATGGCCCAGGTACCTTCCATCTTGAGGTGGGTGTGCACGATGGTCTGGTCGAATTGCATGAACAGGTGCTTGCCGTAGGGCCAGACGCGCTCGCACACCATGCCGTCTAGGTGCGCGGTGGCGTAGCGCGGCACGCGTACGGAACAGCCGGTGACCTCGCGGCCGGCCATGAACTGCAGGCGGTTGGATAGCTGCAGGACGGAATCGCCTTCGGGCATAACACCTCCAGTGGATCTTTAGCGACGGTACCCGCCGCGCGGGCGGAAGCCACCATTATTGCGCGGAGCGGGTGGTGGGTCATCAAAACTGAGTTCTTCGATGGCCTCGCTCGCGCGGCGTCCTGCACGTGGGGTGCGCGGGGCGGCGGCGCGGGCAGAGATGCGCACGCCCTTAGGCGTTATGCCGGCGCCGGCGTCGCGCAGGTGGGCCGCCGCATCGGTTTTATGAATGGGGCTGCCATTGCACTTTTCGATAACCAACGGGGACAGCACTCCCCTTGCAACCATATCCGTGAGCGCGCCTACCAGGCGGGGATATACCTCCGCCGGGTCGATGCCTCCCGGCAGCGATTCCAGGAAGGTGGTGAGGGTTTTCCCGCCGCGGGTGAGGTGGGCGATGGGTAGGCCGTCGATAAGCACTACCAGCGCGCCGGCCGCACGGGTAGGCCCGCCGGCGGCTTTGCCGTCGGCATCGTCGCGCTGCGGCCACGGCAGGGCCGCACCGTAGGGATTGGCCGGGTCGCAGGCGGCGAGGACAAAGGTTTCGGGCTCGGTGGTTCCAGACGGCCAGCCGGTAACATCCGGGGAATCGGCCAGGCCGCGCAGGCGGTCGATGATGGCGGGGGTAGAAAATTGGGCGGCGCCCAGCCCATCGATGACATAGCCGCGCATGGCCTTGCCGGATTCTTCGAAGCCGGAGAGCACCTTATAGGCCAGCGCAAAGCCACCGAGCACGTCTTCGGCCACGACGGAGCCGCGGGTGAGCACGCCGTAGCGGTCGAGCCAAGCCTCGCCGTGTGCCACAGACCGCGAGGTGGCATCGGTAGCGGCAGACACAGCCAGCGACCATCGGCCCATGACATCGGGCGGGGTCTGCGCGGCCGCAGCATTGTGTGCTTGGGCAAAAGAGGTGCGCCCCATGCGCAGGCGAGAGCGGGTGGGCCGCCGCTTTGAGCGATGCGCGGTGCGGCCTGAGCGCGAACCGCCGGAAGACAACCGGGTACGCAACGGCGCGAAGGAATCGGGGCTTACCAAGCCCATCTCCACCAAACCCCAGAGGGCCTCACGGGTTTCCTCGGTAGTGCCGGGGACCTCGGCGGCGATATCGGCAAAGAGGAAGCCGCCGCCGCGGCCCAAGACATCAAGGATGGCGCGCTGCAGCATGCTCACGCCCTCGCCATCGGTTTCCGGGGCTAGCTGGGCCGCGTAGTCAGAAGGCAGCAGCATGATCCAGGGGTCTGCCGCACCGGCCTTGCCGGCGCCGAGGATGAGCACCTCGCCATTGGAAGTGAGCTCATCGAGCATGGTGGGCGAATAATCTCCCACCCGCGCGGGCAGGATGAGCGATTCCCACGCGGAGGCCGGCAGGCGCACCCCGGCTAGCTGCTCGATGACGGAAAAGACGCCATCGGCCCCGCGCAGGGCCGGGCGCTTTCCGGCCGGTGCGATGCTATGCCACTCCGGCAAAAAGCGGGCAAAAGTGGCACCTGATACCGGCTCGGTAGCAGCACGCGCGGCGGCGAGCGAACGCGAGCGGATGGTCTTGAGCACCGCTGCGGCGCAGTATTCCTGCTCGTCGACGCCCTGGCGGTAGCGGCCTTCTACTACCCCATCAAGCGCGCCGAGGACGGTATGCGCGGCAGAGACGGAAATGCCGAAGGCCGCGGTGAGATCGCGCAACACGAAGGGCCCACGGGTGCGCGCCCAGCGCGAGACCAGCTGCGGCAAGGCATCAGAAATGGTTGCCACTTGGGCGGGGATGCCGGGAGGAATGGGGATACCGAGGGCGTCGCGAAGCAGGGGTGCATCCTGGGACTGGGCCAAGTGCTCGCGCCCGCCAATGCGCACGCGCATAATCCGCGTGCCCAGCTGGTCCAGTGCGGATAGCGGCACGTCGGTGTGCTCGCCCAGCTCGTCTACGGGAATCGGCCCGAGCACGCGCAGCAGGTCCGCCACCTCCTCGGTGGTACGAGCTCGGCGCGAGGGATCGGTGCGTTGGAGCTGGGCGTGGACCTCGGCGATAATCTCTGGATCGAGCAACTCGCGCAGCTCCACCGTGCCGAGCAATTTGGCCAATAGCGCAGGGTCGAGGGCCAGGGCGGCCGCGCGCTTTTCTGCTAATGGGGAATCGCCCTCGTACATGAACGCGCCGGTGTAGTTAAACAGCAGCGAAGAGGCAAATGGCGAGGGCTGTTCGGTGGTGACCTCCGCAATACGGATGCGGCGGTGGCCCAGCTCCCGCATGACTTCCGTAAGAGCTGGGACATCGTAGACGTCCTGGACGCACTCGCGCACCGTCTCCAAGATGATGGGAAAGGACGGGTACTTGCGCGCAACGTCCAAAAGCTGTTCGGCGCGCTGGCGCTGCTGCCACAACGGCGCGCGCTTGCCGGGATTGCGCCGAGGCAATAACAGCGCACGCGCCGCACACTCGCGGAAGCGGGAGGCAAAGAGCGCGGAGTTGCCCACTTGCTCGGCCACGATATCCGCTATCTCATCGGCATCGAAGGCGAAGATGGCCCCATCGGGCTCGGATTCTGCCTCCGGCAGGCGCAGCACGATGCCATCATCGCCAGCCACGGCCTGCGGATCCATGCCGGTGCGTTCGCCCACCCGGGCGCCTACTGCTAGCGCCCATGCGGAGTTGACCGGCCGGCCAAACGGGGTATGCAGCACCACGCGCCAATCGCCCAACTCATCGCGGAAGCGCTCGAGCACCAACGTCCTTTCATCCGGGATGACACCGGTTGCTTCATTTTGCTCCTGCAGATAGGCCACGATATTGGAGCGCGCATTATCATCGGCATCCGCAATGATATCCGGCGAGGAAAAGACCTCGCGGCGATACTCACCTAGCGCCTTGCCCAATTCATAGGGGCGGCCCGTGCCATCGCCATTCCAAAACGGCAGGCGCCCGGTATGCCCCGGCGCGGGCGTGACCAATACCTGGTCGCGCGTAATGTCCTCGATGCGCCAACTGGTAGCGCCCAAGGTAAATACATCACCTACCCGGGACTCATAAACCATCTCCTCGTCCAGCTCGCCTACTCGGCGCGGAGCGCCACCGGAGCCCTCACCCGAACCGGTATAGAGGAATACTCCAAACATGCCCCTATCCGGAATCGTGCCGCCGCTGGTCACGGCCACCCGCTGAGCACCAGGCCGCGCGGTCATCACTCCCGTCACTCGGTCATAGACCACGCGGGGTTTAAGTTCCGCAAAGTCCGTGGACGGATACACACCGCTTACCAGGTCCAGTACGGAGTCATAGACCTCCCGCGCCAGATCGCGGTAGGGCCAAGCGCGGCGGACCATCTCGTACCACTCATCGGCATCGAGCCCGTCCTCGCCGGCCGCAGCCACGGCCGCCACCGTCTGCTGTGCTAGCACATCCAACGGGTTGCGCGGGGTATGCATTTCCTCAATGAGCCCGGCGCGCATCCGCGATACCGTCAGCGTGGACTGCACCAGATCCGCGCGGTGCTTGGGATAGAAGGACCCGTGCGAGACCGCGCCCACAAAGTGCCCGGCGCGGCCCACGCGCTGCAAGCCGGAGGCCACGGAAGGCGGCGATTCCACCTGCACGACTAGCTCCACTGCACCCATATCGATGCCCAGTTCCAACGAGCTCGTGGCCACCACGGCCTTGAGCGTGCCTTCTTTCAGCATGGTTTCAGTCATCGCGCGCTCATCCTTAGACACCGAGCCGTGGTGGGCGCGGGCGATAACCGCCGGGGCCTTGCCGGCGACGTCGACCTGCTTCATCAGCTGGGCTGGGTCCCGGCGGGTTTCGGGCGACAGCGAATCCGGATCATGCTCTTGCGCATAGAGCTCATTGAGCCGGCTGGTCAGCCGCTCGGCCGTGCGCCGAGAGTTGACAAATACCAGTGTGGAGCGATGCGCCATGATTTCCGCATAGAGGTCATCTTCAATAAACGGCCAGATGGACTTGGCCGTGGGCAGCGCGGACTCATCCACGGAAGGAGAGCTGATGCCAATCGCATCATCCACCGTCATCTCCCCGATGGTGGAGCCTTGCTCCGGTGTGGGCAAATCGGACATATCCTCTACCGGCACATGCACGTCCAGCTGCCACTTCTTCTCCGCGGCCGGCGCGACAATTTCTACTGGGCGGTTGCCGCCTAAGAAATTCGATACCGCAGACAGCGGACGCACGGTGGCGGAAAGTCCAATGCGCTGGAAGTCCCCTGCCACCTGCTGTAGGCGCTCCAAGGTCAGCGCCAGGTGCACGCCGCGCTTGGTGCCAGCCAGGGCATGAATCTCATCGATAATGACGGTATCCACCGTCTTTAAAATCCCCGCTGCCTTAGAGGTAAGCATCAAATAGGCTGACTCCGGGGTGGTAATCAAGATATCCGGCGGCTTGCGCACCTGCCGCGCACGCTCCGCGGAGGGCGTATCGCCCGAGCGCACGCCCACCGAAATATCCGGGACATCCAGGCCTAGGTTCTCCGCGGTGCGCGCGATACCTGTCAGCGGGGCGCGCAGGTTATTTTCCACGTCCACACCCAGCGCCTTAAGCGGGGAAATATACAGCACCTTCACTCCAGCGGCGGATCCCGATGCACCAGAGCCCACCGGCAGCGCCAGCTGGCCTTCGCGCTCAACCAAATTATTCAGCGCCCACAAGAACGCAGCGAGCGTCTTACCGGAACCGGTAGGGGCCACTACAAGGGCGTGCTCACCGCGGGAAATCTTCTCCCAGGCCTGCGCCTGCACGGCGGTGGGGGCGGCAAATACATCCCGAAACCACTGCGCTACTTGGGGCCGGAAGCGGTCGAGGATGTTTTCTGGCATGCCCACACTCTAGTCCGCGTTGTAATGTGGGCACCATGACCGTCGAGATTTCTGATTCCCGCCTGACCAATTCCCTCGCCCAGGGCTGCGGTGAGATCCTTAAAGGCGTGCGCAACGGGGGCCTGCTACGGGGCCTTTCGCTTGGCGACGCCGGCGATGAAGCCGCCCAAGAATGGATCGCCCGCGTGCTTGAACAGCACCGCCCCCAGGACGGCATGCTCTCTGAGGAAGCCTCCGATGACCTCACTCGCCTCAAGAAGGACCGCGTGTGGATCGTGGATCCGCTCGACGGCACTAAGGAATTTGCCACCGGCCGCCAAGACTGGGCCGTGCACATCGCCCTGGTAGAAAATGGTATTCCTATCCACGCGGCGGTGGGCCTGCCGGATCTCGGCGTTACCTTCAAGTCCTCGGACGTTCGGGCGGTCACCGGCCCGCTATCTAAGAAGTTCGTCGTCTCCCGCAATCGCCCGCCCAAGGTAGCCGACTATATTGCGGAGAAAATGGGCTATGAAATCGTGGGCGTCGGCTCCGCGGGTGCCAAGGCCATGCACGTGCTGCTCGGCGATTATGACGGTTATATCCACGCCGGTGGCCAGTACGAGTGGGATCAGGCCGCCCCGGTGGGCGTCGCACAAGCTTCCGGTCTGCACTGCTGCCGCCTCGACGGCTCCGAAATCCGGTTCAATAATGAGGACACCTTCATCCCGGATATCCTCATCTGCCGCCCCGAGCTCAAGGATGAAATCCTGGAGCACGCCCAGGCCTTTGCCGAGGAGCACGGCGGATTCTAAACTAGTGCGCATGATTGAGACCCCGTATGAGGATCTGCTGAAGAAGGTCCTAGAGACCGGCACGCCCAAAGGCGACCGCACCGGCACCGGCACGCGCTCCATCTTTGGCGCGCAGCTGCGTTATAACCTGGCCGAGTCTTTCCCGCTGCTGACCACCAAGAAGGTCTATTTCCACGCGGTATTGGGCGAGCTTTTGTGGTTCCTCAAAGGCGAATCCAATATCAAGTTCCTGCAGGACAATAAGGTCCGCATCTGGAATGAGTGGGCGGATGACAATGGCGAGCTAGGGCCGGTCTACGGCGTGCAGTGGCGCTCCTGGCCTACCCCGGATGGCCAGCACATTGACCAGATCCAGCAAGCGCTGGATACCCTCAAGAACAACCCGGACTCGCGCCGCAACTTGGTCTCCGCGTGGAACGTCGCGGAGCTAGACAAGATGGCGCTGATGCCCTGCCACCTGCTCTTCCAGCTCTACGTGGCCGATGGCACCTTGTCCATGCAGGTCTACCAGCGCTCGGCCGATATGTTCTTAGGTGTTCCGTTCAATATCGCCTCCTACGCGGCGCTGACCCACATGTTTGCCCAGCAGGCCGGTCTCAAGGTGGGCGAGCTCATCTGGACCGGCGGCGATTGCCATATCTATAACGACCACGTGGAGCAGGTCAAAGAGCAGCTCTCCCGCGAGCCGCGCCCGTACCCGCAGCTCAACCTGCACAAGGCGGAAGACATGTTCTCCTATGACTTCGCCGACTTTGAGATTGAGGGCTATGACCCCCACCCCACCATCAAGGCGCAGGTATCCGTTTAATGTTGGGCGCAATCTGGGCACAGTCCCTCGATGGAATCATTGGCGATGGCGCACAAATGCCCTGGCACGTGCCGGAAGACCTCAAGCACTTTAAGGACGTGACCATGGGCGCGCCGGTCATCATGGGGCGGAAGACCTGGGAGTCGCTCAATCCTAAATTCCGCCCCCTTCCTGGCCGGGAGAATTACGTGCTCTCCTCCCGCACGCCCGGCCAGTGGTCCGCCGGCGCCCAGGTCATCACCGCTATGCCCCCACTTTCCGACGCCTGGGTCATCGGCGGCGGCCAAATCTACACCGCCACCCTGGATCAGGTTGACCGCATTGAGGTCACCCTCATGGGCGTCAATATCGGGGATGCTTATGGCGATAGGTCCATCTACGCCCCCGAAATCCCCGAGGAATTCGGCCTCGCCCACAGCACCGACTGGCTCACCTCCGACAACGGTCACCTAGAGCTTCCGGACCAAGAGGCCAGCGATCTCCCCATCAAATACCGCTTTTTAACCTACGACCGAAAGGATGCAGCCTAATGTCTGTTACTACCCCAGAAACCAACTCCGACGTCACCATCTTCTACGCCGACTGGTGCCCCTTCTGCGCCAAGCTCATCAAAAACCTAGACCGCACCGAAACCCCGTACGAGCTTGTCGACGTCGAGGCCGACAACACCGAGGACATCAACGCCTGGATTGAATCCGTCAACGACGGCAACCGCATCATTCCCACCGTCCTTTACTCCGACGGCACCCACGAAACCAACCCACCAGCTTCCTCCGTGCGCAATAAGCAGAAGGAATTGGCCGAGAGCTAAGCCAAGCCCCAGCCATTTCGGGGCACCCCTGCCCCACTGCTATGATTAGCCAAGTTGCACACGCAACCCCGCCCCAGTAGCTCAGGGGATAGAGCACGGCTCTCCTAAAGCCGGTGTCGGTGGTTCGAATCCACTCTGGGGCACCATGTGAAGTCTCGAGACATCGTTCCGATCGGCGTCTCGAGACTTTTCCGATTATTCAATACTCCGATATTGCTGCCCCAAGCATATAAGGCGCTCACGTAGACTAAACCTATGCACTTACTCCTCGCCTCATACCTACACCCAGAAATCAGCAAATACATTTCGGGGCGAGTGCTGTACATCGATGATGCTGCCGCGGGAATGAGCCAAACCCCGTTCGCCCAAACAGAGTTGACAACCATTCGCAATGCGGCAGAGGAACTAATCCCCTTAACCGTGGCGCAGGCGCAACCGAGCGACATACGCAATGAAATCAACTTAGCCGACTGCATCTATGTTGCGAGCGGCGAGGCATTCCGTCTCCTTGATGCGCTGAGACTCACTGGTACCGACCACCTGCTAGTTGAAGCGGTCCAGAACGGCACGCTTTACGCTGGAAGTTCTGCCGGCGCAATGGTTGCAGGACCTTCAATCGAACCGGCATCAATCATGGACGATCCGCGGACGGCACCGCAGCTCACCGACCACACAGGACTAAATCTCACTCCGTATGTCATTATTCCCCACGCCCAAGGAACAACTGGTCCTTATTCTATAAACGTCATCAGTGAAACTGTTGCGCAGTACGGACAAGATTGGAATCTCCTACTGCTGAGGGATGGGCAAGCCCTCGTAGTTGAAGGTGGAAAAACTATGCTCATCTAATCCGCCCAGGAAAACAACAGACTTACACTAACTTTCTGGCAATAAATCAGTTCGGTTGCTCCATGAAACTGCTTTCGTTCGCAGCATGGCGAACCCGCATCGCACTAATAAAGCCCAGCACCAGGAATGCCGTTGCAGCAAGAATCGAGTATCGAACGGCTTCGGTCATGCCATCGCTAAGCGCCTGCACCACAACGCTGGTCTGCTCGCCAAAGGGGGGCTATGCCCACCTTGAGCGCGCAGTCCTGCAATAGCGGAACCGGCTGATGGACGCGTTGGTTCTGCTATGCCATCGTCCCCCCAGCCCCATGATGCCGGCCGACTCGAGCGTCTTCGGCAACGTTAACCCAAGGGCCCTGAAATATACCGACCCAGAAACCGCGGTACCCAGCGCGGAACCGACCTGGTGGACCGTACTCTGGGTAGCCGAAGCCTGACCGGAACTTTTCACCGGAGTCTCGCTGAGCAGCGTGCCCGTTAACTGCACAGGCACAAAGCCCAAGCCGTAGAGCGTCAATGGCAAGGCAATGATCCAACCGCAGCCACGCCAGAAATGAACGTTTGCGACCCCAGCTATCGGTAATCTTTCCTGAGGCCTACAACAGCGCTGCAGGCAGGACGGCGGAATCAAGCGGTGGATGCGCCACGCTTGAATAGTTCGTTAAGTATTTCACGTGGGGTTGCGCCGCCGAGGATTTGTCGGGGTGTTTCGTTGAGCTCATTTTGCACCCACGCGACATG
>NZ_JAKRDR010000043.1:0-540 GCF_022345765.1 Corynebacterium nasorum | reverse complement strand
TCATGCCCGAACCAGTAGAAAAAATCGCAGCACCAGCTGCCGCAGCCGCAGCACTAGTCGGCGGCGAACTCGCAATACCAACCCCACCAGCGCAAGCCCAAGGACCAGGAGGGCCAAACCCAGCAACGGTCAACGAACTAAAACCAGAAGGAGTCCGCGCACACTCAATCGTCCTCAAAATCAACGAAGTCAGAGCACAAAACGGACTCAACCCCGTAACTGAAAACCCAGCCCTCAACGGCATAGCCCAAAACTGGGCAGACCACGTCTGTCAAACCGACAACCTCCACCACCGCCCAGAACACTGGAAGACTTACCCAGCCGATGTACCACCCGGAGGAGAAAACATCCTCCAAGCATGGAACGACTACTCAGACGCACAACTCGTTAAGCTCTGGGTTAATTCACCCTCACACCGAGAAATTCTTCTAGACCCCGAAGCCAAAACCGTCGGCACAGGAATAGCCGTCAACCCACAAGGCAAGCTCTTTGCGGTTCAAAACTTCGGACGCTAAATAGACCACTAATGGCCTCAAAGGA
>NZ_JAKRDR010000042.1:0-734 GCF_022345765.1 Corynebacterium nasorum | reverse complement strand
CCGGATGTGGCGCTGTATAACAGGCTTATGCAGGTAATTGAGTACGTTGATGGTCGCCAAGCAGTTCCAGTCCAGGTTATTCCGCAACAGCGTATCGATAGGCGTATTTCTTCGCGCTACTTGTCGGTAGAAGAGCGCGAGCTCATCTTTGATCTTGACCGGCAAGGCAAAGGCGTACGTGAGATAGCTCGGCGTCTTGCCCGCTCTGCTGGCACTATCAGCAAGGAGCTTAAACGCAACCGGGATGAATTTGGGGTGTATCTTCCCACGTATGCGCACCGTAAATCGGTGTTGCGTAGGTTTAGACCGAAAAAGCGCAAGATTGATGCCAATCCACGTTTGCGCACGGTGGTCTGGGCGATGGTGAAAGATAGGTACTCGCCAGAGCAGATTTCTGGGAGGTTGCGCAGCTGCTATCCCGGTGATGAGACTATGTACGTGTGTCCTGAAACGATTTATCAGTCTTTGTATTTCCAGGCTAAAGGCGAGTTGAAAAAGGAAGTCGCTGCTGCACTGCGTCGCGGTCACGCCCAACGTCGACCTCGTGGCACGCGCAGTGCCCGCAAGCGGTTTGTTGACCCTATGGTGATGATTTCCGACCGCCCAGCAGAAGTAGACGACCGGGCAGTACCAGGTCATTGGGAAGGCGACCTCATTCTAGGCGCGGGTAATAAGTCCGCAATTGGAACGCTAGTAGAGCGAACCACGCGCTATGTCATCTTGCTGCATTTACC
>NZ_JAKRDR010000041.1:0-1154 GCF_022345765.1 Corynebacterium nasorum | reverse complement strand
GGCTAAGGGCTGGGTGGCTATGTGTGGGTATTCGGTGGCCGGGCGGGGCTGGGGACGAAGCGTGGGGTATTGCTCCACGGCGGCACCCAGGCGATGCGGCCATTGACGCGCACCATGCGGCCGCGTTCTGTGGGGCGGGAGGGGTCATCTTGGTTGGCGGCGTTGTGGTGCGCGCACAAGGTGACCAGATTTTCTTGGTTTGTGGGCCCGCCGGTGGACCAGGCGGTGAGGTGGTGGACTTGGGCGTCGTCGGCAGGCGTAGTGCAGCCCGGCCACGCGCACACGGGGTGCTCGGCCGCGGCGAGCATGCGTTGTTTCCACGTGGCCATGCGTTCGGTGCGATACAGGTTTACCGGGCCGTGCTCGGGGTGAACGAGGCTGACGTAGCCGCGCTGGGCGAGAGCGCGGGCAACCAGCTGTGCGCCGGTCATGCGGGCGCCGTTGGTGAGCTGGAGGGTGATATCGGAGGCATTGGAAGGTGCAGCGACGATGCGGTCGAGCTGGTCTAGGGTGAGGATGACGTTGGTATGCACGGCCGGCAGCGCGCCGGGATTGCCCTCGAGGAGCACCTTCTTGGCGGCGGCGAGTGGGTCGTCCTTGTTGACGGAGGAGAGCACGCCCTTGATATCGGCGATATCGGTGGGATCGGCCGTAATAGAGATGGTGTGTGGGCCGTCGGGGCGGCGGGTATAGCGCACGCCGGGCTCCGGGCGGCGGGGCGGATTGATCTGCTTGAGTAGCTTCTTGGCCACGGAGGGAATCAGGCGGGCCTCGGTGCGGCAGAGCGTTAGGCGCAGGTCCCAAGCGCGGTTGGTATCGCGCACGCGGCGAGTATAAGACTCGATGCTATCGAGCGTGGTGAGGTCATGGCCGCGGCTGCGGGCGGCCTCGCGGGCGTGGCGTTGCTTGCGGGTATTCGACGTGCGGTCGAAGTAGACGTGCTGCAGGCGGGCGAGTTGGGCAGCCAGAAGGGGACTGGCTCCGGCTTCGAGAAGCGAGTCTTCGGAGCAGCCCCGAAATTCGGCGACGAGGTCGACGCCGCGGCGGCATAGCAAGAGAAATTCGGTGTTCACACGGCCGAAGCTAAAAGGCATGCGAGGGCTGAACAAGCGGTGCGCGGCCGGGGAGGGGGAAATTGTGGATGGGTGGGGGAA
>NZ_JAKRDR010000040.1:0-1164 GCF_022345765.1 Corynebacterium nasorum | reverse complement strand
ATGACGACGACCTTGATAAGCGCGAACCAATACTCGAATTCGCCGAAACTACGCACGCGCAGCAGGTTGATGACGCCGAAGAGGACCACGCAGATAGCTGCGGGGATCCACGGCGAGACGTTGAACCAGGAGCCGATGAAGCCGGCCGCGCCGGTGATTTCGGCGCCGAGCACGGCGACGGTGGCTAGCCAATAGATCCAGCCCTGGGTAAAGCCCGCCCAGCGGCCGATGCCGTGTTCGGCGTATTCGGAAAAAGAGCCGGAGGCGGGGATAACGGTGCCCATTTCGCCCAGCATCTGCATCACCAAAATGGCCAGAAAGCCAGCGATGACGTAGGCGAGGAGCACGGCGGGGCCGGCGGCGGAAATGCCGACGCCGGTGCCCAAGAAAAGCCCGGCACCGATGGTGGAGCCTAGCCCCATCATGGTCAGGTGGCGGACCTTCAGGCCAGAACCGAGGGCGGAGGAGTTATCAGTCACCCCTCCATTCTATTTTCCATAATCGAACGGTACATATAAGGCAAACCTAAAGAATCGGAATGATGGTTTCCGCTTGCGGAGTTTGAGCGGGCTATTATCCGCGAGCGGCAGGCGGAGGGCATTGCGTTGGCAAAAAGGCCGGCAAGTACAAAGGCCGCAAACCCGCCCTAACCCCAGAGCAAGTAGTAGAGATTAAGCGGCGCGTACTGGCAGGGGAGTCGAAAGCGTCGTTGGCGCGGGAGTTTGGGGTCACTCGCCCTACGGTGTATCGGGCGTTGAAAAACGCTTAAACGCGACAATACCTAGGGGCATACGAATCCCCCAGGGATTTTAACTCTGTCTCTCGCCCAGTTTGATTTCTAGTAGTCTCGGGCTACACAAGATACTTCGCGAGAAAGGGGACAGTATGGGAAGAAAAGTTGCCGTTATCGGTGCTACCGGAACTATCGGAAGCGCTGTTGCCGATCGTTTCGAAAAGCACTATGAGGTTCTTCGCGTTTCTCGACACTCGACTCCACAAGTAGACATGTCTGATGTGGACTCGATTCGTACCTTTTACAAAGAGGGCGGAATCAAGCGGTGGATGCGCCACGCTTGAATAGTTCGTTAAGTATTTCACGTGGGGTTGCGCCGCCGAGGATTTGTCGGGGTGTTTCGTTGAGCTCATTTTGCACCCACGCGACAT
>NZ_JAKRDR010000003.1:0-213310 GCF_022345765.1 Corynebacterium nasorum | reverse complement strand
CAATAGCTGCAGGGAAACGCCCGGTCCCATTCCGAACCCGGAAGCTAAGCCTGCACACGCTGATGGTACTGCAACCGGGAGGTTGTGGGAGAGTAAGTCACCGCCGACACCAAACAACAAACACAACAAAATACAACAAAGAAGAAGAGGACGGTATACCACCGCCCTCTTCTTTTTGCGTTTTACCAGCCCTCCCAGCTGGTGGAAGGCGGCAATTTCAAAGCGTGTTGGGTGGTACTGGTTCTCTTTGAGGAGCCACCCAGCGTGTTTCATTGGGGCTACTAAGGGGAGAATAGACAGACAAACTTTCTGACGCCGGTTCCCCAACAACGCGCGGGCGCCGGAAGCTGTCTTTGCAGCTGGGGAGTAGTCCGGTCGGCTTTATATCAGAGCACTGCGTCTTCTGAAGCTGCAGCTTGAAGTGCCCCGCGTCTTGTTCCTAGGCATTTGCCTTGATCTTTATTACTTCCTGTGGCGGGTTCTGCTTCCAGAATTCAGTTTCGACCTCGACTGGGGTTCGGTATCTCAAGCTTTGGTGGAGCCTTGTCTCGTTCCACCACGACACCCACTCGAACGGGCCTGACCCCCGCCGTGTCTACTTTCCGGGGGTCAGGCCCCTCAGGAATCGGCGTTTAATATGCACGCTGACGATCATCCTTTTGTGCTATGTCAAATAGCGGGACGCAAGCAGTGGAATCACTCCGGGAATATGGAATCGTATCCTAGCTCTGTGACCTATGCTCCAGGGGATATGGCCTTCTACCCTAGGGGATTCGAGCATGACGTCAGTGGGCTAGGTGATCTAACGATGCACCTAACAATTGCATTTGACAGTGCGGACACTTTGGAATGGTCAAAGGGGATAGGGAATGGTCTTCCGTATTCTCTTGATGCGCCAGTTGCATCAGATACTGCAGCTAGATTGGCACTGAGGAATAGAACATGGTCGGCAGTCGACGGAAGAGTGCGGATTGATCTAGGAGCGAAGCCTCTCGCGCTCGACCCTATTCTCGAACCAGTTCTTGATGCGCTTATCTGTTCTCCCAGACAAACGCCTAATGATATCACTGCTAAGCTTGGTCTTTCAATCGATCAACTTTTCTCTTTTTGGCAGTTTGGGTTTGAGGAAGGACTTTTGTTTACACCGGTTATGGATGATACAGAGTTGTTCTGATGAATAGACTTTCTTTTAAATCTTCGTTTTCGCTCGTCTTCGCAGCTGCTGTCGTTTCCGGGTTGGGTGACGGTCTCATTCCCATCGCTTTTGCGCTTCAGGCACACCGTGTAGATTCGTCGGGCCGCGGCTTGACGGTGGTGCTTATCTCACTATGGGCGGGCCGCTTCGTTAGTTCTTTAGTAGTCCGAAAGCTGCCACCCCCTCACCGGCCATTGACCTGGATGCTGGGTAGCGATGTCGTTCGGATGTTGGCACAGTGGGGACTTGTAGCGTGGGTGGTTACTCGGGGCGATTCCATCGCTGCGTTCGCGTTCTCAAGTGGTGCGTACGGTTGTGCCTCATCATTCTTTGGGCCAGCAAGGTTTAGCCTTTTGTCCCAGCTATTTTCCGGTGAACAGCGCACCCGTGTCAATGGATCCCTGTCGATGCTCGGTGATGTGCTGTTTATCGCTGGCCCCCTCATCGGTACAGCGGCAGTGCTCACCTTGGGATTTAACACGGTATTGCTTATCGACGGCGCCACTTTCCTAGTGGCCATGTTCTTTGTTTTTCCGTTTCTCTCAGTGCGTAGAGAACCAGCAGTTGAAAGCTCCAATGGCGTACCTGCTGAATCAGAACCAGAAAGCGCAGGGTCTTCGACTCAGAATAAAACTCCTTCTACCCCGATGCTCCCTAGCTGGGTACGGGTAGGACTCGGTACCTGGTTGGTCGCGGCAGTTGTCAATGGCTTCCTGGGAAGTGCAGGCCCTACGTGGATTATGAATACCTTCGACGAAAAGTCCTGGGGTTTTATGGCAACTGCTCTTGCGATTGGCTCGCTGCTTGGCTCAGCCGCAACAATTCTGAAGGCATTAGATCGGGTGCGTTTTAGCACCTTGCAAATGTTAATGTTGATACTTCTGGCTGGACAGCTCCTGGCTTTGGCATTCACCCCTGCCTTCGTGCTCATCGCAGCAGTTGGTGCTGCCGCGTCCTTGCTAATGACAGCATCAGGTATTGCGTGGGATTCTCTCGGGCAGTCTTTGGGAGATGATGGTATGGTGCACCAGTTCGCCACAAAGGATCAGCTCGTCTTTACCGCAGGTACCCCGCTTGGAATGATTCTTTTCGCGGCACTTTCTGCTCATCCTGGTGTTGCGGCGGTTGCCTTGGCAGCTGCGTTGGTAGTCGCAGCTGCTGCATCGTCCTTGCCTGCGGCGCGTTCGCCGCGTACAGCAGATATGGCTGAAAATGCTGTTTCTGGGTGATGAAGGGAAGGAAGCACCGCAGGCGTGCCATCGGCTTTGCGCGAACTTAGGCCTCATTGAATTTGTCTAGCCATGATTACTTGCGGATCGACGACCCCGTGTTCAGACATCATCAAGATGTAAAACAAATCTTCTTTGTTCAAATTGGACGGGTCAGTGTAGTTTAACCTGACAGTATCAGGGTGAAACGAGACTAGGTTCCACCAAAGCTTGGGATACCGAACCCCGGTCGAGGTGGAAACGAGGGTAACTTCAAGCTCAGGTGAGTGAACGATCGCGCCATGCCTTAGTGTGCCGTTTTCCTCCTCTGGGATGATGCTGGCCGTCGTTCATGGTAGCTAAACTATAAGAGGTAATTTCCCATTTACAAGGAGAATTTGTTTCATGACTGATGCTGCGGCTCGCGCCGTTGACTTGTTCAAGCAATACGGAAGCGATGACACAGCCGTTGTGGCCCTGGATCATGTTTCCATTGAGTTCGGCAAGAGCGAATTCACTGCGATCATGGGCCCATCGGGCTCCGGTAAGTCGACGCTAATGCACACTATGGCTGGTTTGGATTCCGCGACTTCCGGTTCGGCGTTTATCGGCGATACCGATATGTCGGCGCTCAACGACAAGGACATTACGGCGCTGCGCCGTGATCGGCTGGGCTTTATTTTCCAGTCCTTTAACCTTGTTCCTACGCTGACTGCCGCGGAAAACATCACGTTGCCGACCGACATTGCGAGTAAGGACGTCGATAAGCAGTGGTTCGAAGAGGTAACTCGCCGTCTAGGCTTGGCAGAGCGCTTGGAGCACCGACCGGCTGAGCTATCAGGCGGTCAGCAGCAGCGCGTGGCCTGTGCCCGCGCGCTGGTTTCCCGTCCGGAAATTATCTTCGGCGATGAGCCAACCGGCAACCTGGACTCCAATTCTTCGGCCGAGGTGCTCGATATTTTGCGCACGGCAGTGGACAAGGATGACCAAACCGTGGTCATCGTGACGCACGATGCGAAGGCAGCGTCGTACGCGGACCGAGTGGTTTTCCTTGCTGACGGCAAGCTTGTCAACGAGTTGCACAATCCGACGATGGAGGCCATTCACCAGGTAATGGCGGAGATTGAGGGCTAAATGGCACGCGGAAATGCAATGCGCAGGGTGTCCCTGCGCAATATCGTGGCGCATAAGTTGCGCCTTGGGCTGACAATTCTCGCGGTGGTCTTGGGCACAGCGTTTATTGCCGGCTCGTTTATGTTCACCAATTCGCTGAAGTCTACTTTTGACTCCGCCGTGGATAATGAATTTCGTGGCGTGGATGCGGTGGTGAGCCAGAAGGACGACAATGGCGCGAAGCTGGATGAAAAGCTTCGCCAGAAGTTGGCCGATGATGAAGATGTCAAGAACATCAATATTGCGGATTCGGAGACCGTCGTCGCAGCCAATGAGAACTCGGAGGCCTATCAGACTCAGGGCGGTACGGCCAGCGTTGTCCCGTTTTATCCAGAGGATAAGGTCGTTGGCGGTGCCGATAAGCTAAAGGAGGGCGAGGAGCCGAGCGGTAAGGACGAAGTCCTTGTCAATTCCTCCGCAGCCGACAAATATGACATTTCCGTGGGCCAGAAGCTGACTGTGGTTCACCCTGATGAGCAGGATACGGTGACGGTTTCTGGCATCTCGGAGCCCGCGGTCGACCAGGGCGAGAGCATCGTGCTGAGCATGGCTGAAAAGGATTACCTGGAGCGCTACGGTGAGCCGAGCCAGCTCAAGGTTTCAGCAGCCGATGGAGTGGATGCGAATGCCTTGGTAGATCACCTGAATGAGAAGTATGAAGTCAAGGCGGAGTCGGGTGAGCGCTTGGCTGAAGAGACCTCGGAGATGATGTCTTCTGCTTTGAAGTTCATCAATTACTTCCTCATCGCGTTCGGCCTTATTGCGCTGCTGGTGGGCACCTTCATCATTGCGAATACTTTCTCGATGATTGTCGCGCAGCGCACCAAGGAGTTTGCTCTCTTACGTGCGCTGGGTGCTTCCCGTCGCCAGATCACAAACTCGGTGGTGGTGGAGTCCGCCATTGTTGGTGTTCTGGGGTCCATAGTTGGCGTGGTTGCCGGTATGGGTTTGGTCGCAATCATTAAAGCAGTCATGAGCGCGCAGGGAATGCCTCTTGATGGTGGTTTGGGCCTGAGCGTTTCGGCCATCGTAGTTCCAATTATTTTGGGCACTATCGTGACGGTTGTATCCGCGTGGGCGCCGGCACGGCGCGCGGGCCGCGTGCAGCCGGTTGAGGCAATGCGCACTACCGAATCTGCTTCCGGAGCTTCCCTGAAGGTACGCACGATTTTCGGTGCCATTATCTTGCTGGTGGGTATTGTTGCGGCGTTGGCAGGCGTGCTTTCCGACGGCGAGACGAACGTCCGCGCCATCCTCGTCGGCGTCGGCGCATTCGGTGTTATCGTGGGATTCTTCCTAGCCGGCCCAGCTTTGTCGTTGCCTTTGGTGCCGACGGTAGGCAAGGCAATCGGTGCGCCTTTCGGTGCTATCGGTTCTTTGGCGGCGACGAACTCGCGTCGCAATCCACGCCGCACGGCTGCTACTGCATTTGCCCTGACCCTAGGCGTGGCCTTGGTGACGGCTATTGGCATGCTTGGCGCGACGATGAAGTCCTCCGTGGCCGATACCGTGGAGCAGAACATCACCTCCGATTACCTCCTTTCTGGCCCTAGCTCCGGTGAATTCCCAACACCGAAGGACACTGGTAAGCGTGCGGCTGAGGCTGAGGGCGTAGATAAGGCCATCACCATCGGTATGGCTCCGGTGACCGTTGATGGTCAGGCATCGATGGATTATGGTCCGCAATTCCAGCAGACCACGACTGCGGATGGAGATCCGTCGTCGATGATTGCGCTCGATATGGTCGAGGGCGATGCCAACTTGGATAAGGGATTCATTGCTACCGAAGACTTTGCCAAGGAACACGGCTGGAAGGTAGGAGAGACCTATAAGGTAGCTTCTGCGGAAAAGGACAAGAAGGCCGAGGCCAAATTGGTCGGCATCTTTAAGTCCACCGATGTGGTGCAGAATATGGTGCTCTCGCAGGAGGTAGCTGAAAAGGTTGCACCGGAGAAGTCCTTTACCGTCCAGATGGTGGGCGTCTTGGGTCAAGAAGGCTATGACAAGGAAGAACTGCGCCATAACCTGGAGGATGCGGTCAAGGATCTGGTTGTGGTTCAGGTCAATTCCGGTGAGGAGTATGCGGGCCAAGCTGCAGGCTTTATTGACCAGATGCTCTCCATCCTTTATGGTCTGCTCGCCCTTGCCGTCATTATTGCGGTGTTGGGCATTGTCAATACCTTGACCTTGGGCGTAATCGAGCGCCGCCAGGAGATCGGTATGTTGCGGGCTGTGGGCACACAACGCCGCCAGATCCGCACGATGATTACCCTGGAGTCCGTGCAGATCGCGCTCTTTGGCGCGGTGATGGGCATCCTCATTGGGCTCGGCTTGGGCTGGTCCTTCATCAAGATCCTCGGCGATGAGGGACTAGACTCTGCGCAGATTCCGTGGGCGATGGTGCTCATTATGCTTGTGGGCTCGGCCCTCGTCGGCATTATCGCGGCAGTATGGCCGTCGCACCGCGCGGCGAAGACGCCGCCATTGGAAGCAATCGCCGACTAGCTGCCTAGTCTAAGGCCTCCCCTCATCACACGTTGAGGGGAGGCCTTAATGCTTTTACGCGGCCATCCATGCCTTGACTGCCGATACCGCATCCTTGGTCTTCATATCGGGCAGGTAGGCGTGCATGGTGGCCAGCGCGATGGAAGGAAGCTTCAATTCATCGTGATAGCACAGGTACCACGGGTGCTCCTCGGGTTGGAATTTGCGCTTGCTGGCCGCGAGGGTGCGGAAGCCGTAGAGCGGTTCGACTTCTTCCCCAATGCGATTGAGGGCGACGTCGAGCCAGTTAGGCTCGTCAGGCTGTCCAGCCAATGGCGCACCGGACAAGGAGATCCAGGCAAGGCCTTCGGACTGGGCAATGAGCATTGCCTCTGAGATGAGGAGCTCAATTACTCCCTTAAAGCCGTGCTCGTTGCGGCGCATGACGTCGAGAACGTAGCCGGTAATAGCACCGTTTTCGTATACCGGCATCCAACTGGTCACACCATGCAAAGTGCCGTCGGCGGATTCAGCAAGCAAAAGCCGGGTGCCGGTCACCGTCATTTCTTCTAAGCCGCCGAGGGTAAAGCCCATCTCGGGTAGGGCCTTGTCGGAAACCCAGTCCTCGCTGAGTGCGCTAATGCGGGCGATAGAGGCTATATCTAGCTCCTCCCACGTGGTCCACCGAGTACTAACTCCTTCCTTCTCGGCTTTGTTTCGGGCCGTGCGCACATTTTGGAATTTCTTTCCTTTGAATTCCACGGATTCGCAGTTGAGGACTGCTTCTTCTGCAACTTGAAGGCGCTTGAGCTGCGGGTGAGCATCCGCGAACTGCGCATTGACGGAATACCACGCCACGGCCCAGCCTTGCTCGGAGGCAAAGCGCTCGAATTCGGCGCTGATATCGCGGCCGACGGGGGCGCCCAGCGTGAGCGCAATGCCATTGGAGACACGGTAGGCCACATAGGAGTCACCGTGGAAGAAGTACCGGTTGGATTTCCACAGCGTCATAAAGGAAAGATGATCGCCGGTGCCGGATTCGAGCAGGCGGCGGGCCGAGTCGCGGTCGGATTCTTGTGCAGGATCAACGGGCCGAGAAAAGCCAAGGTAGAGCCGGACTGCCAGCAGGATCCAGAAGGCGTTTCCAACCCATAGGTAGATGAACCAGGAAAACATCGTTGCCGGCGCGACGTGGTGGGGAAGGATAAGCGCAACGACGGCCGGAACGAAGCGCAAGGGCGTCTCTGCGAGGATGTCGGCAAGATTTGCTGGGGGAACGGTGTTGTGCAACGAGGCTGTAAGGATCCACAAGCCCGCGCCGAGGGAAGAGGCAAGGATGGCGAAGACAATAGTGCGGGTGAAAAATGCGCGGTTTTCGCGGATCCGGAAGAGCGAATAATTGATAAGCAGCATGAATAGCGCCAAGAGCCAGGGCAGGATGACGAGCACGAGGTTGGGCAGGAGGTAGCTCAGGCGGGAATCATCCCAAAGCTGGTAGGTCAGCAACGCGATGGCCAGTACTTGGGTGATAACCGCCATCCACCAAGCGAGCACGCGGCCCCGCATGAGACCAAAGCACACCACCAGCTGGATGATGAATGGCATGATATTGGCTACCAAGGCGCCGATGCCTTGGGCACGGGCGAGATCGACTGCGGCAGTGCAACTGGTAGAAGTTAGCGAATCTGCGCAGACTTGAGTGGCCTCCAGAGCCGAAAGGTGTGGTGCCCACAGGAGCTGTGTGATTTGGGAGAACGGACCTTCGGCCATGGGGTCGAGTGCCACGAAGGCAGGGCCAATGGCTACGCAGGCGATACCGACGGCGAGGAGCACGCGACGCTCCCTGATGGAAGGCGGCGCGGATTCGGGCTTAAAGAGCAATTGGCCAGCCGTAATGGAAAGCATGGCGGCGACGATGCCGAGAACATCTGACATGGTGCCGGAGTAGAGCACAAAAGTGGCGGTAAGCACGATAAGCGAAACGCGCAGTCGGCGGCGCCATAGGCGGGGGAGTAAAGCCGAAGCAAAACCAGCGGCACCGGCGATAAAACCGATAGGGGTGAGGAAGGTATCGCTCAATAAGTCATTGCCCCATCGATTTAGGCCTACGGTCTCAATGCCGCGGGCGAGCACGATGGACAGCGGGACGCTGATGAGCTGGGAGACAACTCCTACCGCCAATGTGCGCAAGGAACCTAAGCGCCATTCAGCGGGAACGAGCCAGAGCACGATGAGCACGGACAAAATAATGGCGCCACCGGGGTGCGCGGTAGTCAGCGCCAGCCAGTGGGAGGTGGGGAAATCCACTAGGTGAAGTGCCCACATAATGACTAAGACGGCTAGGGAAACGGGAAACCTGGTCAGGATGGTTTTAAGAACGGACATCGTGGGCTCCAATTCCATCGAAGGGATCCTTGATAGCGGTCATTCCACCGCGGCTAGCGGCCCAAGCGAAGGATTCGCGCAGGGCTGGGCGCCACACCTGGAAGGAGTGGCCGCCGGGCCGGGTGCCAAAGTAGGTTTTCATGCCGGCGGCGCGGGCGGCATCGGAAAGCGAGCGCAAAGCATTGACCGAAGCAGTGTCCTTATCGCCAGCGATGAAGATGGCCTGGGTAGAGAAGTGCTTGTGGGCGAGCAGGTGGGCGGGGTCTTGGTCATTGAAGGCGAATTCGTCCCCGGCGAAGAATTTCTTCACCGTCGCCGCGTGGTTGCCAATGGTGGGCTCAGCCTCGCCGGAAATGTCGATGATGGAACCATAGGCTTCGGGGCGGTTGGTGGCGATCTGTAGGGAGCAGGTGCCGCCGTAGCTTAATCCGCCCACCGTCCAGGTGCGCTGATCCGGGTTGACTTTGAATTTTTGTTTAATGGCCTGTGGTACGTCCTGGCTGAGGTAGGTCATTACCTTAGCCTGGGAGCTATCGGCGCAAATGGGGTTGGCGGTTTCAGAGCCGGTGGCGTCCACGGCTATGACGATGGGGCTGCGGCCCCCGTTAGCCGCCTGGAATTGGTCTGCAGTTTCGGCCGCCTCGCCCGAACCGAACCACTGATCTGGGCCGCCCGGGTTGCCGTGCAGGAGCACGATGACAGGCAAGGTGTGGTCCGTCCAGTATGCCGGCGGAATATACGCCGTGGCTTGCCGAGCGGCGAAATGGGAGGTGGTGCCGGGAAGATCCACATGGACGATGGCTGCACCAGACTTGGTGTGGGAAAACTCTTCGTAGCTCATTTCCTTTGCCACAGGGCGCGGGTCAAGGGACGCAATATCTGGATAGGTTTGATATTCCATGTTGACGATGCCGACCGTGGCCAAAAGGGAAAAGATTCCGGCGGTGACCGTGACAATCTTGGGCTTGCGTATCAGCGCCGCCACGGGGACGAAGGCGGCGAGGAAGATGTACCACGGTACTTGCCAGTGACGGAGTAGGAACCAAGCAATAATGCACAGCAAGGCGGCGATGACCAGTGGCCACACCTTGCGTTGGAGGAGAATGATGATGGCCGCAATCGCGAGGATGGCGTAAAAGATCACGCCATTGATGGGATCCGCCAAAGGCAGATTCAAAAGGAAACTCACGCGAAAAATATTAGGCCTGAGCGGGCCAAAAGTAACTGCTAGTTAGCTGGGAGTTTACCCCTTAAATCCCGTGATAAATGCGGGCCGCCCAGATGGTGCCGCGCCAAGCTAATACGATGCCGAGCCCGATGGTCCAGAAGAGATACTTGCTAAGCCGCCACCATTGCCTGCGTTTGATCATTTCTCCTAGTTCCTTGGCTAGCGTGGACCAGGTGGACAGGCCACCTGCAAGGCCGAGGGCGAGGAAGGGGTGGATGAGGGGGACGTCGGCAAGCTGGGCGAAACCATAAGCCAGGCCGAGGGCGAGGGAACCCAAAATATTCGCCACGAAGGTGCAATAGGGGGCGGGCAAAAGTCGGTTAAAGCTATAGCGCAGGCTGCCGCCTATGAAGCCGCCGAGAAGGACGCAAAGAAGATTCATCGCAGCTTGTCACCCGCCAGGTAGCCGCCCACGCAGCCAACGATGGTGGCTAGAACATAAGCCAGAGCGATGGTCCAGTGCGCCTCGGAGGTCAGGAAAGCGAAGGTAGCGAAGCTAGTGAAACCGCCCAGCACGCCCGTGCCCCAGAATGGGCTGGGGCGGAAGTAGCCCATGAGCGCGCTGCCGAGAATATTGATGATAAGCAGCGGGATCATCCCGCCGCCGAGCGCTGCGGAGAGTAGGTATCTAGCAGCCGCGCCGAGCGCGGCGCCAGCACCCACGACGAGGAATTGAGGCATGCGGCCTATGTTACTTCCAGTCCATTCCCTGGGACTCTACGAACGCGCGCACCTCATCTACCGGCTTAGTGAGCTTGGGGTCGAAGGCGAGATAAGCCTTAGTCTCGCGGGCTACTAGCCCGGAAAGGAGCAGCAGCCCAATGAGGTTCGGGATGGCGATGAGGCCATTGGCCAGATCGGAGAAGGTCCAGGCAAGCTCGAGCTCTGAGACGGAACCGACAAAAAGCAGACAGGCAAAGAACATGCGGTAGGGGATGGAAGCCTTGTTGCCGCACAGGGATTCCAGGGAACGCTCGCCATAATAAGCCCAGGCCATGATGGTGGAAAAGGCGAAGAAAATAATGGAGAGCGAAACGATGGTGCCGCCCCAGTCTCCGGGCAGTACACGAGAGAAGGCCTCAGCCGTCATGATTCCGGCCTCGTCGCGGCCCATGTCCCAGGTGCCACCCACCACAATGACCAAGCCGGTAATGGTGACCACAATGATGGTGTCAATGAAGGTTTGCGTCATGGAGACTAGCCCCTGGCGCGCCGGGTGCGGGGTTTTGGCGGCCGCCGCGGCGATGGCGGCGGAGCCCATGCCGGATTCATTAGAGAAGATGCCGCGGGCGACGCCGTATTGAATGGCCATCATGATGGTCGAGCCTACGAAGCCGCCACCGGCGGCCGTGCCAGTGAAGGCATCGCTGAAAATCATGGCGAAGGCGGCGGGGATCTCGCTAGCGTGCGAGAAGATCACAAACAGTCCACCAAGAACATAAACGATGATCATTAAAGGCACGAAGGCCGCGGTGATGCGGCCGATGGCCTGGATTCCCCCGAGGAGTACGGAGCCTACCAAGACGAACAGGATTGCACCGGTGGCCGCTGGGGCGATGCCGAAAGTGGATTCCATATTGGTGGCCACGGCATTGGCTTGGGCGAGGTTGCCGATGCCAAAGGAGGCGCAGATTGCGAAGATGGCAAAGAAGACAGCTAGCACGGAGCCGAGCGGTCCGGGGATGCCGCGCTTGAGATATTGCTGGGGGCCGCCGGACATCTCGCCCTTGGAATCGGTGGTGCGAAAACGCACTCCGAGGTACGCCTCGGTGTATTTGGAGGCCATGCCCACTAGGCCCGTAATCCAGATCCATACCAGCGCGCCGGGGCCACCAATGGACAGCGCGGTAGCCACCCCCACGATATTTCCCACGCCTACGGTGGCGGCAAGGGCGGTGGTCAGCGCCTGATAATTGGAAATATCTCCTTCGGTGGACTCATCATCAGAGTCTGTGGCAAAGACGTGGCGCGTCGCACGCCCTAGCGTCCGGAACTGGAGGCCACCCAAACGGATTGTCAGCCACAGGCCCGTGCCCAACAGGAGTGGAATGAGGATGAATGGTCCCCAGACCACGGTGCTGATGGCGGAGAGAATGGAATTAAGCGAGTCCATTCTGCAAATCTAGCGAACTATAGAAATGGAGTAAATTTGGCCATACCCCCAGCCGGGGGATCATCCGTCCTGCGCAATCACTGGGGAGAAGGCAAGCTATAGCTATACGGACCCCAACCCCAAGGAGTACGCCATGGCCCACGAGCGCGCCGGCACGCTTGCACAACCATCGGACCTCATTGACATCGCAGAATTGGTCACCGCCTACTACACCCGCACCCCGGATGCGGAGAACCCAGACCAGCAGGTCTCCTTTGGTACCTCTGGGCATCGCGGTTCCGCACTCGACTGCGCTTTCAATGAGGCGCATATCCTGGCGATCACCCAAGCCATTGTGGACTATCGCGCAGAGCAAGGCGTTACCGGGGCAATTTTTATCGGCCGAGATACCCATGCGCTATCCGAGCCCGCCATGGTCTCCGCCCTCGAGGTGCTGCTGGCCAATGAGCTGGAGGTTCGCGTCGACGATCGCGGCCGCTATACCCCGACCCCGGCGGTATCCCACGCGATTTTGACCCGCCCCGGTACCGACGGCATTGTGATTACTCCTTCGCATAACCCTCCGCGCGATGGTGGTTTCAAGTACAACCCGCCAACCGGCGGCCCGGCCGATGCGCAGGCAACCGATTGGATTGCAGGGCGCGCCAACGACTACTTGCGCGCCGGGCTGGAGGGGGTCAAGCGGACCTCGGTTCACGGCGTGCTGGATGAGCGCTGCGTGAAGCACGACTACGTACAAAACTATGTTGCTGACCTAGAAAACGTGGTGGATATGCAGGCCATCAAGGATTCCGGCCTGCGCATCGGCGCCGATCCCATGGGTGGTGCCTCGGTGGACTATTGGCAGGCCATTGCGGATCACTACGGACTGAATATGACCGTGGTCAACCCTGAGGTGGACTCCACGTTCCGCTTTATGACCTTGGATACGGACGGCAAGATCCGCATGGATTGTTCTTCGCCGGATGCCATGGCCTCGCTTATCGACGCCCGCTCAAGCTTCGACCTTGCCACCGGCAATGACGCCGATGCGGATCGCCATGGCATTGTCACGCCCGATGCTGGCCTGATGAATCCCAATCATTACCTCGCCGTGGCCATCGAGTACCTCTTTAGTCACCGTCCGCAGTGGGGGAATGCCGGTGTGGGAAAGACTTTGGTGTCCTCCTCCATGATTGACCGCGTGGTGGAAAGCCTTGACCGGGAGCTGGTGGAGGTTCCCGTCGGCTTCAAATGGTTTGTGCCGGGGCTGGTGGAAGGCACCATTGGTTTCGGTGGCGAAGAATCGGCCGGTGCTTCCTTCCTACGCTTCGATGGCTCCGTATGGTCTACCGATAAAGATGGCATCATTATGGATCTGCTTGCCGCGGAGATCACCGCGGTAACGGGCAAGAGTCCGTCCCAGCGCTATGCAGAGCTGGCAGAAAAATTCGGTGCCCCAGCCTATGCTCGCACCGACGCCCCCGCGAACCGCGAGCAGAAGGCCATCCTCAAGAAGCTATCTCCCGAAAAAGTCAGCGCTACGGAGCTGGCAGGGGAGGAGATCGTGGCCAAACTAACCGAGGCTCCCGGCAACGGTGCTGCCATCGGCGGCCTGAAGGTGGCGACAAAGAATGCGTGGTTTGCCGCGCGTCCTTCTGGTACGGAAGATAAATACAAAATCTATGCGGAGTCTTTCCTAGGTGAGGAACATCTCAGAAAGGTGCAAGCAGAAGCACAGGCAGTTGTTACCCATGTATTAGAGGTTTAACGCTAAACTCATCCTCGTGAGTAGCAAGATTAATGGGAAGCTGGTGCTCGATGTCATTAGCTTCATCGCCCGCTTTGGCATGGCCTGGGTGTGGATTGAGGCCGGCGTGCATAAGCTCGGCAAAACTCTGGACATGACCCAGGCCATCAAGGGCTATGGCATTTTTACGCCTGAGTGGGCTGGTTACCTAGCAACGGTCATTGGTCCATTGGAAGTTATCGGTGGCGTGCTCTTGCTTCTCGGGTTGTTTTTGCGGAGGTCCTCCATCGTGGCAACCATCGTGCTGCTGTTGTTTATGGTGGGCATCGCGCAGGCTTGGGCCCGCGGTCTAGATATTGACTGCGGCTGCTTTGGCTATGACGCCCAAAATCCTGACCGCGGAATGGATTATGCGAAGACGCTGTTGCGCGATGCCGCGTATCTATTCCTCACTGTTTGGACTATTAAACGCCCTTTCACTAAGTTTGCCCTTCACCCCTGATAGGTGGGCAAGGTAGGCTGTATTGGTCCGAAAATTTTCAAAGGCAAGGTTCAAATGAGCAAAGTAACTGACCCGAACGCCAAGGGTGGCAACGGTTTTATCTGGGGAGTCGGCGTACTCCTTGTCATCATTGCCGTTGTCATTGGCTACATCGTGTGGAATGGCAAGCAGTCGTCCACGGATTCTGTCGGTGACCTTGAAGCCCAGGACGTGAATATGTCCATGGAATACAACGACGGAGCTATCACCCTTAAGTCTGACAGTGCCAAGAAGGACACCCCTGAGGTGGATTTGTATGAGGACTTCTCCTGTCCTCACTGTGCTGAATTAGCTCAGGCTACCGACGGTGACATGAAGAAGGCCATCGAAGATGGCAAGCTGATTGTTCACGTGCGCACCCTCAACTTCTTGGATGGCAAGGATATTGAAAACCAAGAAGGCTACTCCACTAAGGCGGCAGCCGCGATGTCTGAGCTGTCTAAGTCCGGTGACGTTAAGACCTACTGGAACCTGCGTGATTACATGCTGCAAAACCAGCAAACGGTGGCTTCTTCTTGGGAGATTGCGGACATCGCAGAAGCAGCCAAGAAGCTTGGCGCGGAAGATGATGTTGTTGACTCCATGAAGGACGTGGATATCAAGCAGGGCAATAAGGTGGCGAAGACCAACTACGACAAGCTGGATAAAGAAACCGGCTCTGTCTCTTCGCCGCGTATTGTTCAAAATGGCAAGGATGTTCCAACCGAAAAGGATCAAAAGGCCGGCAAGAACCTGGGCGATTGGGTAGAAATCGTCACCCAGTAGCAGGCGATTTGGAGAGTTAAATGCCCTCCATGTATATTTAAGCGAGTTGCAGCCCACAAGGTTGCACCTCGTTTGAGGGGCTATGGCGCAGCTGGTAGCGCACCACACTGGCAGTGTGGGGGTCACGGGTTCGAATCCCGTTAGCTCCACAATATAAAGGAGAGGAACATTAGTTCCTCTCCTTTTTGTTTGTCTCGGGTGTCTATAGTTTCGCTAAGTCCTCATCAAGCATGCACTGGTCGATAGCAATGCCGACGGCGGCGCCGCTACCCATCGCTTGGGAGACCTGATCCGGCGAACTGACTACATTGCCGGCTGCCCATAGGCGCGATACTGAGGTTTGGCCACGCTCTGCTTTGACCCAGCCATTGGCCGGTTCGCAACCAGCATCCCGTAACAGTGCATCGTTGGGCAGAAAATCGGGCCCAGTAAAGGATGCTTCGTAGATGTGTGCTCCATCGGCACTGTGTACTTCTACGCCGGTGGGCGAGGCCTGATCCGGCTGGACTTGTGTCACCTTCGCATCGTTTATCTCTACCCCCAATCCGGCGAGCTGGGTGCGGTCAAGCCCGGTGAGCTCAAGGCCGTTGGTGTAGAAGGTCAGAGCACTCGTCCACTTAGAAAGCAGTTTGCTAATGCGGATAGTAAAAGGCGGATTCGCGCCGCCAATGAGCACAACCTTCTTCCCCTTGACCTCATGGCCGTGGCAATAAGGGCAGTGAAAAATGCGCGTTCCCCATAAATCACTAAGACCAGGGACATCAGGGAGCTTGTCTGTGAGACCAGTCGCAACGAGGGCATGGCGGGATTCTAGAAGCGTGCCATCGGTGAGTCTTATTTGCCACGGGGCCTGCTCGGAAGGTCGGGAAAGGCTTTCCACGGTGCCGTGGGAAATATTTCCACCAAATTTCTGCAATTCCGCGTGGCCGCGTTCGAGCAACTCGGTGGGAGCCACGCCATCGAGGCCGAGGACGCCGTGGGAATGTTCGCTGAAGCGATTGCGGGGAGTGCCGGAATCGATAACCTGAACATTCCGGTTAGCGCGGGCCAAAGTGATGGCAGCGGCGGTGCCGGCAAAACCTCCGCCGATGATGATGACGTCTGATTGCATTGCTCATCCTTTATGGGAAGTGGGTAGCATGGTTCGCAGCCGAGTATATGCAGCCAACGTCGAAGGGGCCCGCGCGTTATGACTTACGAATCCACGGGGTTCTTTACACGCGATGCGCTCTACGGGGCGTCTCCTGCACAGGCAGTGGGCAGGTTCTTTATTCGATACTTCAACTTCCTTGGTCGAGCGTCTGTGAGTGAGTTCTGGTGGGTATTTGGCTTTCTAGTGTTGATTTCAGTGCCCATTAACGCCGTCGATCAGCATTATGGCGTGAATATCAAGCCTGTTGTAAAAGGATTTCTTGCTATGCCAGTCGTTTCCTTAATTTTCCGGCGGTTGCACGATTCTGGGAGAACGGGGTTTTTATGCTTGATCGGGTTTATCCCCGTGTTCGGTGGGTTAGCGCTTCTATTCATGATGTGTTTGCCCACGCGGGAGCGCGCGGCGCTTTAAAAATTTCCCTGCCGGATTAGGCTGGGCGTCATGCAGACTTTTTCAAAGCGAGTACGCGACACGGATCAAGCTGGCGCCGAGGCGGCAGGATTGCGGTGGCTTGGGGAAGCTACCGATGCGGTGGTCAACGTAGTAAGCGCCGACGGGCTAGAGATCGTTACCGAGCGCGTGGACGAGGTCATGCCCACGCCGGAGGCGGCGAGGAAGTTTGGTGCGGAGTTGGCTCGCATGCACCGCGCAGGAGTCGAAGCGTTTGGCGCACCTCCTGCCGGATGGGAGGGAAAGAACTTCATCGGCAGCATCGAGCAAGACTGCATCCCGACGGATAACTGGGGTGAGTTCTACGTCGAACAGCGCGTGCTGCCTTTTGCGGAACTGGCTGGGATTAGTTCGGCGCAGTTGGATTTGGTAAGGCGAGCTTGCGATGCCATCGCCGCGCGCAGTTGGGATGTGGCGCCGGCTCGCATCCACGGTGACCTGTGGGCGGGAAACCTGCTCTTTGGTTCCGATGGCGGCATCATGATTGACCCCGCTGCCCACGGCGGGCATCCGCATACGGATTTGGGAATGCTGGCCCTTTTCGGGGCACCATACCTAGAAGAAATTTTCCAGGGCTATGGTGCGCCGAAAGATATCGAGAAGTGGATTCCTATGCATCAGCTGCATCCACTAGCGGTGCATGCGCTCACGCACGGTGCAAGCTATAACCGGCCGCTGGAGCGTGCGGCTGCCGCAACCTTGGAGGCGCTGGCCTAAAGGCTCGGCCCCTGCGGCATGACGCGTTTATGAGCGCCGCGGCGCCATAGGGTTTCGATGCGTTCGCGGGCGGCGTCGGGAACCGCCTTGCCCTCCAGGTAGTCATCGATGTGGGCGTAGGTGACGCCGAGGGCTTCTTCGTCGGGAAGCTGGGGCTTATCGTCTTCCAGATCCGCGGTCGGGATTTTCTCCCAGGTAGAGCGCGGGGCGCCGAGGTGCTCTAAGAGAGCGGCGCCCTGGCGTTTATTGAGCCCGGCCAAGGGGAGGAGGTCTGCCGCGCCATCGCCCCACTTAGTGAAGAAAGCGGTGACGTTTTCCGCCGCATGATCGGTGCCGATGACGAGGGCGCCGACCTCGCCGGCGATGGCGTACTGGGCGGTCATGCGCAGGCGGGCCTTGGTATTGCCGCGGTTGAAATCGGTGACGTCGGCAAGCTGCACAGCATCCGCCACCTGCTCGTCGAGGGCGAGGGTGGCCGGCTTGATATCGACGGTGGGGCGGTGATCGGGCTGGATGAAATCCAGGGCAATCTGGGCATCGTCCTCATCAGCCTGCACACCGTGAGGCAGACGCACGGCCCAAAACTCCGCGCCGTCGACGCGGTCAACCGCCAGTTGCGCGAGCTTTCCTGCCAAGGTGGAATCCTGGCCGCCCGAAATCCCCAGCACGTACCCCTTGGCACCGGTGGTGCGCAGGTAGTCAACCAAGAAATCTACGCGGCGCTGGACCTCCGCTTCTGGATCGATAAAGGGGCGTACACCCAGGGCTTTTATGATGGTTTGCTGCAGGTTTTCGGCATCGTTCGACATGACGTTCATGGTAGCTGCCTGACACAATATTGTGCTGTGAATAAGGATGTTTATGTCAAGGTAGTAGCTGGCATAGCGGCCCTCGGCGGGCTGCTTTTTGGATACGACACCGGAGTGATGTCCGGTGCCTTGCTTTTTATTAGCCCCGCATTCGACATGAGCGCCCACCAAGAGGGGTGGGTGACCTCGATGCTGCTTGTGGGGGCGGCTGTTGGTGCGCTGACAGCCGGGCGCATCGCCGATAGGTTTGGCCGCCGCTTCACACTGATTGCGGGTGGCATCATTTTCGTGTTGGGCTCCATCTGGTGCGCCCTGTCCGGATCGGTGGGCATGCTGGCTACGGCACGCACGTTCTTGGGCTTTGCTGTAGGTGCGGTATCCATCGTTTCGCCCATGTACATCGCGGAGATCGTGCCTGCCAAGGTGCGCGGGCGCATGGTCTCTCTCAATACCCTGGCGATTGTGGTGGGCCAGTTGATGGCCTACCTGGTCAACTCCGCGCTGGCCTCTACTGGCAGTTGGGAGTGGATGCTGGGCTTGGCCGCCGTGCCAGGACTAGCGTTGGCACTCGGAATGGTGTTTCTGCCAGAGACTCCGGTATGGCTAGCGACGAACGGCAAGATGGCTCGTGCCCAAGAAATTGCCGGGCGCGCCGGAATGGATATTTCGGAGCTGACTTCGCAGGAGACCGCGCGCAAGTCCAGCGGGTCTGAGTGGAAGGCGCTTGCCGCCAACCGGTGGATGCAGATTACGGTGCTGCTGGCCATGCTGATGGGGCTAACGCAGCAGATTACCGGTGTCAACGCCATTGTGTATTTCGCACCGACCATGATGAATCAGGTGGGGATTTCTACGGCCAATTCGGTCTACACGTCCATCGTTATCGGCACGGTATCTGTGCTCGCCTGCTGGGTTGGCCTAAAGGTAGTAGACCGCATTGGGCGCAAGCGCCTATTGCTTATCGGCCTGACCGGCAACGTGGTCTCGCTATTCATTCTTTCCTTCGCCTATTCCCACGCCCAGGATTCCACCGCTATGGCCATGGTGTCTTTGGTATTTATGGCGCTGTTTATTGCTTTCCAACAAGCGGCGGTCTCACCCACGACGTGGCTGCTTATCTCCGAGCTAGTTCCGCTGCAGGTACGTGGTCTAGGCATGGGCATTGCGGGGCTATCGTTGTGGGCCACCAACTGGGCCGTAGCGCAGTACTTCTTGCCGCTAGTGGAGTGGCTGACTGGCCCGGTGGCGTTTATGGTCTTTGGAGTCTTTGGTCTCATCGCCATTGCCTATACCCGCATTTTGGTTCCAGAGACAATGGGACGTAGCCTGGATGAGGTAGGCGAGGAGATGAAGTCGCGCTACGAGCGCGAGTCCGCAGTCGTCAAGCCTTAGTGTTTTGGTATTGACGGCCGTGTGAGGTAAAATTTTTCCTCGTGTCATGGCTGGGGATTCCCAGTCCGTGCTTTACTTATTCAACCGCATGTAGATTGCGCATAACGAAAGGAGCGCCCGATGAAGGTCCGTAAGTCCCTTCGGTCGCTGAAGAAGAAGCCGGGCGCCCAGGTTATTCGCCGCCACGGTAAGGTCTTCGTGATCAACAAGAAGGATCCCCGTTTCAAGGCTCGTCAGGGCTAATTGATTCGCGATTCCATCCGCTCCCTCCGGCTATCCGGAGTGGGGCGGATTTTTTTTATGGGTGAATTATGGCACAAGGGATAATTTTCTCCAGGGCCACGGGGAATAAAGAGATATGTATGAATATAATCAAATCGCCGTTATGTGTCGTGAGAAAGAAGAATAATGTCCCGGCGAATTGTTGCTGTGCTTGCTGCTGCAGCCCTTGGGCTATCCGCCCCTATTGCTAATGCCTCTCAGTCGGAGTGGGAATCCTCTGTTCCAGAGTCCTTTGGGATCAATGACCCTTCCTGTGTGCCTTCTGGCCAGATTGTTGAGCCGGTGGTGCTACTGCATGGCACCTATAACAATGCGGGTGTGTGGAAAAGCTTGATTCCGATGTTGAAGGATCAGGGTGCGTGCGTATGGGCCTTTGATTATGGAGCGGATGATGTTTCTTTGCAGAATGCCTCCCCCTCAACGAAGGCCATTTCAGATTTGGATGATGCGGCCGAGGAAATAGCGCGGCACGTGGACTATGTCCGAGCGGTAACCGGCGCAGAGAAAGTGGACTTGGTAGGCCATTCCCAGGGCGGTACCCATATTAAGACCTATACCCAAATGTACGGCGGGGCTGAGCACGTCGCTCGGGCTGTGGCTCTAGGCGGCAACTTCCACGGCACCACGCTGGGTGGGCAGGGCGAAGGTCTGGCCAATTTCATCGCCTTCGCACCCCGCCTCGCCGCCTTCTTGGCCAGCACGGCCGGCATCCAACAGGTGGTGGGTTCGGAATTTATGCAAAGGCTCAATGCGCTGCCGGACACCGCGCCGGGCGTGCTCTACACCTCCATCTACTCGCCGGCGGATACGACGGTAACCCCGAATAGCTCCTCGCAGCTGGTAGCTGTCGACGGCACCGATGTGGTGAACCTCGACCTTGGTGAGGTCTGCGGCGTGGCTCCTCGGCACGATAAGCTGCTGGCTGACCGCACGGCGCTGAGCCAGGTCATTTTTGGCCTGAAGCGCGCCCCAGGGGAGGGGCCGCGGCCGTCGACCTGTGTCTCCGGGGAGTCATCGACGGTCGGTTCCTGAAGCGAAGCGCCACACCGGAAATGTGAACTTTGACACACAAAACGGTGAATTCCAGGTAAACCCGCAGGAATCTCATTGATGTAGTTTCATGGCTGTCCTTGGGTGTGGTCAACATGTGGGGCCTGGGGGTGTGTCATCCTGGGAATACCATGCTTGTAACTCCTACATATTGTGTTGGTTGCGGGTCTTTCCCCCAAAGTATAGTGTCGTTGATGTTGTTCAGAGCGGCGCAGGAAGCGCCCGAATAGGCGGGAAACGCTCCCCGTTCTGACGAGTTTTCAATGCAGGAGCTTTAAGGATCTATATGTCTATCACCGTTTACACCAAGCCAGCGTGCGTCCAGTGCAACGCCACCAAGAAGGCCCTCGATCGTGCCGGCCTCGAGTACGACCTCGTCGATATCTCGGCCGATGACGAGGCTCGCGACTACGTAATGGCATTGGGTTACGTTCAGGCCCCAGTAGTTGAGGCCAACGGTGAGCACTGGTCTGGTTTCCGCCCAGACCGTATCAAGGGCCTGGCTTCCCTAGCGGCATCCGCCTAAGGGGTAGGGGAGGCCAGTAGCGATGTTGGTCGTGTATTTTTCCTCCGCAACGGAAAATACGCACCGGTTCGTGCAGAAACTGGGCTTTCCCAGCGCGCGCATTCCGCTGCGCCGCACGGAGGAGCCCCTCAAGGTCAACGAACCTTATGTCTTGGTGTGTCCCACCTATGGCGGGGGCGCGTCCATTAGCCACCAAAATTCCCGACCCGTGCCCTCACAGGTAATTAAGTTCCTTAATGATGAGCACAACCGCAGTTTCATTCGCGCGGTAATCGCGGGTGGTAATAGCAATTTTGGCGCCGACTTTGGCAAGGCTGGTGACGTCATCAGTGCCAAATGTAAAGTGCCCTATGTATATCGTTTCGAGTTGCTGGGAAACGATGACGATATAAAAATTTGTCGTGAAGGCTTAATGGCTAACGCCGCCGAGCTTGGGCTCGAGGCCGCGGCCTAGCACCCACCACGACTTAAATAAAGATCCTGATTTTTAAGAAAGGCCTTGTCAGCTGTGAGTACGCAATTGGGGAAGACCGTCGCCGAGCCAGTAAAGCCGGAAGAGCAGTTGGACTACCACGCTCTCAACGCGATGCTGAATCTCTACGATGCAAACGGCAAGATTCAGTTTGATAAAGACCGCGAGGCCGCAAACCAATTCTTCCTGCAGCACGTTAATCAAAACACGGTCTACTTCCATGATCTGGAAGAAAAGATCGATTACCTGATTAATAACAAGTACTACGACCCACGAGTCATCGAGCAGTATGACTTCTCCTTTATTAAGGAGCTTTTTAAGCGCGCTTATTCCTATAAATTCCGCTTCAAGTCTTTCCTGGGCGCGTATAAGTACTACACCAGCTACACGCTGAAGACCTTTGATGGTCGCCGCTACCTCGAGCGCTTTGAGGATCGTGTCTCCATGACGGCCCTATTCTTGGCAGATGGTGATACTGGCTTGGCAGAGCGCCTTGTGGACGAGATTATGAACGGCCGTTTCCAGCCGGCCACCCCAACCTTCCTCAACGCCGGCAAGGCCCAGCGTGGCGAGCTCGTGTCCTGCTTCCTGCTGCGCATCGAGGACAATATGGAGTCCATTGGACGCTCCATCAACTCCGCGCTGCAGCTTTCCAAGCGCGGCGGCGGCGTGGCCCTGCTGCTGTCTAATATTCGTGAATCCGGCGCGCCCATTAAGCACATTGAGAACCAGTCTTCCGGTGTTATCCCAGTAATGAAACTGCTGGAGGATTCCTTCTCCTATGCCAACCAGCTTGGTGCCCGCCAGGGCGCTGGTGCGGTCTATCTCAATGCGCACCACCCAGACATCATGGACTTCCTGGATACCAAGCGTGAGAACGCGGACGAGAAAATCCGCATTAAGACCCTCTCGCTGGGCATCGTCGTGCCGGATATCACCTTCGAGCTGGCCAAGCGCAATGACGATATGTACCTCTTCTCGCCGTATGACGTAGAGCGCGTCTATGGCAAGGCCTTCGGTGACATTTCCGTTACTGAGCACTATGAGGAGATGGTGGAAGACCCACGCATCCGTAAGAAGAAGATCAACGCCCGTCACTTCTTCCAGACCGTGGCAGAGCTGCAATTCGAGTCCGGCTACCCGTACATCATGTTCGAGGACACCGTGAACCGCGCCAACCCGGTAAAGACATCGTGGATCAACATGTCCAACCTGTGCTCGGAGATCCTGCAGGTTAACTCCGCTTCCGAATTCAATGCGGATCTGACCTACCAGGAGCTGGGCAGCGATATCTCTTGTAACCTGGGCTCGCTGAATATCGCGATGACCATGGATTCGCCGGACTTCGCCACTACGGTGGAGACTGCCATCCGTGGCCTGACCGCTGTGGCGGATAAGACGTCCATCGATTCCGTGCCGTCTGTGCGCCGCGGAAACGATGAGTCTCATGCTATCGGCTTGGGCCAGATGAACCTCCACGGTTACTTGGGTCGCGAGCACATCGAGTATGGCTCGGAAGAAGGCTTGGATTTCACTAATGCCTACTTCGCGGCCGTGCTGTATGCGGCATTGCGTGCCTCTAATAAGATTGCCCGCGAGCGCGGTGAGTACTTTAAGGAGTTCCCGCAGTCCGAGTACGCCTCCGGCGAATTCTTCGACCGCTACGATCCGGAAGAGTTCAAGCCGCAGACAAAGAAGGTCCAGGAGCTTTTCGGGTCCTCTTCGATCCACACCCCGTCCGCCCAGGACTGGGAGGAGTTGAAGCAGGACGTGGCCAAGTACGGACTATATAATCGCAACCTGCAGGCAGTGCCACCGACGGGTTCGATTTCCTATATCAATAACTCCACCTCATCCATCCACCCGATTGCTTCCAAGATTGAGATCCGCAAGGAAGGCAAGATCGGTCGCGTCTACTACCCGGCGCCGCACATGGATAATGACAACTTGGAGTACTTCAAGGACTCTTATGAGATCGGCTTCGAGAAGATCGTCGATACCTATGCCGTAGCCACTAAGTATGTGGACCAAGGTCTATCGCTCACCCTCTTCTTCAAGGACACCGCAACCACCCGCGATGTCAACCGTGCGCAGATTTATGCGTGGCGCAAGGGGATTAAGACCTTGTATTACATCCGCCTGCGCCAGATGGCGCTGGAGGGCACCGAGGTCGAGGGCTGCGTATCCTGCATGCTCTAAACGGTAGGTAGAACGCCTCGATGCACGTCGTGGGGAAGGACGTGCATCGAGGCGTTTAACCGTTTTCTGCCCTGGTGCGGTCGAGGATGGTGCGGGAGGTGCTTTCGGCGGCGTCGGCAAGCCCAGCATCAATGGCGCGGGCCAGCTCCATGTGCAGTTGTGTGGTCCCGCCTATCGGATCGCGCTTGCGGGAACCAAAGACGGACTTGCCCTTGAGCATGGCTACTAGCGAAGGGGCGAGCGCGGCCAGCATCTCATTGCCGGAAGCCCGCAAAATTAAAGTGTGGAAACGCAGATCGGTTTCCAGTTCCTCGCCCACGCGCGGGGAAGGAGTGGATTCTAGCTCGGCTAAACGCGCGGCGAGGCGAAGGAGCTCCGCCCGCTGCCGGGCGCTGGCATTGCCGGCTGCGAGTCGGGCTGCCACCGGTTCAATTCCCAGCCGCAACTCGTTGAGGCGTGCCACTTGCTGCCCGCGGGTTTTGTCATCATTTAACCGCCAGCCGATGATCGCCGGGTCATATACCGCCCAACTATCCATCGGCAGCACCGTGATTCCCACGCGACGCCCAGAGCGGACCATGCCGAGGTGTTCGAGCGTGCGCATGGCCTCACGGGCCACTGTGCGGGAGATGCCAAAGCGCTTTTCGACGTCCCCCAGACGGAACCGCTCGCCCTCGGCGATGTCTCCGCTTACGATCTCGGCGCCGAGCCTATCCACCACGGAACCCAGCAGGGGAGGGGTGGCACTCATGCGGAAATCCTTTCTTTGCATGCTCCGAAGTAACTGGAATCAGTATAGGTAAGTGGTATCCAGCACAATGGCTTAGAGGGCGGGCGAATTGGGTATGCTGGAGACCTGAATTTGTCCGTTTTTAGTATTGGAGTGACGCCGCGTGTCGCACGAGTACGATGACTACGTTTCTAGTCATGAAAAGCCAGTTAAGGCCATTAACTGGAATAGCATCCCGGATGAAAAGGACCTCGAGGTATGGGAGCGCCTCACCGGTAATTTCTGGCTGCCAGAAAAGGTCCCAGTCTCCAATGACCTTCCCAGCTGGAAGACGCTGACGGAGAAGGAAAAGGAAACCACCATGCGGGTTTTCACCGGCCTGACGCTGCTGGATACCATCCAGGGCACCGTCGGTGCGATTTCCCTCCTCCCGGATTCCCAGACCCTGCACGAAGAGGCGGTCTACACCAACATTGCGTTTATGGAGTCCGTGCACGCCAAGTCCTATTCCAATATCTTTATGACCTTGGCGTCCACACCCATGATCAACGATGCCTTCCGCTGGTCCGAAGAAAACGAGAACCTGCAGAAGAAGGCCAAGATCATCTTGTCCTATTACAAGGGCGAGGATCCGCTGAAGAAGAAGGTGGCCTCCACTTTGCTGGAGTCCTTCTTGTTCTACTCCGGCTTCTATCTACCGATGTACTTCTCTTCCCGCGCGAAGCTCACCAATACCGCCGATATCATTCGCCTGATTATCCGCGATGAAGCCGTGCACGGCTACTACATTGGCTACAAGTTCCAGCAGGCCTATAAGCAGCTGGATGAGGAGCGCCAGGCGGAGCTGAAGGAATACACCTTCGACTTGGTCTACGACCTGTATGACAATGAGATCGACTACACCGAGGATCTCTACGATGACTTGGGCTGGACTGAGGACGTTAAGCGCTTCCTGCGCTATAACGCCAATAAGGCGCTGAATAACTTGGGCTTCGAGGGGCTCTTCCCGGCCGATGAGACCCGCGTTTCGCCGGCCATTTTGTCCTCGCTTTCCCCGAACGCCGATGAGAACCATGATTTCTTCTCTGGATCCGGTTCTTCCTATGTCATTGGTAAGGCTGAGGATACCACGGATGACGACTGGGACTTCTAAGCATTCCCGCTGATCAGCGTGGTCTAGCGGCACACCTTCTGCTCTAAATCAATCGAAAGGTTGATAACGAGCGGGGGTGTGTTTTCGCGTTTTGGGGGTGCACAATTAAGCGTGTCTGTGACATATAGCACGGTAATTGGGGGCCGAAAATCCGTGCCGGAATTGGCGGCCGCGCCACGTGCAGGGCCTATGTGAAAGATGTGGTTAGTGTCGAGGCGTGGTCGTGCGGCTCATCATTGGGGGAAGCTGGAAAGAACAAGGGAAAATGGCCTAATATAATGCGAGTAAACCTAGGTGTAGGTGGGCCCTGCCCACAGGCACTTTGTTAATCAGGAGGATTTTATGACCGCTGTGGCGCCACGGGTCGACGATTACGTCGCCCCTACACGTCCAGAGCCAACCGGTAATGCGAAGACCGGTTCAAAGGCTTGGGTATTTCTAACCACCACCGACCACAAGCAGCTGGGCATCATGTACTTGATCATGTCCTTCAGCTTCTTCTTCCTCGGTGGCTTTATGGCACTGTTGATCCGCGCGGAGCTGTTCACCCCGGGTCTCCAGTTCTTGTCTAATGAGCAGTTCAACCAGCTGTTCACCATGCACGGCACCGTGATGCTGTTGCTGTTTGCAACCCCAGTTGTGTGGGGCTTTGGTAACTACATCCTGCCGCTGCAAATTGGCGCGCCGGACGTGGCCTTCCCGCGTCTGAACGCCTTCGGCTTCTGGGTTACCCTGCTGGGCGGCACCGTGATGCTGCTGGGCTTCGTCACCCCAGGTGGTGCAGCTGACTTCGGCTGGACCATGTACATGCCGCTGGCTGATGGTGTCCACACCCCGGGCATTGGCGCCGATATGTGGATCGTCGGCGTGGGCGCTACCGGTGTCGGTACCATTGCCTCCGCTATCAACATGATCACGACCATCCTGACCTTGCGCGCACCGGGCATGACCATGTTCCGCCTGCCGGTATTCAGCTGGGCCGTATTCACCGCATCCGCCATCGTGCTGATGATCTTCCCGCTGCTGACCGCTGCAGCACTGGGCGTCCTGTATGACCGCAAGCTGGGCGGCCACATCTACGATTCCGCTAACGGTGGCGGCATCCTGTGGCAGCACCTGTTCTGGTTCTTCGGCCACCCTGAGGTTTATGTCCTTGCACTGCCATTCTTCGGCGTTGTTTCTGAGGTTGTTCCGGTCTTCTCCCGCAAGCCGGTCTTCGGCTACATCGGCCTGGTCTTCGCACTGCTGGCCATCGGCGCCCTGTCCATGGCTGTGTGGGCTCACCACATGTTCGTTACCGGCGCTATCCTGCTGCCGTTCTTCTCCTTCATGACGTTCCTTATTGCGGTGCCTACCGGCGTTAAGTTCTTCAACTGGGTCGGCACCATGTGGAAGGGCCACATCACCTGGGATACCCCGATGATCTTCGCTATGGGCTTCATGGCAACCTTCCTCTTCGGCGGCATGACCGGCGTTATGCTGGCATCCCCGGCATTGGACTTCCACTTGGCTGAGTCCTACTTCTTGATTGCTCACTTCCACTACACCCTGTTCGGTACCGTTGTGTTCTCCGCCTTCGCGGGTCTGTACTTCTGGTTCCCGAAGATGACCGGCCGTATGCTGGATGAGCGTTTGGGTAAGATTCACTTCTGGCTGACCTTCATCGGCTTCCACGGCACCTTCTTGGTTCAGCACTGGGTAGGCAACATGGGTATGCCGCGTCGTTACGCTGACTACTTGGAGTCTGATGGCTTCACGGTCTTCAACCAGATTTCCACCATCTTCTCCTTCGTCCTCGGCGCCTCCGTCATCCCGCTGATTTGGAACGTATTCAAGTCCTGGCGCTACGGCGAGATTGTCACCGTGGATGACCCATGGGGCTACGGCAACTCCCTCGAGTGGGCAACCTCCTGCCCACCGCCGCGCCACAACTTCGTGTCCCTGCCGCGTATCCGCTCCGAGCGTCCGGCCTTCGAGCTGCACTACCCGCATATGGTTCAGCGCATGCGCGAGGAAGCACACGTGGGTAGCCACTAAAGCGAAGTAACTCGCACAAACTCCTGACTAAAGCCGCCTCCCGGCCCTTAATGGGTAATGGGAGGCGGCTTTGGCGTATCTTCTGTACCCCACGTGCGATAATGGGCGGCGTGAGTACTCAAGCTGATACCAATGCAGTCATCACCACCAGCGGGCCGGATAAGCCTGGGGTCTCGGCGGCCTTTTTCCGCGTTCTGGCGGCCCATAACGCCACGCTTGTCGACGTCGAACAAGCCATCTTTTCCGGCCGCATTACCCTCGCTGCCCATACCCTCATTCCCGGGGCGCGCGCCGAGCAAATTGCACAGGGGCTGCGCAATACCTTGAGCATTTACGGTCAGCAGGTATCTGTAGACCTGCGGGAGGAAAAATCCACCGCTCGAGCCCGCTCGAGCTATGTGGTGGTCCTCATGGGCACGCAGGTTACCGCCCATCACATGGAGGAAGTTGCCCGCGTACTGGCCAACTTCGATGCCAATATCGATCGCATCCGCGGGCTTTCAACCTCTCCGTTGACCGGGCTGGAGCTTTTCCTATCTCTCGATGGTTCCGCCGCACCTGTGCGCCAGGCATTAGCGGAGCTGGCGCAGCAGATCGGCATCGATATCGCCATTGAACCCGCGGGCCTGGGTCGGCGTTCCAAGCGTTTGGTGTGCTTCGACTGCGATAGCACCCTCATTCAAGGCGAGGTCATCGAGATGCTGGCCGCCCATGCGGGAAAGGAGAACGAGGTTGCCGCTGTAACAGCCCGGGCCATGCGCGGGGAGCTGGACTTTGAGGCTTCCCTGCGTGAACGAGTCGCCGTGCTGGCTGGGCTGGATGCCGCCATTATCGATGAGGTGGCCCGCGATATTCAATTGACTCCGGGCGCCCGGGAAACCATCGCCACGTTGAATCGCATTGGCTACCGCACTGCGGTGGTCTCCGGCGGATTCATCCAAGTATTAGAGGGCCTAGCTGCGGAGATGGAATTGGACTATGTGCGCGCCAATACCTTGGAGATCGCAGATGGGAAGCTCACCGGCCGGGTGACCGGCACGGTGGTTGACCGCAAAGCGAAGGAGGAATTCCTCCGGGAGTTCGCTGCGGATTCCGGGGTGAGTATGCAGCAGACGGTGGCCGTGGGCGATGGCGCCAATGACATCGATATGATTTCTGCTGCTGGGCTGGGGATTGCCTTCAATGCTAAACCAGCCCTGCAGGAAGTGGCAGATACCTCTGTGAACCACCGGCGGTTGGATGAGGTCCTGCAAATTTTGGGTATTCCGGCCGAGGAGGTTGTTGATGAATAAATTCGAAAGAGCGCATCAGCGTTTGGTGGAAGCCTGTGATTCACGCTCCTGGCGCGATGATCCCGAGAACCCAGATGATCCGGCCACGATTCAAGCTATGCAGATTGCGCTTAATCTGCCGAAGCAGGAGCCGCCGACACGTACGGCGGTGCTAGAAGCGGCCGCGCGCGCTGTGGTGGCGGTGTGCCTCGACGAGCGCGCGGGCGAGGACGGCGCCTTCGCGCAGGCGCTGGGGCAGTGGTATGGCCACCGCATCCGCAAGATCGCCCGCCGCGCGCGCAATAAAGCGTGGCGCGATGTACAAAGCCTGCCCGGCGTGACCGTAGCGGACCGCGCCCGCGCTTTTGCGCCCTCGGCCGTAGCAGAGGTGGATCCTCTCATTGCCAAGCTGCAGATCGGCCACACCGACCTTGCCTATGACGAACCCGCAGCCCCGCTTAGCGATGCCCCCGTTATCTACGTCGACCGCAGCCTCGACATGTCTGCGGGCAAAGTCGCGGCACAGGTAGGCCACGGCTCGATGATGCTGGCCGCTGCGATGTCGGTGGATGAAGCACGCGACTGGGCAGAAACTGACTTTCGGCTTTCGGTGCGCGAGGTTTCCGCGACGGATTTTCGCACCGCCTGCGCACAGGACGGCGCCGTGGTCATCGTTGACGCCGGCTTTACGGAAATCGCGCCAGACTCGGCTACCGTGTGCGCCCTGTGGCGACCAATCGCTTAAGCGCACCCCGGACCGTGCTCGCGTCAGTGGTCTGCCAAAAGCGCGGCATGGAGGCCTTGAGGAAGCTGCCGTAGCGCTTATACTCCAGGCGGTTATCAAGCACGGCGACCACGCCGCGATCGGTCACGTGGCGCAGCAGACGGCCGGCTCCCTGCGCCATCAGCAAGGCGGCGTGATTGGCGGAGACCTCCATGAACCCGGAGCGGCCGGCGGCATCGGCTGCTTGGGCGCGCGCCTGCATGAGGGGATCGTCTGGGCGAGGGAATGGAATGCGGTCGATGATGACCAGCGAGCACGCCGGCCCTGGCACGTCCACGCCCTGCCATAGGGTAAGCGTTCCGAAGAGGCAGGAGTTTTCCTTCTGCGAGAATTTCTCTACTAGCGCACCGATGGAATCTTCGCCCTGCACGAAGAGGTCAAACGGGATACGGGGTTTGAGCGCGGCGGCTGCTTCTTCCGCGGCCCGGCGAGAGGAAAACAATCCGAGAGTGCGCCCGCCGGCGGCCATGATGAGCTCATAGATCTCCTCGATCGATTCTTTAGACAGCCCCTCGCGGCCCGGAGCGGGCAGATGCTTGGCGGTGTATAAAATGCCGGATTTGGCTGGGTCGAAGGGCGTGCCCGCGTCCAAGGTGTCATAGGTGCCGCTCGGCATGCCCCACTGTGCGGCCATAGCATCAAAGCGGCCGCCGAGGGCGAGAGTGGCCGAGGTAAGCACTACAGTTTGTTCCCCAAAGAGGTTCTCGCGCAGCATGTGGGCGATGGACAGGGGTGCCACGGCGAGGGTTTCGGCGTCGCTGCGCGGATCGCGTTCGAGCCAGACTACGTCGTCCTGCTTGGCTGGGTCATCGGTGGCGAAGACCTCCAGCATGCGGGATACGGCTTGCGCGAGGTCGGAGAGGTGGTTGCTTAAGTTTTGTCGCTCGGCGTTCTTTTCTGGGTCATCGGTGGCTTCGCCTTCGGGTGCGCGTGAAACGAGAGACTTAACGCGCAGGAACTCTTCGGCGAGCGCGCGCAGGTGGCCCTGCGAAGTTTCATCCAAGTCGGTCCACCGTCCGGGCTCCTGGATTTTCATCAGGTCATCGAATTCCTCGGCCAGATCCGAAAGGTTGCCGGCATTGCCTAAGGACTTCGCGCGGTTGGCGGCCATCTTGATGGCGCGGGTAGTAATCTCCGCGGTGGACACGGAGGTGATCCGGCCGTCGAGCTCGTGGGCCTCATCGATAATGGCCACGTCGTGTTCGGGCAAAATATTTGCCTCAGAGATAGCGTCGATGGCCAGCATGGCGTGGTTGGTGACCACGATATCGACGTCGGCAGCCGCCCTGCGAGCTTCTTCCGCAAAACAGTCTGGCCCGTGCGGGCAACGCGAAGCCCCCAAGCACTCGTTGGACGTTACCGACACCGCCCGCCACACTAGGTCCGGTACACCTGGCTCGAGGTCATCGCGGTCACCGGTTTCGGTTTCTTGCGCCCATTCGTGGATGCGGCGCACGGCCTTGCCGCGGCGGGAGATCTCGGATTCGTCGATAAGAGCTTCCGGGTCATCCGGGGTAGCCGCAATCTTATTCATGCACAGGTAGTTATTGCGGCCCTTCATGATGGCGAAGGTAGGAGTGCGCTCCATAACAGGGGCAAGGGCCTTCGTGAGCCGGGGCAGATCGCGCTCCACCAGCTGGCGCTGCAATGCCAGGGTCGCGGTGGAGACGATGACAGTGGACCCTGAGTTCATTGCATGCCGGATAGCCGGGACTAGGTAGGCCAGCGACTTACCGGTGCCGGTACCGGCCTGCACTGCTAAGTGGCGCTCCTTATCGAGCGCGGCCGCGACGGCCGTGGCCATGCGCACCTGGCCTTCGCGCTGGCTGCCACCCAACGCAGCAACGGCCTTGTCTAGCAGCGTTTCCGTGTCAAGGTTTAGGGGCTCATCTGCGTGCTCACTCACCCCACACAGTCTAGCGGCCTACTTTTTAAAGCCCACCATCCGTGTGGGCACTGCTGCTTCATCGCGGGAGAGCGCTAGGCCTTCCCACGGCAGGGTCTTGCGGGCCTGATCCAAATACTCGCGGGAGGCATGCAGATCCGGCAGCTCATCCACGATGTGTCCATCGCGCATGAGCGGAATGGTCATCTCGCGGGTATCGAGCTGGCCGGTATCTGGCGCGGGCGCGTCAAAGGGATAGACGATCTCTTCCACCGCCACGCCCGAGGAACGGTAGGTGCGTAGCGCGCGCTTGGCACCGCCGACGGACTGCTTGGAAGTAGAGCGCTTGGCCACTGGGATGCCGTCTACTTCTACGACCTTGTAGACCATGCCGGCGGTCGGTGCGCCAGACCCGGTTGCCACAGACGTACCGACGCCGTAGACGTCTACCGGATCGCCGCGCAGGCCGGCGATAGCGAACTCGTCGAGGTCGGAAGAGACCACGATATTGGTGTTGTGGTTGCCCAAATCATCCAGCTGTTTGCGCACGCGGCGGGTAACGGCGCCCAAGTCACCGGAATCTATGCGGACCCCACCTAGCTGCGGGCCACCTACTTTCACTGCGGTTTCTACGCCCTTGGTGATGTCATAGGTATCCACCAGTAACGTGGTGTCCACGCCCAAGGTCTCGATCTGGGAACGGAAGGCGGCCTCTTCGTTCGGAGTGCCATCCGGGTTTGTGTGCGCCAAAGTCCAGGAGTGGGCCGCGGTGCCGGAGACAGGGATGCCGTAGCGGTAGCCCGCCTCCAAATTGGAGGTGGCTTCGAAGCCAGCCAGGTAGGCCGCGCGGGCGGAGGTTACCGCCGCATACTCGTGGGTGCGGCGCGAACCCATCTCGATAATCGGGCGGCCATCGGCCGCCGTGACCATGCGGGAGGCGGCCGAGGCCACCGCGGAATCGGCATTCATGATGGACAAAATAACGGTCTCCAAAATGAGGCACTCTCCAAAGGTGCCGCGCACCGTCAAGATGGGGGAGTTGGGGAAATAGAGTTCACCCTCGCGGTAGCCGTCAATCTGCCCAGAAAAGCGGTAGTGACGCAGGTATTCCTTGGTTTTCTCATCGAGGAAGTCCATCTCTGCCAATTGATTGGCTGAAAAGCGGAAATCCTCCACCGCCCGCAGGACCCGCTCGGTGCCGGCAACCACGCCGTAGCGGCGCTCATTGGGCAGGCGGCGGCCGAATACCTCGCAGGTGACCTGGCGGTTTGCCGAGCCGTCTCGCAGCGCGGCCTGGAGCATAGTGAGCTCGTATTTATCCGTCAGTAAAGCGGTGGAGCGATCATTAGGAATAGCTTTGTCATTCACGTGAGTGATAATACCCACTGACTAGGTGTTTTTCAGAGGTTTAGATTCTTTGGACCTAGATTGTCCGCAGCTAGATCGGGCTGGCCCACAATAAATCCCCAAAAGTGGTTAGGCTAGAAAGCATGAAGGCGCAATTTCCCGTAGTCCGCATGAGCTCTCCTATGGCTACGCCCGAATTGGACGAAGAAATCGACGTAGATGTGGCCACGAGCGAGAACCTCCCGTGGATGTGCATCGTGTGGGATGACCCAGTCAACCTCATGAGCTACGTGTCCTATGTATTCCAAACGGTTTTGGGATACGACAAGAAGCGGGCCAATGAACTTATGATGCAGGTCCATACTGAGGGCAAGGCCGCCGTGTCCAGCGGCGAGCGCGACAAGATTGAAGCGGACGTGAAAAAGCTCCAGATCGCTGGTCTGTGGGCGACGATGCAGCAGGCAGGTTAACTAGATGCAACCATGGAAGAAAAAGAAGTCCCTTATGCGCGCGCCAAAAATTACGGCTGTCTTTGAGCCGATGGAGCGCGAGGTTTTGGGAGATCTCACCGCTACCGTCTCTGAGGCGATCATCGAGCGTGCGCAGTCTGCACCTAAGGATGAGCTAGCAGAGATGCTGGATATGCCTACTGGGCATACGGAAGCCCCAGAAGATCCTTCACTGGCCCGCCTCTTTCCAGACTTTGAAATGCCCGGCGATGAGGAATACGAAGGCGATGCTTCTTTGCTGCGTTCGCTGCACGAAAATGACATTGCGCGCGCCAAATTGGAAAACCTCCAGGTGATCGGCACGGCTCTCGGCCCCACCGGTGGGGTAGAGGTCAGCATTAATGAGCAGGAGGCCCACGCCTTCGTTGCCGGCCTAAACGATCTGCGCCTCTACGTTGCGGCGGGCGATGTTTCTGATGACAACCTGATGTTGGACCGCGATAGCCTGGTGGAATGGCTTGCCTTTTGCCAGGATTCGCTACTTCAGGTGCTGATGGATTAATGCTGGGCGGCATTAGCATCGGGCATTTTAGCGGCACCGATACCGGCGTCACGGTGCTCTATTGCGGGCCGGGCGGCGCGCTCGGCAGCGTCGACGTGCGCGGTGGCGGACCAGGCACCCGGGAAACGGATCTCTTGCAGCCACATAATACGGTCGAGCGGGTTCACGCAGTGGTGTTGTCGGGCGGCTCCGCCTTTGGCTTGGCAGCCGCGGACGGCGTGATGAATGAGCTGGCAGAGCAGGGGATTGGCTTCCCGGTCTTTGGCGAGGAAAAACCCGGTCCGCGTGTGCCCATCGTTCCCGGTGCCGTCATTTTTGACCTCTTGGTCGGGCCTTCCCGACCCGGGCCGGAAGAGGGCGCGGCCGCGCTCCGAGCCGCGCTGGCGGGCAATGATGAAACCATGGGCACGGTGGGAGCCGGCGTGGGTGCTACCGCCGGCAAGCTGCGGGGTGGCTTCGGCCTAGCTACGCGCCGGGTAGGAAATTACGAGGTTAGCGCCGCGATGGTCGCCAACCCTGTGGGTGAGGTCATCGATCCGCAGTCCGGCCGGCTCTACGGTGCGCCAGGGAGCACCGCGGTCAATGCTGCTGCCTACCGCGCCTTGCCACATCCAGCGGAGTCCAAGCTCAATACCACCATCGGTGCCGTGCTTACCGACGCCCCCATTAACACTGCCCAAGCCCAGCGCTTGGCCATGACTGCCCACGATGGCATCGCCCGCGCGGTGCGTCCTGCGCATTCACCGCTAGATGGTGACACCATCTTCGCCTTATCCACCGCGCAGCGCCCGGCCGAACTCAGCACGCAGATAATGACCCAGATTTGCGCCGCTGCCGCCGATGCCGTGGAGGAAGCGATTGTCAACGCGGTTACCGCCGCCGAGCCTGGCTTGGGCTTGAGCGTGTACCGCGATCTGCTGGACTAAGATAAGGCGCATTATGACTTCAGGTGGAACATTTAACTACCGGCCGGCGCCCGCGGGCCAGGTCAATCGTGGCGATTCCAAAAACTACACTCGCAGCGGGCGCATCACCACCGGATTTTCTATAGCTTTTGGCTTCCTCGTGGTGGAGTGGGCGGTCCACATTATTAACGCGTTCCTTTTTGGCGGCCAGCTATCCAATTACGGCATTCGCCCGCTGGACTTCAACGGCATCTGGGGCATTTTTACCGCCCCACTGCTGCATGCAAACTTTGAGCACCTCATGTCCAATTCGGTGCCCGGCGCCATTTTCTGCTTCCTTATCGGCCTGTCCGGCCGCAAGGCTTGGTGGGAAGTTACCCTGATTACCACTCTGGTCGCAGGCCTTGGCACGTGGTTCATTGGTGGCCCCGGTACCTCCCACATCGGGGCGTCCAGTTTGGTCTATGGCTGGCTGGCATATCTGATTGTGCGCGGTATCTTCAATCGATCGCTCATCCAGACCATTTTGGGCATCGTTCTCGGCTTTGCCTATTCCGGCCTGGTGTGGGGCGTGCTGCCCGTCTACGAGGGCGTGAGCTGGCAGGGCCACCTTTTCGGTGCCATCGGCGGCATTCTAGCCGGCATGACCATCACCTCGGACGATCCGGTTAAAGCAGTGAAGCGCTAATGCCTACCGCAACCTCTCCCATTGGCATCTTTGATTCCGGCGTGGGCGGACTCACCGTGGCACGCGCAGTGATGGAACAGCTGCCGCACGAATCCGTCATCTATACCGGCGATACTGCCCATAGCCCCTACGGTCCGCGGCCCATCTCAGAAGTCCGCGCCTTTTCTCAGGACGTGGCAGATCGGCTGGTGGAACGAGGCTGCAAGATGTTGGTCATAGCGTGCAATACCGCCACAGCCGCCTTCTTGCATGATGCGCGTGAACGCTACGATATCCCCATCGTGGAGGTTATCCGTCCCGCGGTGCGCCGCGCCATGTCCACCACGCGCAACGGAAAAATTGGCGTCATCGGCACCGAAGGCACCATCAAATCCGGCGCCTATCAGGACCTTTTTGCGCTCAATCCGAAGGTACAGGCTTTCGCTACCGCCTGCCCGGATTTTGTTCCTTTTGTAGAGCGTGGCATTACCGCCGGCCGCCAGATCCTCGGCGTCGCTGAGGGCTATTTGGCCCCGCTCCAAGCACAAGGAGTAGACACGCTGGTCTTGGGCTGTACGCACTATCCGCTGTTGACCGGCATCATCCAGCTAGCTATGGGAGATAATGTCTCGCTGGTGACATCTTCGGAGGAAACCACCAAGGACGTTATGCGGATTCTCACGGACACCGATATGTTGGCCCCCGCAGATACTCAGCCGGTCCACACCTTTGAATCGACCGGTGACCCGGAAGCCTTTGCCCGCCTTGCCACACGCTTTCTCGGCCCGCGGATTGCATAAGTAGGTGCAAATTTCTCCCCCGTTTGCACGTTGAGTACGCATGCGGGGCGATTTCATGGAACTATTGAGCCCATGAAGCTGACCATCTTAGGCTGCTCCGGTAGCGTCCCCACCGCCCAGAACCCCGCCTCCGGCTATTTGCTGTCCTTCGATAATGCGCCGTCCATCGTCCTCGATATGGGCCCTGGCACCTTAGCGCAGCTGGAACAGCAGCAGGATCCTTGCGATGCGCACGTGGCTTTTAGTCACCTGCATGCCGATCACTGCCTGGATTTCCCCTCTCTGATGGTGTGGCGCCGCTTCCATCCCACGGCGCCCGCGGCCTCAAGAAATATGTGCTTCGGGCCGGAGGCTACGCCGACGCACCTGGGCCGCCTGTCTTCCGATGAGGTCGATGGCATCGATGACATGTCCGATACCTTCGCCTTTAGCGCATGGGAGCCGGGCGAGCGCCAGCTTGTCGACGATGTATATATCACTCCCTTCCCAGTCACCCACCCGGTAGAGGCCTATGCTTTGCGCGTGGAACATACTAAGACGGGCCAGACCATCACCTACTCCGGTGATTCTTCATATACGCCCGCGCTTGTCGACGCCGCACGGGGCGCCGACATTTTCCTCTGTGAGGCAGCCTGGGGCGCGAGCTCGGAGGGGATGGCACCGGATATGCATATGTCGGGCGCGGAAGCTGGCAGGGCGGCGCGCGAGGCGGGCGTGGGCAAGCTCGTGCTCATCCACATCCAACCGTGGGGCGATGCCCAAGCTACCTTGGAGGCCGCTCGCTCCGAATTCGACGGTGAGATTATCCTCGGCGCCGCGGGTATGGAGTTCTAAGATACGCTGGACGGCATGACTGAATTTACTCGTGCCGATGGGCGCGCGCTGGACCAGATGCGCAGCGTCCGCATTACCCGCAATTTCACTACCAACCCTGCCGGCTCCGTGCTGGTGGAGTTTGGCAATACCCGCGTCATGTGCACCGCATCCGTGGAATATGGCGTGCCGCGCTTCAAGCGCGATTCCGGTGAAGGCTGGCTTACCGCCGAGTACGCCATGCTGCCTTCCGCCACCCACGATCGCATGCCGCGCGAATCCATGAAGGGCAAGGTCAAGGGCCGCACGCATGAAATTTCTCGCCTCGTCGGCCGCTCCCTGCGCGCCGCAGTGGACTTGGAGGAGCTAGGGGAGAACACCATTCAGCTCGATTGCGACGTCCTCCAGGCTGATGGCGGCACCCGCACTGCCTCTATCACCGGCGCCTATGTTGCGCTGGCTGACGCCATCGCGCACCTCAAAGCCGAGGGCGTCGTCCCCGGCGAGCCGCTGCTCGATCCCATCGCTGCGGTCTCGGTAGGCATTATTGATGGTGAAATCTGCCTCGACTTGCCCTATGAGGAAGACTCCCGCGCCGAGGTCGACCTCAACGTAGTAATGCAGGAATCCGGCGACTTCGTTGAAATCCAGGGCACCGGTGAGCACGGTCTCTTTGGCCGAGAGGAGCTCAACGAGATGCTCGACGTAGCGCAGAAGGGCTGCCGCGAACTCATCGCCGCACAGAAGGCGGCGCTGGGGTGGTAATTCTCGTCGCATCTAGTAACCCTAAGAAGCTCGGCGAGCTGGAACGGATTCTGGCTGATGCCGGCATCGAGGGCGTCGAGCTGCGCCCGCTTTCCGCCGTGGAACCTTATCCAGAACCGGTAGAAGATGGCCGCACTTTTGCCGATAATGCGCTCATCAAGGCCCGTGCTGGCGTGGCCGCTACCGGTTATGCCACCGTGGCGGATGATTCGGGCCTCGCTATCGAAGAGCTCAACGGCATGCCCGGCGTGCTTTCCGCCCGTTGGTCCGGCCAGCACGGCAATGACCAGGCCAATAATGACTTAGTCTTGGCGCAGATGGCCGATGTCCCTGATGAGCGCCGTGCCGCAGCCTTTGTCTCGGTCTGCGCGCTCGTCACGCCCGAAGGCGCAGAGCACGTGGCCGAGGGCCGCTGGGAAGGCCGCTTCTTGCGCGAGCCGCGCGGGGAAAACGGCTTTGGTTATGACCCGCTCTTCCAGCCGGAAGGCGAGTCCCGATCGGCTGCAGAGATGTCCCCAGAAGAAAAGAACGCGGTCTCGCATCGCGGCCGCGCTCTTAGTCAACTTGTCCCCGCCATCGCGGAGCTTGTTCACAACTCTTAGAGTTGGAACTCCTCCGTGATTTCCTTGCGGCGCTTGTGCTCCATCCAGAAGGACAGGAAGGGCACCACGCCCGCAAGGGCGGTGGTAAAGAGCTTGCCCACCGGCCACAGCGCGCGCGGGCCGAGGATGAGGATGGACAGCAGGTAGGTCATGTACGCGATGCCGTGCACGATCGCGATATAGGTGGCCCACTCGGGGATATCCATGCCAATGATGTACTGGCAGACCATGCGGATGACCAGGATGATCAAGAAGATACCGGTCACAGTGGCCGCGATGGAGAAAAACTTCAAGGGTCCGCGGATGCGGGCTTGGCGGGCGGGGTGAACTTTATTGGTCATAATCAGCTTTCTTCATTCTCGCCGCGCCGGCGGCGCGGGGTATTCATGGCGTTGAACGTTTCCACATCCATCTGGGGCCGCTGGGGCAAAAAATCCTCATCAATTTTGGTTTCTGCCTGCGGCTGTGTGGGAGCGTCGGCCGGGGCGGTTTTGTCTGTGTCATGCATGTCGCGGGCTTCTTCCTCGGCCGCGAGGCGCTCGTTTTCATAGCGCAGCGTGGTGCGATAGGCATAAACCACGAACACGGCAAACAGTGGCCACTGGAAGGCATAGCCCAGGTTTTGGAAGGTGCCCGAGCCGGAGTGGAAGCGGGTCCATTGCCAATAGGCCAGGAATAGGAAGAGCACGACGAAAAACGCGATGAGGAGGATGTGCCACCATCGCACCTGCACGCGCTTGTTTTTCTGTTCCTCTTGAGTGCTCACGCGTTCCACCCTACCCACCAGCGGCCGGAAAACAGAACACCCCTGGTTTCTGGATTACCCGCCCACCGTGTACACTATGTCAAGTCCCCCGCGCCCGTGGCGGAATTGGCAGACGCGCTAGATTTAGGTTCTAGTGTCTTATGACGTGTGAGTTCAAGTCTCACCGGGCGCACCATAGGCGCCGTCGACCCTCGTGGCCGGCGGCGTTTTCGCATATCACCGTCCGTATTTCACCCTAAGATGGGCATTATGAAAAAGCTGTTTTCCACCCTTATCGCTGTCATTCTCATCGCCGCCCTGGCGGTAGCTGCGGTGGTGGTGTGGCAAGTCCGGGAACCGGTGGACGTGGAGACCGAATCGAGCAATACCAAGGTCATCAAGGCCGTGGAGCGCGAGGAACAAGTGGTGCTCGTCTCCTTGGGGATTGAGGGATTATCGGAGGAGTCCGCCACCAGCACGCTGTGGAATTGGCAGGTCCCAGGCAGTGAGCGTACCCAATACATCAAGTACTCCTACCGCGCGAAGCTCGGCATTGAAGGATCCCGGGTGCACGTAGAAGAGGAATCCCCGCACCATTTCCGCGTGCAGGTCCCCGAGTTCATTTTCATTGGCCACTCGGATGAGAACTTCGAAACCGCGGTGGACGATAATGGCGCGCTGAGCTGGATTACCCCGGATATCGATAAAGCGGAAACCATCACCAAGATTCTGGATGAGGACAAAAAGAAAAAGGACATCGCGGATAATCGCGATGTCCTCCAAAGCCAGGCCAAGCAGTTCTACACCGGCATTATTTCCGGCGTGGACCCGGAGGCTGAGGTAGATTTTTCCTTCCGTTAGCTAGTCCACCTCGGTGAACTTGCGGTCCCAGGAAGAACGGACCGGGTTGGCATCGGCTAGCAAGATATCGAAGCGGTCGTTGGCAATCTCTACGATCTCACCCAGCGCGGTGCGGTACTCCTGCTCTGGGGAGTTAGCCAGCCTGCGTACGCCGGCGTCAATGACGCGGTCAACGGTGTCATTGGTATCCAGATAAGCCACAAAGGGCATATCGAAGCGCTCGCGGTAGGCGGCGGAAAGCTCGGTAATGCGCTCGGTCTGCACATCATCCAAGTCGGTTAGCCCCAAGGAGCCGCGGTCGGCGGAGATGGTGGCGGCTTCGTCGGCGTCGGCAAGCAGCAGCTCATCCATGGCAGGGTAATCGTGGATGAGGGCAGCACGGCGGGAATCATCCGCGGTCAGCACGGCTACCTGAATGGCGGCGCGCAGCTCATTGACATCGCTGAAAGGCCGCGACTCCCACGCCAGTTCGAGCGGCCACGTCTCGTTATTGAACAGCGGGCGCAGCGCGGAGACGAATTCCTCGCGGGAGGCATTGTTGAGCTGCTGTAGGCTTACGCTCTTGCCGACGGCCCGAGACACCTGCGTGCCCTGCTTTCCCCCGGTGTGGAAGAACAGCAGGTTAAGCACGATGGCGGTAATGGCGCCGATGGACATGCCGGAGGAGACGAAGGTTTGCGCCCACTCCGGGAAGGCCGTGGCGATATCCGGCTTGAAGGTCACCAGCATGGCCAAGCCGAGCGCGGAAGTGACGATGACGGAATTGCGGCCATCGGAAAGATCGGCCTTGGCGATGGTCTGTAGGCCCACCCACGCTACGTTGGCGAAAAGCGCCAGGGAGGCGCCGCCAAGCACAGGGGAGGGGATGGCGGCCACGACCGCACCGGCCTTGGGCAAAATGCCCAATACCATCATGAATCCGGCGGCAGCCACGGCCACCCAGCGCGATTTCACGCTGGTCAGGCGGACCAGACCGACGTTTTGTGCAAAGCAGGTATACGGGAAGGAATTCATTACGCCGCCCACCAGGGTGGACAGGCCATCGGCGCGGATGGCGCGCACGACATCATCGCGACGGATGCGCTTTTTGACAATCTCGCCGGTGGCAAAGACATCGCCAGTGGTCTCCACCATGGTGATGATCATGACAATGATGAGCGAGAAAATAGCCACCACGTCGAACTTTGGCATGCCGAAGTAGAACGGGGTGGTGATACCGAGAGCGGGGGCGGAGGAGACTTCGCTAAAGGAGGCGTCGCCTAGCACGAGCGCCACGCCCGTACCCAAGACTAGGCCGATGAGCACGGCCAGGGTGCCTAGGAAGCCAGAGGAAAAACGCTGCACCAAAACGATGACCGCGAGCGTGCCAAAACCGTAGAGCAGGTCACGGGTGGCTGGAACTCCCTCGGCGTAATTGACAAAGTCATTGGCCGAAACCCCCAATAGTGAAGTGCCCATCACCAGCAGGACCGAACCGGTGACCACCGGCGGGAAGAAACGCAGCACTTTGCCAAAGACCGGCGCCGCGAAGAAAGTAAACAGGCCGGCGACGATGATGGCGCCATAAATGGTCGGCAGCGAGGCCACCCCGCCTTCGCCGTCGGTTGCGCCCAGGCCAATGGCAATAATCGGGGAGACGGCCGTTGTGGTTACGCCCTGCACGATGGGCAGGCGCACGCCAATGCGCTTGCCGACGCCCATGGACTGAAAGATCGTTGCTATGCCACAGGTCAAAAGGTCCGCATTGATGAGGTGGATGGTGGTTTCCGCATCCAGGTTAAGCGAGCCGGCGATGAGCAGTGGAACGATAACCGCCCCGGCATAAAAGGCCAGTACGTGCTGCAAACCCAAGGCGGCTAGTTTGGGGGCGGGTGGGACGGTATCTACTGGATGCTTGGGCTGGGAAGCCACGAAGTCCTCCTTTGTGCGGAAGCGAAGCTGAACGGGTTTAACAGTAGAGGTTCGTGCAGGTAGCGACCAAAAAATCGGGGTGATGAGGAACACGTTCGGGGCTAGTCCACCCCCGATCTAAGACGTACGTGCGTTCTGCATGAAATCACTAACCAGCGAAACAACACGACCGGTTTATATTTAGCCTTTCCAACGTCTGCTGAACTTGTTATTACCGCTGATGTAGTCAACAATTGAGGCCAGAGGGGCTTGGTGCTGTGGCTCGAAAAAGCGGCATTTACCCCTGATAGAAATTCGCCCGAAAGAAGGGAATTATGACTACCGCAACGCAGCCTCAACAGTTTGAAGCGTGGAAGGGATTTGAGTCCGGTCCATGGACCGAGGGCATCAACGTCCGCGACTTCATTCAGCGTAACTACACGCCGTACGACGGCGATTCCAGCTTCCTGGCGGGCCCGACCGAAAAGACCAAGCGCGTCTGGGAGACCCTGGAGAAGAACTACCTGTCCGTCGAGCGCGAAAAGCGCGTCTACGACGTTGACACCCACACCCCGACCGACATTGACGCTTTCCCGGCCGGCTATATCTCAGAGGACGACGACGTTATCGTCGGTCTGCAGACCGATACCCCGCTGAAGCGCGCCATGATGCCGTTCGGTGGCTGGCGCATGGTCAAGCAGGCCATCGCCGAAGCAGGCAAGGAAGTCGACCCTGAGGTGGAGAAGATCTTCACCCGCTACCGCAAGACCCACAACGATGCGGTCTTCGATATCTACACCCCGCGCATCCGCGCTGCTCGTTCATCACACATCATCACCGGTCTGCCGGATGCTTATGGCCGTGGCCGCATCATCGGTGACTACCGCCGCGTGGCTCTCTACGGTGTGGACTACCTGATCGAGGAAAAGCAGGCTTCCCGCGATTCCGTCGCAGACGCTGGCTTCTCTGAGCACTGGGCACGCTTCCGCGAGGAACACTCCGAGCAGATCAAGGCCCTGAAGAAGCTCAAGAAGATGGCTGAGTCCTACGGCTTCGACATCTCCAAGCCGGCTAAGACCGCTCACGAGGCAGTACAGTGGACCTACTTCGGCTACCTGGCATCCATTAAGTCCCAGGATGGCGCCGCAATGTCCATCGGCCGCCTGTCCGCCTTCTTCGATTGCTACTTCGAGCGCGACCTCGCCGCTGGCATCATCACCGAGGAAGACGCCCAGGAAATCATCGACTCCCTGGTTCTCAAGCTGCGCATCGTCCGCTTCCTGCGCACCATCGATTATGACCAGATCTTCTCCGGCGACCCGTACTGGGCAACCTGGTCTGATGCTGGCTTCGGCAACGACGGCCGCCACATGGTCACCAAGACCTCCTTCCGTCTGCTGCAGACCCTGGTAAACCTTGGCCCCTCACCAGAGCCAAATATCACCATTTTCTGGGATCCAAAGCTGCCAGAGGGCTACAAGGAATTCTGTGCCCACATCTCGATTGAGACCTCCTCCATCCAGTACGAGTCTGACCGCCAGATTCGTGAGCAGTGGGGCGACGACGCCGCAATTGCCTGCTGTGTTTCCCCGATGGAAGTGGGCAAGCAGATGCAGTTCTTCGGCGCTCGTGTGAACGCCGCTAAGGCTCTGCTTTACGCCATCAACGGTGGCCGCGATGAGGTAACCGGCAAGCAGGTCGTAGAAGGCTACGAGCCCATCAAGGGCGATGGTCCGCTGGACTTCGATGAAGTTTGGCAGAAGTACGAAGAGATGCTGGACTGGGTTGTTGGCACCTATGTTGAGGCCCTCAACATCATCCACTACTCTCACGACAAGTACGCCTACGAGGCAGTCGAGATGGCGCTGCACGATTCCAATATCGTACGCTCCATGGGCTGCGGCATCGCCGGCCTGTCCATCGTCGCCGACTCCCTGGCTGCTATCAAGTACGCCAAGGTCACTCCGGTCCGTGACGAGACCGGCCTGATTACGGACTACGTCACCGAGGGCGAGTTCCCGTTCTATGGCAACGATGATGACCGCGCCGATGACATCGCCGCAACCATCGTCCACACCGTGATGGAAAAGATTAAGGCCATCCCGATGTACCGCAACGCCATCCCAACCCAGTCCGTGCTGACCATTACCTCGAACGTGGTCTACGGCAAGGCAACAGGCGCCTTCCCGTCGGGCCACAAGGCCGGCACGCCGTTCTCCCCAGGCGCAAACCCTGAAAACGGTGCCGACAGCCACGGCATGGTTGCTTCCATGCTGTCCGTTGGCAAGCTGGATTACAAGGACGCCTTGGACGGCATCTCGCTGACCAACACCATTACTCCTTCCGGATTGGGCCGCACCCCAGAAGAGCGCATCAATAACTTGGTGGGCGTTCTGGATGCCGGCTTCATCATGGAGAAGTAAAAACCACTCAACCCTCAACCATCTCGAAAAGGAGAAAATCATGGCAACCCCAACTTTCGAAGACCGCATGTCAGCAATGAAGGCAAACCGCGATGCACACCAGATGAACTCTGGTCTGTACCACGCCAACATCAACGTGCTGGACAAGTCCACCCTCGAGGACGCCGTTGAGCACCCAGAGAAGTACCCGAACCTCACCGTTCGCGTCTCTGGCTACGCTGTGAACTTTGTCAAGCTGACCAAGGAGCAGCAGCTCGACGTTATCTCCCGCACCTTCCACCAGGGTTCTTAATCATGGCTGATGGCGTTACTGGTGTTGTCACCCTCTCTCCGGAAGAAGGAGAGCGTGTCCGCGGCGTAGCTGCGGGCCTGGGAGATAATGCACAACTCGATGACATTACCCGCCCGGAGCTCATGGAGGCGCGCCGTACCGGCGATATCGCCCTCGTGCACTCTTGGGAGCTCGTGACCGCCGTCGATGGCCCGGGAACCCGCATGACGATGTTCATGTCCGGATGCCCACTGCGCTGCCAGTACTGCCATAATCCAGACACCTGGGAGATGAAGACCGGCACACTGGAGCGGGTCGAGGATGTGGTCAAGCGCATCAAGCGTTATAAGCCCATCTTCCAAGCTTCCGGTGGCGGTCTGACCATCTCCGGTGGCGAACCCCTCTTCCAGATTTCCTTCACGCGCCGCGTGCTTAAGGAAGTCCACGATGCGGGTATTCACACCACCATCGATACGGCTGGGTACTTGGGCGCGCGCTTGCGCGACGAGGACCTAGACAATATCGACCTCGTGCTTCTCGACGTCAAGTCGGGCGACGAGGAAACTTACCGCAAGGTCACCCAACGCCAGCTCCAGCCAACACTGGATTTCGGCGACAGGTTGAACAAGATAGGTAAGCCGGTATGGATCCGCTTCGTAGTGGTGCCTGACCTCACGGACTCGCCAGAGAACGTGGAAAATGTGGCCAATATCGTGGCTCGATGGAAATCTAACGTCGAACGCGTCGAGGTCTTGCCCTTCCACAATATGGGCAAGGACAAGTGGGAAGGCCTAGATATGACCTACCAGTTGGCAGACACGAAGCCGCCAAAGCCGGAGGACGTGGAGAAAATCCGCGACGTCTTCCGCTCGAAGGGCTTGGAAGTCTACTAGCCTGGGAGGGCATGACCGACTACCGCCGCTTTGGCCACACAATTAAAGAGCACCACCTAGAAGTCCCGTGGGATTATTCCAATCCCCACGGGACTTTTGGGCTTTATGCCCGCGAAATCATCCCGCCCGGCGGAGAGGGCCTGCCCGCGTTGCTTTACCTCCAGGGCGGGCCTGGTTTCCCAGCACCCCGGCCGCTGACACCCACGGGGCTTATTGGCAAGGCACTGGAGCGGTACCGCGTGATCCTCATGGACCAGCGCGGCACCGGCCGATCGCACCGCATCGATGCACTGAGCCCGGCCGCGGAGCGCACCGCAGCGCACTTGGCGTTGCTGCGCCAAGATAATATCGTCCGCGACGCCGAACGTTTGCGCGAACACCTCGGCCTGGAGAAGTGGTCGCTATTCGGCCAATCCTTCGGCGGCTTTTGCATTACCGCCTACCTGTCCCAGGCCCCCGAACACGTCGAGCATGCATTTTTCACCGGTGGCATCCCCACGCTGAAGGGTGCAGACGATCTATACCGCGCCACTTTTAGCAAGCTCAAGGCCCGCCAGCAGCGTTTCTACCGCGAATTCCCGTGGGCCCAGGACCGTATCGAGGAGATCATCTCCCACTTGGACAATTCGGATGAGTGCCTTCCCACCGGAGAGCGTCTGTCCTCGCTGCGGTTTCGCACCATCGGTATTGAGCTCGGCCGCGGCACCGGTTTTGATTCGCTGGCTTATCTGCTGGAAGAGCCTTTCCGCACCGTGGCAGGGGAGAAGCGGCTGCGCGGCGATTTCTTGGTGGACGTCGGCCAGCGCGTGAGCTTTGCAGACGGCCCGCTGTATGCCGCTATCCATGAGTCAATCTATGGCGGCGCCGGTGGGCAGGCCGTTACTCATTGGGCGGCGCATCGTGTGCGCGAGGAATTCCCGGAGTTTGCGGAGTCCGGCACGTGGTTGACTGGCGAGCATATCTTTCCCTGGCAGTTCGACGAGGACCCTGCTCTGCACGCGTTTGCCGACGCCGCCCACGGCCTCGCCCGCCACGAATTCTCCCCGCCCTATGCGCTCGGTGAGGTGCCGACCACGGCCGCGGCCATATATGTCGATGATATTTTCGTTCCGCTCGAAGAATCCTTGGCTACCGCCGCCCACCTGGGGGACCTGCGGCCGTGGATTAGCAACGAGTTCCAGCACAACGGCATTCGCGAAGACGGTGCGACCATCCTGGGCAGGCTTTTTGCGCTTATCGACGATCACTAGCGTTTCGCTATTTCCTATGCGAAAATATTGGTGATTGTCACGACATTTAGGGAGATATTTTGATCGCCACCATAGTTATAGTCCTCATCCTATTGCTTATCTTGGGAACCCTATTTGATGGCTATTTCATCGTTCGCACTCGCGAAGCTGCCATCTTGGAGCGCTTGGGTAAATTCCAAAAGGTGGCGCATGCTGGTCTGCACTTCAAGTTGCCGTGGGTAGACCGCGTGCGCGATAAGATTTCGCTGCAAGTACGCCAGCTGGATGTGATGGTGGAGACCAAGACCAAGGACAATGTCTTCGTCCAGATCCCTGTGGCCGTGCAATACGAGGTAGTTGAAGGCCGAGAGCGCGAGGCATACTACATGCTCTCGAACCATGAACAGCAGATTGTGGCCTACGTGCAGGATAATGTTCGCTCCTCCGTGGCGAATATGGACTTGGATGATTCCTTCTCCTCCAAGGACACTATTGCTCGCAATGTTGCGGCCTCCCTGCGCGATAATATGGCCGAGTACGGCTGGAACTTTGTCAACACCCTGGTTACCGATATCCGCCCCGATTCCCGCGTTCGCGAGTCCATGAACTCCATTAACGCGGCGCAGCGTGAGCGCGAGGCGGCCGTCGCTCAGGCAGAGGCCGAGAAGATCCGCGTGGTCAAAGAGGCCGAGGGTGCCGCCGAAGCAAAGAAGCTGCAGGGACGCGGCGTTGCGGACCAGCGCAAGGAAATCGTCGAGGGCATTGCCCAGCAATACGAAATGCTTCGCGACGCCGGCGTGGAAGAATCCCCCGAGGCGCTCATGCTGGTCTCTCAATACCTCGACGCGATGGTCGATGTCTCCCACAACGGCCAGGCCTCCGTGCTGTACATGCCCTCCAACCCGCAGGGCATGGGTGACCTCTTCAGCGGCATGCGCGACGTGCTCATGGCCAACCGCGCCCTCGACTCCGCCGAGGGGGCGCCTCAGCACCGCCGCCCGCAGCCGCACAAGCCATCCCGCGCCGAGGAAATCGAGCGCGAGTCCAAGCATCAGGCAGAGCGTGCCAAGCGCGAAGCCATCGCTGCCTCCCAGCGTGCTGAGCAGGAGCGCTCCGAGCAAAATCGCGGTGAGCAAGAGTCGCAGCAGGGTCAGCACCCCACCGCGCAGCCCCAGGCTGCTCGCGAGTACTTCCAGCAGCTGCGCGACCAACTCAAAAACGAGGACTAGCCCTGAGCATCGATAACCTCTTTGACGCCTATACCGCCCAGCGCGGTATTACCCGCCGCGCAGAAGTTGTACCCGACCACGAGTGCCAGATTTTCCCCGCCGAGACCAGGGCTGCCTCACAAGTCGATGCCTTAAACGCTGCCCGAAGCCTCGTTCACGACGTCCTTTCTTCCGACCAAGAGCATGAGCCCCAGCGCGACGGGGACAATTCCGACAACAAGTAGGTAGGTCCGCTCCGCACCCGCCGAGGAAGGGTCATACAGCGTCGACAGCGTTCCCGCTAGCGAGGTTCCAATGGCCATGGTGAGAAAATACAGCGCGGAAAAGCGCGTCGCGTACGCTCGCGGCGCGTGCGCGGCCGATGCCGCCATGCCCACCGGCCCGATGAATAGCTCGCCGAGCGACATCAACAAGATGGTCATGGCCAACACCACAAATGGCGTTGAATTTTCTCCGCCCCCGACGAACGGCAACAGCACAAACATTCCGGAACCTGCCACCATGATGCCTACGGCCATCAGCACACGCCGCGAGCATGCCCACCGAGACATGCTCGCCGCCAGCGGTAGGGACAAAACCAGGATGAACAGTGGATTGAGTGATTGCGTCCATGCCGCCGGAATCTCAAACCCGCCGACCATGCGGTCTACACGTTGATCCGAGTACACGGCTAGCACCCCGTAAATCTGCGGCTGGAGAGTCCAGTAGGCCGTCGAGCAGAAAAAGAGCGGGATATACGCCAGAACCTGCTTCCGCTCCGGCACGCTGACCCGCGGGGATCGCAGCATGCTGGCGAAGAGGGTGAGGGCGGCCGCGAACGTCGCAAAGAGCAAAAGCATAGCCAGCTTGTCTGGTGGAACCGTCACCGCGACCGCGACGCTGCCCACTACAGCCACCACAGCTACCGCCGCGGCCTTGCCTGGCGCGGCAGTAGGGTTGGGAGGCCGGGTGTCGAACTCCGTGACTACCCGCTGGCGCAATAACCCGTAGAAGACACACCCGCAGCACATGAGGCCTGCGGCTGCGAGGAAACCGGCATGGTAGCCGTGCTTTTGTGCCAGCCAGCCCGTGAGCATCGGTCCGAGTAAAGCGCCAATATTTATCCCCAGGTAAAAGATTTGAAAAGCCCCATCCCGTGCGCCGGCTGTGGGAGGAAAAGCCGCGCCCAGAATGGTAATTGCCGCCGTTTTAAGCAGCCCTGAACCCAGCGCAAGCGGCAACAGTCCGGCCACGAGGCCCGCCATACCAGGCACGAAGGACAGCGAAAGGTGCCCGCACATGAGCAGACTCGCGCCGGCAAGCAACGTGCGTTCGGCACCTAGGAGCCGGTCGCTGACCCACCCGCCCACGAACGTGCACAGGTAGAGCAGACTGCCGTAGGCACCGACGAGCGCCGTGGCCTGCGCCTGGTCCATGCCGAGTCCGCCGGAGGTGGAATAGAGGTAGTAGGCGAGGATGGCCTGCATGCCGTAGAAGCTAAAGCGCTCCCACATTTCAATTCCGGCGATAGCCGGCAAAGCCACCGGTAAACGCCGAATTGAACGATGTTTAATAATTGTCATAAAAGCACTATAACGGCCGAAAGTCTGTGATAAACCTAAAATCATGGATATTTCAGCGGAGGACATTGCCGCTCTCGACGCACGCCACATTTGGCATCCCTACGCCGAGCCAGGCGAGCCCACGCTTGTGGTGGACTCGGCCGCCGGCGTTTATTTAACACTCGCAGATGGCACCACGCTTATCGACGCCATGTCTTCCTGGTGGGCCGCCGCCCACGGCCACGGCCACCCGCGGCTCAAGGCGGCAGCGAACGAACAAATCGAGAGGGTGAGCCACGTCATGTTCGGCGGACTCACCCACGAACCGGCTGCGCGGCTTACTCGTAACCTCATGGAATTAACGCGTGGTAATTTTGAGCAGGTCTTTTATTCCGATTCCGGATCTGTATCGGTAGAAGTAGCCATCAAAATGGCACTGCAGTATGCCCGTGGCGCAGGGCACCCAGAGCGCTCCAAGATGTTGACGTGGAGGTCGGGGTATCATGGCGATACCTTCGCGGCGATGAGCGTGTGCGATCCCGAAGGCGGCATGCACTCGATGTGGACCGGTACCTTAGCGCAGCAGATTTTTGCCCCGGCGCCGCCTACTCGCGGGGCTAGCCCGGCCGAGCGCGCGAACTATCTGCGCGAGCTGGAAGCGTGCATCACGGAAGAAGTTGCGGGGCTAATTATTGAACCTGTAGTCCAAGGCGCGGGTGGCATGCGCTTTCACGACCACGAGCTGGTCCGCGGGGCCCGAGAAATCTGCGACCGCCACGGTATCGTGCTCATCGCGGACGAAATCGCCACCGGGTTCGGCCGCACAGGTGAACTCTTTGCCACCCAAGCCGCTGGCGTTGTGCCAGATATCATGTGCGTTGGCAAGGCGATGACCGGCGGTTTTATGACCATGGCTGCCACGCTCGCCACCGCGAAGGTGGCCGAGGGGATGAGTCCGCGCGCGCTGATGCACGGACCAACATTTATGGCTAATCCACTCGCTTGTGCCGTTTCGGCCGAGGCAACTGCGCTCATTTTGGAGGGCAATTGGCGCGAGCAGGTAGCCGGCATCGAAAAGCAGCTGCAACGAGGGTTTGAGGGCCTGTCCGAGGAACCTGGGGTAGCCGACGTGCGCGTACTTGGCGCCATAGGTGTGGTGGAAATGGAATGCGATGTAAATATGTCCGCAGCGACGGCCGCAGCCGTAGCCCAAGGTGTGTGGTTACGTCCGTTCGGCCGGTTGATTTATATCATGCCGCCGTTTATCAGCACCGCAGATGAAATAGCGCAAATGTGCCGCGGCGTGCGCGCTGCGGTGGCAGGAGGACGACAGTGATAATTTACGTGACGGGGACGAATACTGACGTCGGTAAGACTGTGGCCACGGCCGCGCTCGCCAGCGCGTTCAAGCAACGCGGCCGCGAGGTCATCTACGCCAAACCGCTGCAGACGGGAGAGCCGGAGGGGAAGGGGGATGCGGCGACCGTCGGCAAGCTGGCGGGGGTGGAGGTAGCAGAGATGGTGCGCTTTCCGGAGCCACTGGCGCCGAATCTTTCTGCGCGCCGGGCCGGCATGGGCCAACCCAGCCTGCAGGAACTTAAAGAATGGATTGCCGCCCTTGACGCACCCGGCCGTGTGGTGCTCGTGGAAGGCGCCGGCGGGCTCCTCGTGCGTTTAACGGACGCCTATACGCTTGCCGACGTCGCCGATAAGCTCCTCATCGTCACCTCCCTTAACCTAGGAAGCCTCAACGCGGCCGAGCTGACCGTGCGCGAGGCACAACGCCGTGGAATTGAGGTGCTCGGGCTAGTTGGCGGCTCGCTGCCGGCCGATCCGGACTTGGCTACGCGCCTGAACCTGGAGGAGATGCCGGAGGTGACAGGCTGTACGTTGTGGGGCAGCCTGCCGGAGGGCATGGCGCGCATGGCACCGGCCGAATTCGCGCGGGTAGCCGCGGAAGTCTACGCGGACTTTGTCGAGCACGCCGAGTAGCGCTACCTCGCAGAGGCAGCGCTAGCGGACCCAACGAACCTTGCCATTGACTCGGGCAAGGCGTCCACGCAGCGGCGGGGCATTCGGATCATCTTGGTTGACCCCGTTGTGATACGGGCAGCACACGGTGAGGTTGTCCATATTGGTCAGTCCTCCGTGCTTCCAAGCCTTCAGGTGATGGATCTGGGCCTTGTCCGCCGGGTGGTTGCACGGCGGCCACGGGCAGGTAGGGTTTTCGGCCGCGGCCATCTGCCGCTGTTTCTCGGTGGCGTAGCGCGAGGTGCGATACAGGTTGACGGGGCCTTTAACGGGATGGATAAGGGTGGCTAGTCCGTGCTCGGTGAAAGTACGCTCGACCAACTCGGCACCGGTAATGGTGGCGCCATTAGTCAGCCGCAGGGTGACTTCTTCACCGTCGCCGTCCAAGATGCGGTCCAGCGCGTTGAGCGGGATGATGACGTTGGTTGTGGTGCGCGCGGAAGGGGCGCCCGAGCCGCGAAGGAGATCGCGCAGGGAATCGAGTGGGCGCGCGGGGTCGAGCGCGGCGTCAAACTCCGCGAGGAAGGCAGAGGGGGCGGTAATCCGCATGGTCCAGGGGCCATTCGGGCGGCGAAGGAGCTGCACCCCTTCGCGGGGCGGCGAGCGGCGCGGGCGGAGGTCGCGGAGGCGTTGCTTGGCGCGGCGGGCGATTTCAGAGGCGGGGCCTCGCAGGCGGCACAGCTCTACCCGCAAGTTCCACGCATCGCGCTGTGTGCGCACGCGGGAGACATATTTTTCAATCAGCTTGAGCGTTATGAGGTCATGGTGGCGAGCGGCCGTGGTGGCGTGGCGTTGCTTCCGGCTGAAGCGCGTTGGGCCGAAATAAACCGCGGCAAGCGCGCGGACGTCGCGGGCTTCTACATCGGGTAGACCCAGCTCGATGAGGGCGCGCTCAGACATGCCGCGGGCCTCGGCGAGGATATCCATCGCCGAGGCTATGTGGGAGGCATAAGCCTTCAGTGCGCTCATGGCCGCAACTCTAAACAGGACTGGCAGTAGAGCTGAGTCGTAGACGGCCGCAGCTGTGGATAGCTTGTTTAAGTGTCAACTGCCTGCGGTGGGCGGAAGTGGCACAAAGGCGCGAAACGAGCGCGCTTTAGATCGCTACCACCGTGCTAGAAAGGCCCCCGGATCGCGCGCAGTTGCGCAATTGCACCGTACGGCCAGGCTGTGGATAAGGAGACCGGCCCGGTCAATGCGTTCGTCACTGCGCTGGACGACGCCGCGCTAGCTTAGGCCCTTCATCACGCGGGCGACGTGGCCGGTGGCCTTGACATTGTAGTGCGTCTGGCCGATGGTGCCGTCCGGCTCGACCAAGAAGGTGGAGCGGATGACGCCCTGGACGACCTTGCCGTAATTCTTCTTCTCGCCAAAGGCACCGTAGGCGGTCATAACGGACTTATCCGGATCCGACAGGAGCGGGAAGTTCAGCTCATGGTCCGCGCGGAATTTTGCCAGCGCCTCTGGCTTATCGGGAGAGATGCCTACGACGGCAATATTGAGATCATTGAGCTGCTCCAAGGAATCACGGAAATCGCAGGCCTCCTTGGTGCAGCCCGGGGTATTGGCGCGGGGGTAGAAATAGACGAGTACGCGTTGGCCTGCGTAATCGGCGAGGGAAACGGTGTTTCCGGCGTCGTCGGCGAGCGCAAAGGCAGGGGCGGTATCTCCAACGTTCAATCGGTTTTCAGTCATGGTTCCCACCATACTTACCGGCCGGGCTGCACGCTTTTGCACCGGCGGGGTAGAATGATCCCGTTAAGAGCGAACCTAAGTTAAGAGGAGAACTTCGTGGCACGCAATATTGAAGACATTCAACGCGATATCGAGCGCACTCGCCGCCAGCTGGCCGGCACCCTGGACGAGCTTGCGCAGCGCAGCAAGCCGCAGAACTTTGCCAACGAGGCCAAGACCGCGGCTACCGATAAGCTGCAGGACCGCAACGTGCAGATGGCCCTTGGCGGCGTCGGCGCCGCTGTGGTTGGACTAATTGCTTTCTCGATCTTCCGTTCTCGCCGCCGCAAGAGCGACTTGAAGGAGCTGCAGCGCCTGCTGTCCGAGCGCCACTAATTACTAATTAAGGAAGTCCCCGCACACCGCGGGGACTTTTTTCGTAGGCTGGGTTGGGATGAAGACACCAATCCCTTTTTATTTGCAGGAAATCCTCAATAAGGTGCGCGATAATCGCGACGGCACCGTGGCGGATTATATTCCGGAGTTGGCTAAGGCGGAGCCCGAGTACCTCGGCGCCGCGATGTGCACCACCACCGGCCACGTATATTCCGCGGGCGATGATGAGGTGGAATTTACCCTGCAATCCCTGTCTAAACCGTTTGTTTACGCACTGGCGCTGCAGGAGCTCGGCCTTTCCGCGGTGCGCGAGATAGTGGGCATGGAGCCTTCGGGGGAGGCTTTCAATGAGCTTTCGCTCAACCGCGATGACCACCGGCCGGTCAACCCCATGATCAATGCGGGCGCGATTGCGGTCACGCAGTTGATTAATGGCGTGGATTCGGAGCCGGCCGCGCGCGTGGAGCGGCTGCGCACCTATTTCTCCCGGTTGGCAGGCCGCGACTTGCTTATCGACGACGCCATGCGCTCCTCCGAGCTCGATGTCAGCGAACGCAACCTTTCGCTAGCGCACATGCTGCGCAATTACGACATCATCCAGGACGAGGCACACGATGCGGTCTCGACGTATATCGAGCAGTGTTCGATTGTGGTGACGGTGCGGGACTTGGCCGTGATGTCGGCAACTCTGGCCAATGGTGGGGTGCAGCCGGTAACGGGAGACAAGATTTTGGATGCGGACGTGTGCCGACTGACGCTGTCAGTGATGAGCTCGGCCGGCATGTATGACGGCGCCGGCCGGTGGATGGCCGAGGTGGGAATCCCGGCGAAGTCGGGTGTTTCAGGTGGCCTCTTGGGTACTCTGCCTGGCCAGCTGGGTGTGGCGACGTTCTCGCCGCGGCTGAACAAGGAGGGCAACTCGGTGCGCGGGGTGGATGCGTTTAAGTTGTTGTCGAAGGATATGGGCCTGCACCTAATGTCTACGGATGAGCGCTATGGCGTGAACCCAGTGCGCAAGGTGGAGCAGGATGCCGAGCTGACCGTCATCTATCTGCAGGGCCTGATTAACTTCAACGCGGCCGAGACCATCTTGTACGAGCTGATGGAGTCGGATTTTGGCGAAGGCACGGTGGTGCTCGAGCTATCGCATATCACCGGTACGAACCGCATGGGCCGGCGCATGCTGAAAGAGGGGCTGCGCCGAATTCGCGAGTCCGGCTTCGATATTGCGATTGTGGATCCGGATGGAGAGTTGGAAAACCGCACCATGGCGGACGGAACTGAGGTGCCCAAGGGAGAGCCGGAAGACTACACGATCAACGGCGAACCCGTTTAGGTTTGGGTTACCTTACTTAGTCAGGTTAGGATGTCCTATGTAAGGCCCATCGCGGCTGCTGCGAGGGCATCCAACAACCAAGGACTAAAAATGGCTCATACCCCCTTCAAGGTGATGGCGGTTGTGGCGGCATCGGCAACCGCACTCGTCGGCTGTGGCGCAGCTGAGGAAGTAACTGGCGGCTCCAGTGGCGATGCCGAGTTCTCCTTCACCGATATCACCGGCCGTGACGTGGAACTGGATAACGCTCCCGATCGCGTGATTTTGGGGGAGGGCCGATCGATTTTTGCCACCGGTGTACTCGACCCCGATAATCCACTGGACAAGGTCGTTGGCATCGGTACGGATCTCAAGCAGAACGTGCCGGATTACTACGCGGCGCTGGAAAAAGAACTGCCGTCCGTAAACGAGGTTCCAGAGATCGGCGGCTTTGCCAAGGGCGATGTCACCGTAGAAAAACTCGTGAGCCTAGACCCGGACCTCATTGTGCTCTCGCTGGATCAATACGATGCCTCCCGCGAAGCTGGCCTGACCGACAAGATGGACCAGGCTGGTTTGAAGTATGCGGTCACCGACTTCCGCCGCGACCCGCTGGAGAATACGCCTAAGACTATGGACATCTTCGGCGAGATCTTCGGCCAAGAGGAGCGCGCTGAGGAATTCAACGCGGACTGGCAAGAGACGGTGGATCTGGTTGAAGACCGCGCAGAGAAGGTAAAAGATAAACCAAAGACCTTCGTTTGGAGAGCAGCAGGTGTCTCCGATTGCTGCGGTTCGTGGAACGATTCCAATATCTCCCAGCTGGTCAACGCGGCCGGCGGCGAGAATATCGGCGATAAAGTCATTCCGGGCGAGTCCGGCACGATCACTCCGGAAAAGGTCCTTGAATCTGACCCGGACATGGTTATTGCCACCGGTGGCGATTGGTCCGAGATGAAGGACGATGAGGGCCACCCAGTCGGCTATGCGGCAGTCGGTTATGGCATTGATGAAAAGGAAGCCAAGGGCAGCGTCGCCAAGCTGCCGGGCAAGCAGGCCGGCTTCGATAAGCTGCGTGCAGTCAAGGAACACCACCTGCACAGCATGTGGCACCAGTTCTATGATTCGCCGTTTAATTACCTGGCGCTGCTGCAGGTCGCGGAGTGGATTGACCCGGAGGCGTATGCCGATATGGACGTCGCCAAGCAGTGGATGGATGCGCAAGAAAAGTACTCGCCGGTTTCCGGCGAGGGAACCTTCTTTAGCACCAACTAATGGAGGGCGCAGAGGTAGCCGCGCTGGCGCGGCAGCACAAGAAATTAACGTGGCAACGCATCGGCATTGTTGTGGGCCTGACCCTGATCGCAGCCGTGGCTTTTATTATCAGCAACTTCGTGGGTGCGATCGATATCAGCCCGGGCGAGGTCATGAAGGGCATAGTCAATCCTGCGGGGCTGGATGACCAGACGCGCACGGTGCTATGGCAGCTGCGCCTGCCTATGGCCGTGATGGCCGTGCTCATTGGCATGGCGCTGTCTATGGCTGGCGCGGAGATGCAGACCATCCTTAATAACCCGCTAGCCGAGCCGTTCACGCTGGGCATTTCGGCGGCCGCCGCGTTTGGCGGCGCCAGCTCCATCGTGCTCAAATGGCAGCTGATTGCGCAGCCGCAGTTCAATCTCGCGTTGGTGGCGTGGCTTTCGGCCGCGGTAGCCACCGCGATCATCGTGATTGCGGCTGTTATTCGCGGCGCTAAAGCGGAAACTATGGTGCTGCTGGGCATCGGCTTGGTGTTCTTCTTCCAAGCCATGCTGGCGCTTATCCAATACCGGTCTTCGGCCGAGGCGCTGCAGCAGATTGTCTATTGGTCCATGGGTTCTCTGACTCGCGCCAACTGGGCGGCCAATGGCGTGCTGGCGGCCGTGCTCATTATCGCCCTGCCTATCCTGTGGGTGCTGGGCTGGCGCCTGACGGCCTTGCGGCTTGGCGACGCCCGCGCTACCGCCATGGGCATCAATACCTCGCGCCTGCGCGTAGTGGTGCTTATCGTGGTCTCGCTGGTCGCGGCGACGACCGTGGCCTTCGCAGGCATCATCGGCTTCATTGGCTTGGTGGGCCCGCACATCGCCCGCATGCTGGTAGGCGAGGACCAGCGTTACTTCCTGCCGGCCTCCATGGCGGCGGGTGCAGCCGTGATGTGTGCAGCGCATGCGGTGAGCCTGATGATTAAACCAGGCTTGGCTATTCCTATTGGCATCGTTACTTCGCTGCTGGGCGTGCCATTCTTCATTGCTATCGTCATGACCCGAAGGAGGGCACTGTGGACGTAGAACTGACTATTTCCGGCCTGAGTGCGGCCTATGGCAAGCATCGCGTGCTGGAGTCCGTGGATGTGGAAAAGCTCCACGGCGGGCAGCTAGTTGGCCTTTTGGGGCCGAATGCCTCTGGCAAGACAACGCTTATTAAGTCCCTAGCCGGCGTGCACCGCGGCTGTGACGGCGAGGTGGATTTCCGCGTCGATGGCACGGCCCCGCGCGGCAAGCGACGCCGCCAGCTTATCGGCTACGTGCCGCAGGACCTTACGAGCACGGCCGCGCTGCGGGCCTTTGAAGCCGTGCTGATTTCCGCGCGCCGGGAGGCCTGCGAAGACCCGATTACACGCACGGGTGAGGTACTGCACTCCTTGGGGCTGGATGCGATTGCTTCGCGCTACCTCAATGAGCTCTCTGGTGGCCAGCGTCAGCTTGTGGCGGTGGCACAGATGCTGGTGGGAAATCCAGGCCTCATGCTTCTCGACGAACCCACGTCCGCCCTCGACCTCCATCACCAGATCTTTGTCTTGGATGAGGTCCGTGCCAAAGCACAGCGCGATGGCAGCCTGGGCCTTGTGGCCATCCATGACATCAACCTGGCCGCGCGCATGTGTGACCAGCTGGTGGTGCTTAAAAAGGGTCATATTCGTGCTCAAGGTAGCCCTGCGGACGTTCTCACGGGGGAGCTCGTGGAGGGCGTGTATGGGGTAGAGGCGGACGTCGTCCAGCATGGCGGCGCTCCACTCATTGCCCCGTTGCGGGTGAGATAGCACAAGGCCGGGTAATCGCCCGGCCTATTTTTATTAGTTTTAGTGGTGAGTCATCAGGCATCTGGTTTCTTGGCGCCGTGAGCACATAAGTCATGTGCGGCGCGGTGACAAGGACTGGCTCATAAAAAGAAAAATCTCGAGGTGCCGTTCTAAGAACAACGCCTCGAGATTCGTATTGTGCGCCATCAGGGAATCGAACCCCGAACCCACTGATTAAGAGTCAGTTGCTCTGCCAATTGAGCTAATGGCGCATTGTTGACTTCCTGCCGTGTGGCTCTCTGTGCAACGAGTAGATACTCTAGCAGCCATTCTTTAAAAGTGTAAAATCGCCTGGTCAAAGCGGTTTTTAAAGGGTGTATAACAAATTGGTTAATGCCTGAAGTGGCTTCTGGTAATTGGCGGAGGGAGACGCTAATCTATGTTGGTCTTTGAAAGCAGCAATTACGTGTCTAAGGGCAACTCAGTGAAAAATTCCCTCCCTATCGCGCGCCGTCTCGTAGCGGCCGTGGGCGTTGCGTGCATTTCCCTAGCCGCCGCCTCCTGCTCCTCTGATTCCTCAGCCGAGAATCAGGCTGCCGACCAAGAATCCACCGCCGCCGCACATGCGGATGGAGACAAGGACGGCGGCAAAGAGTCCGACAAAAAGAAAGACGGCCTTGTAGCCTCCGTAAAGGACGGGGCGACGGATGTAGATCCGTCCAAGCCTGTCACCGTGGAGACCACGGGCAAGCTCAAGAGCGTCACCATGACCAATGAAATGGGCGTGGAAGTTAAAGAAAAGCTCTCTAAAGACGCCAAGACGTGGTCTACTGCGGAGGACTTGGGCTATAACCACACTTATTCCATCTTGGCCTCCGATGTAGATGGCAACAAGAAGAGCCTCAGTTTTTCCACCCCGCAAGCAGCGGGTGTTGCCGAAGTCTCGCTTTCCCCTATCCCGGATTCTGAAGTCGGCGTCGGTCAGGTTATTGGGGTGAATTTCGGTGTGCCAATTACGGACCGGAAGGCGGCTGAAAAGACCATTACTGTGAGCACTAACCCCAAGGTGGAAGGCGCTTTCCACTGGGTCAATAACCAGGAGGTGCGCTGGCGTCCGAAGGATTACTGGGAGCCGGGCACTAAGGTTGAAGTAAAGGTGGACCAGTATGGCAAGGACCTAGGTGGGGGAATCTATGGCGGTGAAAACGCCAAGACGAATTTCACCATCGGTGACCGCACGGTGGCCATTATTGATAACGCCACCAAGACGATGAAGGTCTTTAAGAATAAGAAGTTCTTGCGTGCCATCCCGGTCTCGCTGGGCCGCGATTATCAGTACGATACGCCCAATGGCCGCTACGTTATCGGCGATGAGCACCCGCAGCTAGTCATGGACTCGGAGACCTTTGGCCTAGCCCATGACGCGGGCGGCTACCGCACGACCGTGGACTGGGCTACGCAAATGTCTTATTCCGGCATCTATGTCCACTCCGCTCCGTGGTCCGTGTGGGCGCAGGGCAATACCAATACGTCCCACGGTTGCGTCAACGTGACGCCGGAGGCTGCGCAGTGGTTCCAGGAGACGATGAAGCGTGGCGACGTGGTGCGGGTATTCAACACCTACGGCGAGACGCTTAATGCGTTGGACGGTCTCGGTGACTGGAATATGTCCTGGGACGAGTGGTCTAAAGGTAACACGGACGCTAATCAGTAGCGGCTAGGGGCCGCGCAAGGCACAAGCGCATGGCTACAGTGGTGGCCATGCGCTTTTCTGTTTTGGACCGCGGGGCAGCCGGCCCACTGGATCAGGTGGCCGAACACGCCCGGCACGTAGAGAAGTTAGGGTTTCAGCGCTTTCTAGTGGCCGAACATCACGGTGTGCCGGGAATACCAGCGGGGCAGCCGGGGATGCTCGCGGCGCACGTTGCGGCACAGACGCAGCGCATTCGGGTGGGCACGGCCGGCATTATGTTGCTCAATCACCCGCCGTTTCTGGTGGCCGAGCAGATTAATCTCCTCGAGGCGCTGTATCCCGGGCGCATTGATATAGGGATTGGCTCCTCCGTCGGGTTTACCGCGCCGGTGCGAAAGGCGCTGCGCCAGGGGGAGCCGGCCGAGGTGAAGCAGCGCTTCGAGACGGAGCTAGCCACGCTCTTGCGCTACCTGCGCGGCGAAGAGGCGGTGACGGTCAGGCCTGAGTATAGGGGCACCCCGCTCTATGTTTTGGCGGGCTTTCGCTCGGCAATGGTGGCGGCAAAGTTGGGACTTGGTGTCATTCTGGGCGGTCCTGTAGCCACGCAGGAGGCCGCTGCGCGAGTGTATCGCGAACATGCGCTTGCCGACGCCCCGCCTATTATCTCTTCGCTCAATATCGCCGTTGCCGAGACGTCCGCGGCCGCCCGTGATCTCTTGTTGCCGGAAGCCTATGCGAAGGTGCGAGCGCAATCGACCGGCGAGTTCGCGACCTTGCGGCCGGCGGGCGAGCTGGACATGGATGCCCTCACGGGGCAGCAGCGACGGCGCATTGAGGAGGCGTTGGCCCATGACGTTTGGGGAACGGTGGAGGAAGTGAGGGAGGAACTAAGGGGCGTCGGCAAGCGGCTAGGCGTTAGTGAGTTTGTGGTCACCGGAGATATGCCAGATGTTGCTGGCCGGGCTCGTTCGGAGGAGCTGCTGGCGAGCATGCAGGTAGAAAACTGAAAAAGCCCGAGCGCGAGGCTCGGGCACTTGGGGTGGCTGACGGGACTCGAACCCGCGACACCCAGGATCACAACCTGGTGCTCTACCAGCTGAACTACAGCCACCATCGCTGCGTGAAAGCAACGAGATATAGGTTAACTCACGCCGCCTAAATTACAAAAACGCCTGGTAATCTGCGGTAGTTTCGGCCTTAATCTGCTCCGCCTCGGGGGAGGTGGGGCCCTCATCGGTGCGGAAGACGCTGCGGCGGTAGAAGTCTAGCTCGCGGATGGATTCGATGATGTCCTGCAGTGCGCGGTGGGCCATGCCTTTATCGGGCTGGTTGAAATAGGCGCGCGGGTGCCAGCGGCGGGCAAGCTCCTTGATGGTGGACACGTCGATCATGCGGTAGTGCAGGGCACTATCAAGCCGTGGCATATAGGTGCGGATGAACGTGCGATCGGTCGCAATGGAATTGCCGGCCAGGGGAGCGGGGTGCTCCGGATCGCAGTACTCGTTGATGAGCGCAAGTACGGCATCTTCGGCCTCGCCGATGGAGGTGGTGGACTCGCGGATTTCTTTATCCAACCCGGAATTGGCATGCATCTCGGTGACGAAGGAATCCATCTGTGCCAGCTCCTCCTCGGTGGCGTGGACGACCAGATCGATGCCCTCTCCCAGGATGTTGAGATTGCCATCGGTGATGACGGCGGCGACCTCGACGATGACATGGCGCTCGGGGTCCAGGCCGGTCATTTCCAAATCGATCCAAACGAGGCGGTCGTGCTTTGCGGCAATGTCGGAATGTGGCATGCGGCCCATTCTACTCCCGCCTCCTTTTACCCCTAGATGGGGTACGGGCGGGGTTGTTCTGGAGGGGTGATTGTCACTGGGTAGGGCGGCCTTCCCGTGAGTGTGTTTCTGTTCTGCATAAAAATAATTGGTGATTTGCCTCATATCGTAGTGTGAGTTAGGGCATACTCTGGGTTATCGTTCTTCATTCGGGAGGTGCGACAGACTTAGGAGAGAGCAGATGGCAAACTTCCTCGATGTCCTCAATACCGTAATTTGGTCCCCTGTCTTGGTGTTTTTATGCCTCGGCGCGGGTATTTATTTCACCGTGGTGACACGCGGTTTGCAGGTGCGCTGCATTCCGGACATGCTCAAACAGATCGTGAACGGAGAAAAATCCGCAGACGGCGTTTCTTCCTTCCAATCCTTGATGGTCTCGCTATCTGGCCGCGTGGGTGTGGGTAATATCGCCGGCGTGTCCACGGCCATTGCCTTCGGTGGACCTGGTGCCGTGTTCTGGATGTGGGCAGTGGCGCTTTTGGGCTCGTCCACCTCGTTCATCGAATGTACGTTGGCCCAGATCTACAAGGAAAAGGACCAGGACACCGGCGAATACCGCGGAGGGCCTGCGTACTACATCGAGAAGGCCTACAAGCACACTAAAGCTGCACCCTTCATGGTGGTCTACGGAATCGTCTTTGCCGTCGCCATGATCCTGGCAACCAGCTACTTCCTTCCCGCAATTCAGGCCAACGCGGTAGCTGCCGCGGCCGATACCGCGTGGGGCGTGAACTCTACCTGGGCGGCCGTTGTCCTGGCGGGCATTTTGGCCATCATCATTATCGGTGGCGTGAAGCGTATTGCGAACTTCGCCACCATCGTCGTGCCCTTTATGGCGGTTATCTACATTGTGATTTCTGTGGTGGTCATGTGCATGAACTTCTCGCAGATTCCAGAGGTCTTCGGGCTTATCTTCAAATCTGCTTTCAATATGGAAGCCGGCTTCTCCGGCATGCTCGGCGCGGCCATCATGTGGGGTGTAAAGCGCGGCATCTACTCCAATGAGGCCGGTCAAGGCACCGGTCCGCAGTCCGCTGCAGCCGCTGAGGTTTCCCACCCAGCTAAGCAGGGCTTCGTGCAGTCCTTTGCGGTCTACGTCGATACGCTCTTTGTCTGTTCGGCTACCGCGTTCATGATCATTTCTACGGATATGTACACCGTCTTCCGCGGTAGCTCCGAGGATGGTGAAGTGGTCTACCACGGTTCGCTGCCAGAAGGCGTTGAGGTGGGGCCTGGCTATGTGCAGTCCGGTCTCGATAGCGTCTTTGCAGGATGGGGACCCACCTTCATCGCGGTCTCCATTGCCTTTTTCGCCTTTACGACGGTCCTAGCGTACTACTACATGTCCGAGGTTAACCTTACCTATTTCAACCGGTGGGTACGCTCCCGCGCTGCTCGCCGTGGCCTGATTTGGGTGCTGCGCGCGCTGATTATTGTCTCCGTCATCGTCGGTGCTACCACCAGCCCGGGGGCGGCGTGGGCGCTCGGTGATATCGGCGTTGGCACGACGGCATGGCTTAATATCATTGCCATCCTCTTCCTCCAGGTTCCTGCCATCAAGGCACTCAAAGACTATGAGAAGCAGAAGAAGGCTGGCAAGGATCCGCAGTTCGACCCCGAGGCCTTGGGAATCAGGAATGCAGACTTCTGGGTAGAGCGCAAACGAGCACGCGGCGAGGACAGCGTGCTCAAAAACAAGGATCTAGAAGACGCCGGGGCTTAGCCCATCTTGGCGTAGAAGCTGCCCACCAGCGGTGCAATTACCGGGGTGGGCAGCACTTGGCTGAGGGTATTCATAGCCTTCGACAAGGGCCCTGGCACCACGCGGCGCTGGTTGCGGCGCATCGCTGCAATTGTTTCTTGGGAGCAAGACTCATAGGTGGTCCACAAGAAATCCGGAACTACCTTGTCCACGATTGATTGGTCTTCTTCGGCGATAGTGGCCTCGCGCACTGGGCCGGGGGCGAGCAGGGTGCAAGATACGCCGGAGCCCTTTAGCTCGTAGTGTAGGGCCTCTGTAAACGCATTAACGCCGGCCTTGGTGAAGACATAAGTGGCGTTATTGGGAATGGGGATATTGCCCGCGGCAGAGCCGACATTGCAAATGGCGCCGCTGCGGCGCGGCAGCATGTGTTCCAAGGCGGCCCGCGTGAGGTGATGGACAGCAGTGCCATTGAGCTCAAACTGGGTGGTCTCGTAGGACCAGTCCTGGTCCATGAAGGGGCCGAAGCTGGCGATTCCGGCGGAATTGACCAAGATAGATACCTCGTGGGTGGCGATGGTGTCGGTTACGCGGGCGACGTCGTCAGCCACGGCGAGATCCGCCGGTAGGGCGATGGCGTCAATATTGTGGCGCTGCTCGAGCTCCGCAGCAATGGACTCCAGTAACTCGCGGCGGCGGGCCACGAGGATGACGTTATAACCCAGGGCAGCGAAATCCTGTGCCATGGCTTTGCCAATGCCTTGGCTGGCTCCCGTGACGAGGGCATAGGAGGTGCGGGAGGGGGCGGGAAGCGACATGGTTAATCCTTTCCGGGATGGGGCATGGTGAGACCTAGCGTAAACAAAAAGCCTTGAAGCGGCGAGAAACTCGGCGCCTCAAGGCTTCGCGCGGTGCCCCCAGCAGGATTCGAACCCGCGACACATGGGGTAGAAACCCACTGCTCTAATCCACTGAGCTATGGGGGCTTATGACCCACTCATAGTAGCCCACGACGGCGGGGAAACCTAAGCCAGGGTGCGCTGCGGGGCGCGCAGGATGTCTACCAAGTCTTGGGCGGCAGCGGTCAGCTCGCGATCCGTGCGGTAGGCCACGATGGCGTAGTAGTGCGGCAGCTCATCGGAAATTGGGCGGTTGATAATGCCCTGTGGCTGCACAGCAGGTGCGCAATTGGGCACGATACTTACGCCTAGGCCACTGGAGACCATGGGAATGGCGCTATTGAGGCTGGCTACCTCCTGGGTCCTTTCTGGCTTGAGGCCAGGGCGGCTATTCCACAGGTCGCTATAGAATTCTGCTAGCTCAGGAAGCTCGCGGCTGCGCGGCGGAATGAGCCAGGTTTCGCCGCGCAGGTCCGCGAGCGAGACGGGAGACTCAAGCCCTGCAAGGCGTTGGGGTAGGGCGACGGAGTAATCAAACGTGGCCACCTGGTGGATGGTGAGCTCGTGGGCGTAGCGGCGGAGGAAGGCTTTCGGGTCGGATGTCGGCAAAAGCGCTAGGTCTACCTGGCCATCCAGCAGGCGTTTGATGGCGGTGGCCGGCGCGGCGTCGTCCAGCGAGATAGTGGCAGTGGGGTAAATCCGCTTCAGTTCGGCCAGGGCGGAAGGGGTAAATTCCCAGTTCAAAATGGGGGCGGAGGCGAGGGAAACGGTGCTGGCCTTGTCGCCGGTGATTTCGCTGATATGGCGCTGGGTTTCGTTCAGTAAAGCGTCAACCTTGACGGCCGTTTCATAGACATAATCGCCGGCCTCCGTGGTGGAGACGCCGGAGCGCCCGCGCGAAAGGAGCTGGGCATTAAGTTCCTTTTCTAGCTTTCGTATGGAAAGGCTCAGGGACGGCTGGGTCATGTCGAGGGACTCGGCAGCGTGCGTGAAAGAGCCATTGTCTACAACGGCGCGAAAATAAAGAAGTTGACGGGTGTCCATAAGCTCCATCATGGCACATGTAAAGACAAAATGTGTGTTAGGTGGGGAACTAGGTTGCGCTATACAATGCGCACTATGGCAAATGAGCAGGTTAACAGTGTAAATAAAGCGGGGAAGAAACCTCGTTCTTCCTGGGGAATTTATGTCGCAGCGATGCTTATTGCCGGCTTGATCGCTGGTTTCATTTCCCTGTTTCTCCTCGCTGATTCCCTAGCGGCCCTGGGAATTCCGGACCCCGGCCGCATTACCACCTTTGGCCTGCCGCTCTTTCGCGGCTTGGCTTGGATACTCATGGCTTTGTCCATCGGCTCGTTCCTCGCCTCGTCGTTCCTCATTGCTCCGCGTGGAGACAACGCTGCGCTTATCGACGCCCCCTTGTCCGTCGACGGCCACATCGCCGCGCGCACAGGTACCTGGGCTTCCTTTGGTGTGGCGGCCGTGGGGCTAGTGGAAATTCCGCTCATTATGTCCGATCTCACCGGAGCGCCATTTTTTCAGGTATTTGAACCTTCCACTATGAAGATGGCGTTGACGGAAATTTCTACCACCATTGTGTGGGGAATCTCCGTACTCATCGCCCTTGTCGTGGGCGTTCTTGGCCTGTGCGGTCGTGGCTGGTCGATGCAGCCGGTGCTGCTTTTCTTGTCCATCTTGCAGGTTGTGCCCATCGGCATGGAAGGCCATTCCGCGGCTGGTGGTGACCACGACTATGGCACCAATTCGCTCCTGTGGCACTTGGTCTTTGTCATGCTGTGGGTAGGCGGGCTCATGGCGCTAATCGCCCATGGTCGGCGCCTTGGCCCCAATCTCGCCTTTGCGGTAAAGCGTTACTCCGGCATTGCCTTCATGGCCATTGTGGTGCTGGCAGTATCGGGCTTGATCAACACCCTCATCCGCATGAATATCTCCGATTTGGTGGATTCTGCCTACGGCATCATCTTGATCACTAAGTTCGTACTCACGATTTTGCTGGGAATCTTCGGCCTTGCTCACCGCGAGCTCACCATCCCGCAGCTGGGCAAGGATCCGCGCCTTTTTATTCGTATCGCCATTGTGGAAGTAGCGGTTATGGCCGGCACCATTGGCGTGGCCATTACGCTGGGTCGCACCGTGCCCCCAGCGCCGCGCGATCCGAACCTCAACTCGATGCAGATTTTGATGGGCTATGAGCTCTTTGAAAAGCCCACGGTGCTCAATGTGTGGACCATGTTCCGCTTTGACATCATGTTCGGCACCATTGGCCTGCTCTTGGCCGCGGCGTATGGCTACTGCGTCTACCGCGTGCATAAGCGTGGCCTGACGTGGAATAAGGGACGTACTGCATGGTTTATGAGCGGCGCGTTGGGTATGACCCTCGTGATGTCTACCGGCCTGGGACTTTATATGCCAGCGATGTACTCGATGCACATGTTGGTACATATGATTTTGTCGATGGCGGTACCGCTTCTGCTCGTCCTTGGTGCACCACTGACCCTGCTTATGGAGGCCTTTGAGCCTGGGCCAAAGGGTCAGCCGAGCCTGCATGACTATGCGCTGGCGGCCACCCAATCTAAGGTCGTCGCGTTTATTACCAATCCGTTTGTCAATCTCGTGCAGTACCTATTTTTCCTGTACGTGTTGTATTTGTTCCCGAGCCTGTATCAATTTGCCATCTCGGAACACGCAGGCCACCTCATTATGAACTTTGCGTTCATCGTTTCTGGCTGCTTCTACTTTTGGGAAATCATCGGGCCGGACCCGCTTCCCAATCGTCGATCTACCCCATTCCGCTTGGCCGTGCTATTCCTTTCCATGCCGTTCCACCTTTTTGCTGGTGTATATCTCATGCAGCTGCAAAGCGTGCTGGGTGCCGACTTCTATCAGTATTTGGACCTGCCGTGGGATCAGGATCTGCTCCAAGATCAGCGCGTGGGCGGCGGCATTGCGTGGGGCTTTGGCCAGTTCCCGCTGGTCATCGTCTTTGGCAAGCTCTTCCTGGATTGGCTGGGCGATGACCGTGCTACCGCCCGCCGCCATGATATGCAGGCGGATGCGGACGATGATGCCGAATTGGAACGCTATAACGCGATGCTGCAGGATATGGGACACGGCGATGAATCGAGCTTCCGCGGGCGCTAGCCTGTGGATAACCGTTTAAAAATCTCCCCAAACTCTGTCCTTCGTTGACGGATACAACAAGTTATTCACAGGGTTGGGGTCGCCGGCATGGTGTGGCTTGTGCGCGGGCATCAGGATGTGCAAACGAGCGAGGAAAACCACACTCGCCAACCCAACTATCCAGCAAAGGATTTTCTAGCACCATGTCCCAATACCCAATTACCTTGACCGGTCGCCTTACTCGCGACCCAATCTTGACCAAAACCTCCACTGGGGCCTATAAAGCCAAGCTGCGCGTCGCCTCCTCGCGCCGGATTCCGGACCGCCAAGCCGATGCCGGTGTGGACAATATGGAAGGGCCAAACGCCAAGGCCCCGCAGTGGCGCGACGTGGACCACCTTTATATCGACGTCGAGATGTGGAATCAATTCGCCATCAACGTGCGCAAATCCCTGGCAAAAGGCATGCCTCTAGTCATCGTGGGGTCTCTCGTTACCGAACAATGGCGTGATGACCAGGGTGCCGATCATTTCCGCACGTATATTAAGGCGCAGTACGTGGGCCTGGACTTGAACCGTCACGTTATCGGTACAAAGCGCCTCGTCCCGCAGTACAACCAGGAAAATATCGCGGTCCCAGAGCTGGGGGACAATGCTATCGAACCAGACGTGGACCACAGCCTGCCGTCGCAGCAGGCGGGGCAGGGAGACACCGCTGCCGATACCGCAGCGGACCGCTACCTTGCCGAACGAGCCGCAGCTGCACGCGGTGGGGAAGAAGATGCCTTCGACGCCGAAGTGGAAGAGGAGGCTGCCGAGGCAGAATCCGCCCCAGTGAACGCTTAAGCGTTTCCTCCCTGGCTTGATCGCCTCGGGCGTACCTGACCCGAGGCACTCGAGCGGTGGTTCTGATGTAGTGTTTGTGTAGATAAATACGTCTCCCAAATTTTTGCAAAGGGGTAAAAGTGGGCGAATTCATCTACACGATGAAAAACGTGCGCAAGGCAATTGGCGATAAGGTCATCCTTGACGATGTAACAATGGCGTTCTACCCAGGTGCCAAGATTGGCGTGGTCGGCCCCAATGGTGCCGGTAAGTCCTCCATTTTGAAGATCATGGCCGGCTTGGACCAGCCTTCCAATGGCGAGGCCTTCCTAGATCCGGGCGCCACCGTGGGTATCCTGCAGCAGGAGCCGCCGCTCAACGACGAGAAGACCGTGCGCGGCAACGTCGAAGAGGGCTTGGGCGAAATCTTTGAAAAGAAGCAGCGCTTCGAGCAGATCGCCGAAGAGATGGCCACCAACTACAGCGATGAGCTCATGGAAGAAATGGGCAAGCTGCAAGAAGAGCTCGATGCTGCTGATGCATGGGAGGTCGACTCCAAGATTGAGCAGGCAATGGAAGCTTTGCGCTGCCCGCCTTCCGATGCCCCGGTGACCAACCTTTCTGGTGGTGAGCGCCGTCGCGTAGCGCTGGCTAAGCTCCTGCTTACCGAGCCGGACTTGTTGTTGCTCGATGAGCCTACGAACCACTTGGACGCCGAGTCTGTGCAGTGGCTGGAAAAGCACTTGGCTGATTATCCGGGCGCTGTCTTGGCCGTGACCCACGACCGCTACTTCCTCGACCACGTCGCGGGCTGGATTTGTGAGGTTGACCGCGGCAAGCTCTACCCATACGAGGGTAACTACTCCACCTACCTGGATAAGAAGCAGGAGCGTCTGGAGGTTGCCGGCAAGAAGGACGCGAAGCTGCGCAAGCGCTTGAAGGACGAGCTGGAGTGGGTACGCTCCGGTGCGAAGGCTCGCCAGGCCAAGAACAAGGCCCGTCTGGAGCGCTACGAGGAGATGGCTGCAGAAGCCGAGAAATACAAGAAGCTCGACTTCGAAGAGATCCAGATTCCTACCCCGCCGCGCTTGGGTAATAAGGTCGTGGAGGTCAAGGACCTGCAGAAGGGCTTTGATGGCCGCACCTTGATTAAGGACCTCTCTTTCACCCTGCCGCGCAATGGCATCGTGGGCGTTATCGGCCCGAACGGCGTGGGTAAGACCACCCTGTTTAAGACCATCGTTGGCTTGGAGCAGCCGGACGCCGGTTCCGTCGAGGTGGGCGATACCGTCAAGCTGTCTTACGTGGATCAGAACCGTGAGAATATCGACCCCGAGGCAACTGTCTGGGAGGTCGTCTCCGGCGGCCTGGATTATATTCACGTGGGCCAAAACGAGATGCCTTCGCGTGCCTACCTATCGGCCTTCGGCTTCAAGGGCCCGGATCAGCAAAAGCCGTCCAAGGTGCTCTCCGGTGGTGAGCGCAACCGTTTGAACTTGGCGCTGACCCTGAAAGAGGGCGGTAACCTGATCCTCCTTGACGAGCCGACCAACGACTTGGATGTGGAAACCCTCGGCTCGCTGGAAAACGCGCTCGAGAAGTTCCCGGGCTGTGCCGTGGTCATTTCCCACGACCGCTGGTTCTTAGACCGCACCTGTACCCACATCTTGGCCTGGGAAGGCAATGTGGAAGAAGGTCAGTGGTTCTGGTTTGAGGGTAACTTCGGCGATTATGAGAAGAATAAGGTCGACCGCCTTGGTGAAGAGGCAGCCCGTCCTTCTCGCGTGACCCACCGCAAGCTGACCCGCTAAGTAGCTGAAGCCTTTACTGAGGAGAATGATGGCAACCCCAAGTGTGCACACGTATCGTATTCAAACCCGCTGGTCGGATTTTGATATGTACGGCCACATGATGAATGCAAACTACATCGAGCTCGCCCAGGAAGCGCGCTTGGCCTTTGCGAAGGAACATATCTATTCCAAAGGCCTTGACTTCATTGCGTTCGTGCGCCACCTCGATGTGGACTTCCTTCGCCCGATGGAGTTTAAGGACACCACTACGGTGGAGGTAGAAACTACCATTTCGCAGATTGGTACCACCTCGTTTACCACTACCCAGCAGGTCAAGGATGACCAGGGTGAAGTCGCGGCAACCGTGGAGTGCGTGCAGGTAGTCATTGATCGTCAGCAGCAGACTCCTCGTCCGCTGACGGAACAGGAAAAGGATATTCTGCAAAATACCGCGGCCAATTAACCGCGGAACGGAGCGAAGATGAGAAAGGCAGGGCCCGAAGGCATGGTCACCGAGACTCTAGAAATTGGAAGCGGTGGACCTGGCCTTCGGGCCCTTGTCACGCGCGCGGTTGGCTTGGATTCGGGTGCTTCGGTGCGGCTACGCCAGCTGACTGACGACGTCGTCGATGTCTTTGTCACCACACCTTTCGAGGTGGTTGCCTCCCGCCGCGTGCAGGGCGTCGTTTCCCGCGATGGGGCAGTGGTTTCTGCGGCTACCCTGGCCGAGCAGCTCAAGGAGCACGAATCGAGCGGAACGCTAGATTTGGGACCTGCCCGCGATGCGTCCTGGCCGGGAGCGCTTCCGCCGGCCACTGGCTACAGTGTGGTCGATACCTTGCCAGTTACCGTGGTGCGCGAGCTCTCCGATAAGGGCCAACAGCTGACCCGGCAATTTTCTGGCCCCATGGGCCCGCCATCCAGCTTGCTGAATCAGACCGTTGTCACGGTCGAGGGGGAAGGTGCCACGGTGGAAATCCCCATGCGCATGATTTTTGCCTGCACCAATTTGGGTTTGATCCCGGGCTTTTCCGCGCCGATGGATGTGCCGCGGCACCTGCGAGTGGCTCAGCTAGGCAGGTGGGTGCGCCTCGACGCCCCCTTTGGCAGCATCTACCGTTCCACCCGCTTGTCGCTGTTCTAACTTCGCTCGCTCGCGAAAAACCGGCCTGCCACGTAGCGGTTCTGTTCAACAGAATCGGCGCGCACGCGCCCTGCTTTGGAGATTTTGTCCGAAAAGCGGTCCGTCTTAGGGGGAGGGGGACTCTGGCCAAGTGGGGTCAATACTCTTTTGAACTGCACATTTACAAGATGGCTTGCTGCGTTGCTACCCCCGCTTTGTGAATTCATGAACATAGTGCCGCACGCAAACGTGTCCTGCGTTACCCTTACGTGGTCGATGTAATTTACTCCACCCGCAAGGAGATTGTGTAATGCGTATTGCCGTGCCTAAAGAAATCATGAATAACGAGAATCGCGTGGCTCTTACCCCGGGCGGCGCGCAGACCCTCGTTCACGACGGCCATGAGGTCCTCATTGAGACCGGTGCTGGTGAAGGCGCATCCTTCCCGGATTCCGAGTACGAGGCCGCCGGTGCCAGCATCGTTGGCACCGCGGAGGATACTTGGGCACAGGCGGAACTGCTGCTGAAGGTCAAGGAGCCGCTCGAGTCTGAGTACCAGTACCTGCGTCCGGACCTTACCGTCTTTACCTACCTGCACCTTGCCGCGGACCGCCCTTTGACTGAGGCGCTTGTTGACGCCAATACCACGGCCATTGCATATGAGACGGTTACTGACCGCCACGGTACCTTGCCACTTCTTACCCCGATGTCCCAGGTGGCAGGCCGCCTTGCCGCAATCGAGGGCACCCACCACCTGCTGTCCACGCAGGGCGGCCGCGGTCTGCTGGTTTCTGGTGTTCCAGGTACCCAGCCAGCACGCGTCGTCGTGATCGGCGGTGGCCAGGTTGGTGCGTCCGCCGTTGCCATGGCTCACGGTCTGCGTGCCGAGGTCACCGTACTGGACCTTGATCCGCACGTTTTGCAGCGCTTCGATGACCAGTACGCCGGCAGCGTGCGCACCTTGATTTCGGATCCGGCCACCATCGATAAGGAACTGCAGGAAGCTGACCTCGTCATTGGCGCGGTACTCATCCCAGGCGCCGCTGCACCAAAGCTGGTGCGTGAGGAGACCGTAAAGAAGATGAAGAAGGGTGCCGTCCTCGTGGACGTCGCCATCGACCAGGGTGGTTGCTTCGAGAACTCCAAGAAGACCTCCCACGATGACCCAACCTTCCAGGTCCATGACACCCTGTTCTACTGCGTGGCGAATATGCCAGGTGCGGTGGCCAATACCTCCACCCGTGCCTTGTCCTCCGCAACCCTGCCCTACATTCGCGCGGTGGCCAATGACAGCCTGGATGCCGCCATCAAGCGCTTCCCGGGCCTAGAGGGTGGCGTAATGACTCGCGGTGGCCGTTTGGTCTCCGAGCCTGTACGTAAGGCCTTTGACTGGGAAGACTAAGCATCAGGTCCCCATAGTGTGGGCTAGATAAACCACAAGCCCGGTTCCTCGCTAAATTGCGGGAGCCGGGCTTGTCTCTTGGGCGGGGCAAGACGGTGCGATTATGGTGCCTTGTTGATCATCATGGCGGCCACGCGCTGCATATGATCCCAGATCATCTCGCGGTAGGCCGGTGGGATGGTTTCCTCGTCGATTTCCGCGAGGGAGTTACCCATTAGCTCTAGCCACCGGTCATGCGCGGTTATATCGATGGGGTAGGGGGCGTGGCGCATGCGAAGGCGCGGATGGCCGCGGTTTTCAGAGAAGAGCTGCGGGCCACCCCAATACTGCGCCAAGAACCAAGTGAGGCGCTGCTCGGCGCCTTCCCAGTCATTATCGGGGTACATGGGACCGATGACATTGTCCTCTTTGACCTGGGAATAAAAGCCGTGGACGAGGCGCTCAAAGGTCTCCATGCCGCCAATAGCCTCATAAACAGAATCCATTTACTCTTCTTCTTCCTTGCGGGGATCGGGAATGCCGATGCCGTGCGGGTAGGGGGTAGTAATGCCTTTAGTGTGCATGACATTGAGCACGCGGGACTGCAGGAAACGCTGGACGTCCCACTGCTTGCCCGGCAGGGTCTTTGTAGACACGCGGAAGGAAACATAGTCCGGTTCGAAACCGGACATGCCATCCACACGGGGCGTGCTGAGGATGAGCTTGCGTACCTTATCGTCCTGCGCGGCTTCCTTCACTGCGTCCTCGATGACCTCGCCGGCGAGCTCTGGGTCATTAGAAAGGCCCACAGGAATCTGGATGCGGGCAACGGAGTACTCATCGGAGTGGTTAGCTACCTGGAGGATTTCGCCATTGCGCACGTACCACAGAGCACCGTCGATATCGCGGACCGTGGTGATGCGTAAGGAGATGGACTCGACATCGCCAAAGACGCCGTTGCCAAGGTCAACCACGTCGCCAATGCCGTATTGATCCTCAATGAGCATGAAGATGCCGGAAAGGAAATCCTTCACCAGTGCCTGGGCGCCAAAACCAAGGGCGACGCCAATAACACCGGCTGAGGCGATAAGCGGTGCCACGTTAACGTCTAGCTCATCCAAGATGGCAATAACGGCCCATACCCACACGAAGATAGCGGCGGCGGAACGGGCCACTCCGGCTAGCGTCTTAATGCGGGAGGCGCGCCGGGTTTCGCGGGTATGGCGCATGGCCTCTTCTTGCTGGGTCGGTTCGGGGCGGTTGGCTCGACCCTTGAATTTTCCGCGGAAACGCTGCTTATCCAGCCCGGAAGATTTGATGCTGTTTTCGGCCACCTTGTTGATAATGCGGTGGAGGAGCCAGTGGGCAATGACGGCCAGGATAAGGATAACGGCGATGCGAATCGGGCGCTCGATAAGCCAGCTTTGCACCTTCTCGTCATTCCAAAAACTAGAGACGGACTCGACGGCCGAGTCCTTGGTGGAAGCGGCTGAGGCTAAGAATTGCGTATTCATCATTCTTTCTTAGTCGTGGACAATGGGAACCGCGCCCATTGTAAAGGCCGAGCCTGAAAACGCGATGAGTGGTGGGTGGCTAGGTGGGTGAAAATAAATACCTATCTTTCCTTAGCAAGTGAACAGCTTGGTCTAGACTGTGTTGCTATGACAGAACGCAGCACGCAGAACCTCGCTCAAGGCTTTACGTCCCGTTCCATCCATGGCGGCTACCACCCAGACCCGCACATGGGCTCTATCAATGTGCCGATCTATGCGTCAACCACGTTTGCGCAAGATGGCTTAGCGCAGCTGCGCGGCGGGTTCGAATACGGACGCGTGGCAAACCCCACCGTGCGCTCGCTCGAACGCACTCTAGCGGCGCTAGAGGGCGCTGAGTATGCCCGCGTGTTCTCTTCCGGCATGGCCGCCGCCGATACGCTGATTCGGATCTTGGTGCGCCCAGGGGATCACGTCATTTTGGGTAATGATGCCTATGGTGGTTCCTACCGGCTACTGAATGATTTCACTGAGTGGGGCGTGGAGATGTCCATCGTTAATACCAGTGATACCGCCGCAGTAGCCGCGGCGGTCCAGGACAATACCAGGCTCATCTGGTTGGAAACGCCCACCAATCCGGCGTTGAATATCACCGATATCGCCGCGGTGGCCAAGATTAAGGGCAACGCGCAGGTCCTAGTGGACAATACTTTTGCTACGCCTTACCTGCAGAACCCATTGGAGCTCGGCGCGGACCATGTGTTGCACTCGACCACCAAGTACCTGGGTGGGCATTCCGATGTACTGGGCGGTGCGGTGGTTACTAATGATGCCCACGTGGACGAGCGCCTGCTCTACTTCCAAGGCAATGTGGGTGCGGTGAGCTCGCCTTTCGACGCCTACCTTACGGCTCGCGGAATCAAGACTCTTTCGGTGCGGATGGATCGCCACTGCGCCAATGCGCAAAAGGTGGCAGAGTTCCTGCAGGGCCGCCCCGAGGTAAAGCAGGTGCTGTACCCAGGGCTGAAAGATCACCCAGGGCATAAGTTGGCAGCACAGCAGATGCGCGGATTTGGCGGCATGATGTCCGTGCGCTTTCATAGCGCGGAGCATGCCAAGCAGATCTGCCTCAATACGCGGCTTATCTGTCTAGCGGAATCGCTGGGTGGGGTGGAATCGCTCATCGAGCACCCGAAGAATATGACGCACGTATCCGCGGAAGGATCCGAGCTGGTGCCGCCAGATGATATGGTGCGCATCTCAATCGGAATCGAAGATATCGATGACCTGCTCGCGGACTTGAAGCAGGCCCTCGACGCGCTATAGGCCGCGGGACCGGGGCCAGGACCGGGACCGAGCCCTTAGCGCGGTGGTGGCTTAGGAGCGCACCACGGCGAGGAGGGAACCGGCGGTTTTATCGGTTTCCTGCAACATGAGTGGGTCGGTTCCCGGCATCGGAGAAATAGTGGTATCTGGCCACTGGGAATAGGTGGGGATGCCCACAATGTGCAGGCGCGCATCCAGCTCGCCGTTCGGGTGAACGGTGCGGCGGGTCGTCCCATCGGTTTCCGGCGAACCGGTGGGTTGTCCGTGATCGGGGAAGGGGCGAACGCGGCCGGAATCTACCAGGCAGCGGGTCATGGAATCGCCGGCGGTGCGGATATCGGGGCGGTGCATAAAGGCGTCGACAAGCGTGGGTGCAGAAGCCGAGCGTGGGCCGGAGGTTAGGGTGAAGTGATCTGCCTCGATGGCCAGGGTGGGGTGATCTCCTAGGAAGTGGGCCAAGCCGGCGTCAACAAGCGCGAGCAGCTGGCGCACGCGGAAGAGCGGCGGGCCGGAACCTATCATCTGGCCAAAGGACATTACTTGGGCATAGCGGCCGGTGCGGGACTCGCGGGTATAGCGGCCCTCCGCGCCAAGGATGGAGGCGGGCTTGCGCGATTGCGATAGCGACCATAGCGCGGCCTTGATGGGGGAGTCGTGGCCGGCGGAGGCCTCCCGGATATCGCTTTCCATGGACTGGGCAATATGCTCGGTGAGCTCATCTATGTCCCCGGTAAACCCGGCAATTTGGTACATGAGATCGTTCATGTCCCACGGCTCGGTAACCATGGGCGCAATAGCCGCGCCTAGCTCATCCGGGGCGGTGGCATCGATGACCTCGAGAATGTCTGCGCGCGGGCGCAGCAAGGAATCCGGGCGCACGCGCTCCAAAGTGGTGATATAGGCCTCGTAGCTATCGCGGGCGATAGCGGGCCAAACCTGGGCGTCAAAGTCGATGTTTTGGGTGCCGCTGAGCTCCGCAATGACATTCTTCAGACGGCGGCGTGGCATGGTAGGCGGCAGCTCACCGTATTCGGACTTGGGGTGGTAGGGATAGCCGCGGCCGGAGGAAATGATGAAGTTGGGCTCGTCGCCGCAGGGCTCATAGCGCAGGCCGGAACGTGTGGAAGAATCCACCACGAAGGTGCCGCCGCGCTCGATGGTGGTCAGCGCCATGATGTCATAAAAGCCCATGCCCAGCCCGCGTACCAGCACGTCTTCACCGCCGGGGATGGCGGCATAGTCCTGCTCCACTGGGTTATCGGGAGCGATCCAGTTCAGGCCCGAAGCCGCCAGCTGCTTTTCCTGCTCGTTGTACTCCGGAACCATCCAGCCATAGGCCAGCACGGTGGCATCGGCGCGCACCTCGGAGCCATCGGCCAAGCGGAGCACGTCTACGTGGCCATCTTCGCTGATGGTTTCCAATCGGCTGAAGTGGTTCACGGTGGAAATGCTCTTAGGCAGGCGAGCAATGACCACGTCATAGACCCACCGCAGGTACTCGCCATACAGCGCGCGCGAGGGGTTGGATTCGGGGCGGGTAGCGGCAAGTTCTTCGCGGTAGTCCTGCGCAATATGTGCGGCCGGAGGATACTTCTCAAAAAGCTCGCGCTTGGCGGCGGAGACATTGTCGCCATCGCCGCGCAGCAGCTGAATCCACTCGTATTGGATGGGGCCCTCGAGCACGGGGGCGTCCACAGTGGAGCCGGGCTCGGTGAAAAGGGTGACAGCGCCGGCGCGAGTATTCATGCACAGGGTCTTGGTTTGGTCCGTTTCCCAGATGCGGCCGGCACCATGTTGGGCATCATCGATGAGGTGGACGGTTATGGGGTCGCTGGAATCGTCCATGCGGGCGGAGAGGCGTTCCAAGATGGAAATGCCGCGTGGGCCCATGCCGACGATTGCGATTGCTGGAGTAGACATACTACCTATCGTGCCACATCCAGACCCTTCCAGGAGCATCGAACCCGGCGGTGGTATTTAAATAGACTAATCAGTCTATACAAAACTTTCTTTTCCCTTGTTATGGCAGGTAATAGGGTAGACCGTCCAGTCTTGTATTTGTGGGTATGGATATGCTCTAATGGGCGAGTACTACTTAAGAATTAAAGGAACTCGAGCTTTTATGAAGCAACTTTCTCGGCTCCTGAGACCAGTGGCCGCGGTCTTGGCCAGCGGTGCGCTAGCTCTCTCGCTAACCTCCTGCGCCTCTACTTCCCACGCCGCGGAAGATGGCATGGTCACCTACGTCGAGCCCAATATGTTCAATAACCTCTATCCCCCCTCCGGCGGCTATTACCCCAACGGTGGCGTGCTCAATAACATCACGGACCGCCTGCTGTGGCAGGACCCGGATACCCTCGAGCTGCACCCGTGGATTGCGGAGGAGATGCCTAAGTCGAACAAGGACAATACCGAGTTCACCTTCAAGATTCGCAAGGGCGTGACCTACTCTGATGGCTCTCGCCTAGATGCCGCGAACGTAAAGAAGAACTATGACCTCTACGCCCTAGGCGATGAGGACCGCATGCTCACCCCTTCGGAGCAGTTGCCCAACTATGAAAAATCCGAGGTCATCGATGACTACACGGTGAAGTTCTACTTCAGTGAGCCCTCCCCAGGCTTCCCGCAGTCCACCTCCGTGATGAACCAAGGGCTGCTTTCTAATGCCACTCTGGATCTGGATGACACCGGCTTCGCGCCGGGCAACGCTACTGCGATTTCTGGTTCGGGCCCCTTCGTCATCGAGGAAGAAGAGCTGGGAACCAAGCTGGTGCTCAAAAAGCGGGAAGACTATGACTGGGCACCGCCGGCCCGCAAGGACCACCAGGGGCCGGCCGATATTGAGGGCATCAATATTGTTCTCGCGGCCGAGGATTCCGTGCGCGTGGGATCGCTCGTGGCCGGACAGTCCGATATTGCTCGCCAGATCGAAGCCCCCGATGAGAAGCACCTCAAGGATCAAAACCTGGAGATTTTCGCCGCGCCCACCCGTGGCGTAAACAATAGCTTCCACTTCCACTTCCGCCACCCACTCTTGGCGGATAAACGCGTGCGTCAGGCCATCATTCACGCCATCGACCGCGATAATATTCTGAACACCCTCTTTTCTGACTCCTATCCCAAAGGAACATCGATCCTGGCCAAGACGGCTATTGGCTATAAGGATCAAGCAGCGAATTATGCCTTCGATCCAGAGGAATCTAAGCGCTTGCTCGATGCAGCCGGTTGGCGCGAAGGAGAAGATGGCATCCGCGAGAAAGACGGCAAGCGCCTGTCCGTGACCTTTAATGAGGCAGTCCCGCAGCCGCGCTCTAAAGAGATGTTCACCAAGGCCCAAGAGATGCTCAAGAACGTCGGCATCGAGGCCAACCTCAACCCAGGCGACCGCTCCGCGCAGCAGAAGGCCATGAAGGACCAAGACACCGTGCAGGTACGCCACACCATGACCGGCCGCGCCAATGTGGATACCTTGGCCACGTGGCTAGATGGCACGGGCCGCAATTCTTTCCTCAACTATGACGAAAAGACCGATAGCTTCGGCGATAAGAAGCTGCAGAAATTGGTGGACGAGTACTTCGACCTCAGCAGCGAAAAGGACCGCCTGGCCATGACTGGCCGCATGCAGGACTACCTCTCTGAACAGGCCTATATCCTGCCCATGTTCGAAGAGCCGCAGGTATATGGTTTCCAGCCTTATATCGAGGGCTTTAGCACCGAGGCTATCGGCCGTCCATCGTTTTATGCGGTAGACATCAACACCGCAGAAGGGGAGGACTAATCCATGAGCCTGAAATCTATCGCCCTACGCATCGGCCAAGCCGTGCTGGTTATCTGGGCAACCTTCACCCTCTCATTCATCCTCTTGGCGGCGCTGCCCGGTGACGCCGTCGCGACCCGCTATGACAACCCGACCCTAGGGCTCAACGCTGAGCAGTTGGCCGCTATTCGCGAGGTTTATGGTGCCGATGAACCGCTCTTAAGCCGCTACGTCAGTGCGCTTGGTGGATTCCTCACCGGTGATTTCGGCTTTTCCGTCGCTACTGGCACCGCCGTATCGGAGATGTTGGCGGACGCCCTTCCTTCCACGCTGGCGCTGGCCGTCCTCGCCTTTCTCGTAGGCGTAGTCTTGGCCTTCGCGGTGGCCATCGCCTCCACCTTTGGTCCATTTTCTTGGCTGCGTAGCTTCTTCCGTAGCCTGCCTTCCGTGATGGTTTCCCTGCCCACCTTCTGGATCGGCATCATTTTGATCCAGATATTTTCCTTTGGTTTGGGATGGGTGCCGGTTATCGGCGCGAGCGATGCCCAAAGCCTTATCCTGCCGGTGATTACCTTGGCCATCTTCGTGGCCGCACCGCTGGCACAGGTGCTCCTGCGCTCCATCGATGAGGTAATGGATATGTCCTTCGTGCAGGTAGTGCGTGCCAAGGGTGCTAGCGGTGCCTGGTTGCTGTGGCGCAATGTTTTGCGCAATGCGTTGCTGCCGGCGCTGACCATGGCCGGCCTTACCTTTGGTGAGCTCGTTGGCGGCTCCGTGGTGACGGAAGCGGTCTTTGCCCGCCACGGCATTGGCGCGCTGACCGTGGATGCGGTGGCCAACCGCGATACCTCCGTATTGCTCGCCATCGTGGTGCTGGCCGCGGCCGTCTTTGTTCTTATCAATCTCATCGTGGACCTGCTCTACCCAGTGCTTGACGTGCGCCTGCGCGAGGGCAACCACGATAGCGCGCACAGCAATGCCACCACCACCGCCACCGCTGATACTCCCGCAAAGAACGAGAAGAAGGTCCAAGCATGAAGCTTAAATCCACACGCCTGAAGCTCACCCCGGGCACCATCATCTCGCTTATTGTGCTGGGCCTGGCGGTGCTCTGCGCACTGTTCCCCCAACTATTTACCTCCCAAGATCCTAACCAGGGCGGTGACACCACAGCGCTGCTGCAGCCCAGTTTCCAACACTGGTTCGGCACCGATGCCGTGGGCCGTGATCTCTATACCCGCGTGGTCTATGGCGCGCGCCAATCCCTACTCGGCGCGCTATTGGCGGTACTTTTCGGCCTGATCGTTGGCGCCGTCTTGGGCATTATCGCCGGAGTGCGCCGCGGCTGGGTAGATGCCATCATCATGCGCATCGTGGATGTGCTGTTGTCTATTCCTGGCCTCTTGCTTTCCCTGTCCGTCATCATCGTGCTCGGACACGGCATCTTTAATGCTGCCATCGCCGTGGGCATTACCTCCGTGGCAACCTTTGCGCGCCTCGCGCGCTCCCAGGTGCTCAGTGTGGCAGGCTCCGATTTCGTCGAGGCCGCCTACGGCTCCGGCGGCTCTGCCTTCCAGGTGCTCGTGCGCCATATTCTTCCCAATTCACTCACCGCAGTCTTCGCCGTAGCCGCCTTGCAATTCGGCCTGGCCATTTTGCAGCTAGCCACCCTTGGCTTCCTTGGTTACGGCGCTCCGCCCCCAACACCGGAATGGGGCCTGCTCATTTCTGAATCACGCGACTATATTGCCACCGCCGGGTGGCTGACCATCGCCCCCGGCATCGTTATCGTCGCCGTGGTTCTTGCGGCCAACCACCTCAGCCAGACACTGCGAAAGGCGGCCTAATGTCCCTGCTTAGCATTAGTGATTTATCCATTACGTACCGCACCGCCCACGGCGAGATGGAAGCGGTCAGCGGCATTGAGCTCGAAGTGAACCCCGGGGAAATGACCGCCATCGTGGGCGAGTCCGGCTCCGGCAAGTCCACCTCCGCCATGGCCGCCATTGGCCTGCTGCCAGACAATGCCTCGATTGTCTCCGGCACCATTACTTTCGACGGCCACGATGTCACCCATTTCTCCCAAAAGCAGTGGCGCACCCTGCGTGGCCGACGCATCGGGTTGATTCCGCAGGATCCCAATAACTCGCTCAATCCGCTCAAGACCATCGGAGCCTCGGTGGAAGAGGGCATGGCCATCCACCGGCAGGACGATAAGGAGTCCCGGAAGAAGCGTGCTCTGGAGTTGCTGGAGCGCGTGGGCATTGATGATCCACAGCGCCGTTATCATCAGTACCCGCATGAGCTTTCCGGCGGCATGAAGCAACGCGTGCTCATCGCTGCCGCTGTGGCACTGGAGCCAGAGCTCATCATCGCCGATGAGCCTACTTCCGCGCTGGATGTCACCGTGCAGAAAATCATCCTGGATCTCCTTGATGAAATGCGCGAAGAGCTCACCATGGGCATCCTTTTTATTACCCATGATCTGGCCGTGGCGGGTGACCGCGCCAATAATATTGTGGTGATGGAAAAGGGCGCCGTCCGCGAGTCGGGCGTAGCCGCCCGTGTCCTCACCGATCCCCAGCATGCCTACTCCAAGCGCCTGCTTGCCGACGCCCCCTCGCTCACCGCCCCTACTTCCTCCCAGACCGCATCTCCGGTGCGGAATAGTACGCCCGCCCAGCAGGAGACGTTGCTCGAAGTCGAGGGGCTCACCCAGCGCTTCGGGGATTTCACCGCGGTAGATGACATCAACTTTTCCGTAGCCCGTGGCACTACCCATGCCTTGGTGGGGGAGTCCGGTTCCGGAAAGACAACTACCGGCCGTGCCATATCTCTGTTGAGCACGCCTACCTCGGGAAGTATTCGCTTGGCGGGGGAAGATATCAGCACCGCCCGCGGTAAGCGCCGCCGGGAGCTGCGCCGCTCTATCCAGATGGTCTACCAAAATCCCTTTGGCTCGCTCGATCCACGATTGAGTATCGGCGATACCATCGCTGAGCCGGTGCGCAACTTTACCGGGGCCTCGAAACGCGATGCCCGCGCGAAAGCACAAAAGTTTCTTGATTTGGTGGCCTTGGACTCTTCCATGGCAGCCCGCCGTCCCCGTGAGCTCTCCGGCGGCCAGCGCCAGCGCGTGGCTATCGCCCGTGCCATGATCATTGAACCCGATCTTGTGGTGCTCGATGAGGCCGTTTCTGCGCTCGACGTCACCGTACAGGCACAGATCCTGCGCCTGCTCGATGAGCTGCAGCGCGAGTTGGAGCTTACCTATATCTTCATCTCTCACGACCTCGCGGTAGTCAACCAGATTTCCGATACCGTCTCCGTGCTCTCCCACGGCACACAAGTGGAATCCGGGCCCACGGCGCAGGTTTTGCACACCCAGAAACCGAATACACCCGTCAGCTAATTGACGCCATCCCAGGCTCCCGCTACCGCGCTGGAGACCTAAACTTGGGGCTATAAACCGAGCCCTAGAAAGGTTGGACTGAGAATATGACCGACATTATTAACGAGCTCTCCCACGCCTCCGCCGAGGTGCAGCAACTGCGCCGCGCCCGCCAAGAGGCGCAGGACAATGCGCAGCTGAGCTTTAACGCTTTGCTTGAGCCTGCAGAGCCAGGTGAATTCACCTATGCAGAGCGCTATGCCGTCGCAGCTTTTAGCGCTGCGGTCTACCAGGCGGGGGAGGCAGCAGATTTCTACTTCGACCTGCTGGGGGATGAGGCCGATGTGGACCTTGTTGCCGCCGTGCGCGCCGCAAGCCAGCGTGGTGTGTCTACCGGCCCCTACTACCAGGGTGACTTCCTTATTTTTGGCGAAACTGCTGCGGAGGCAGCGCTCGGAAAGCGCCTAGCCGCTGCCTTTGACTGGGCGCACCTTTTGGCCTTCCACCCCAAGGACGCCTCCCCGCAGGCCATCGGTCACCTCGACGCCGCCGGGTGGTCGGCTACCGATATTGTCAGCCTGTCTCAGCTTGTGGCATTTTTGGCTTTCCAGCTGCGCGTGGTCCACGGTCTGCGGGTGCTCTCTGGCGAGGAGGGCGCCGCACGCCCCGCGGCCGAGCGTGCAGCCGGGGTAGCTGACCCAAGCTGGCAGGTTACCGCGAATACCCTGCAACCCGATACCGTGCTGCCGGACCACTTTGTCAACCACTCCCTGGGCTGGAAGCCTTGGGTAGAGGCACTGGCGAAAGAGGATTTCACCGCAGCGCATACCGACGCCCTCATCAAACCAGAGCGCATTGATTCCGAGTACTTCCGGTTGCTCGCCCGCGATCCCGCGGCTTTGAAGGCGCGTACGCTAACTGACTTGGACATCTTCTATAACACCGAAGGCGGCCTCTCCCGTGCAGACCGCGAGCTCGCTGCCACTGTGGCCTCGCGGTACAACGGTTGCGAGTACTGCGCTTCCGTGCACCAGGCACGGTGCGTCCAGGAAGGCGGCGACCGTGACAGCGTAGACCGCCTTTTGGACACAGGCATCGACGCCGACCTGGGTTCTAAAGAGTGGGACCTTATCCGTCGCGCAGCTGTGGCGTTGACCGAAACTCCCTTCGCCTTCGATGCGCAGCTATGCACCGACCTTCGCAACGCCGGTTTCGATGATCAGTCCATTCTGGACCTCATCTACGCATCGTCCTTCTTTAACTGGGCCAATCGCTTGATGCTTACCTTGGGGCAGCCGGATGTGCCCAAGCGCTTTCGACAATAGGTGGTGATTGGGTTGGTGCGGCAACCTCAGCGGAGGATCCCTATGATGGAGCGGCATGACTGATACTAAGAATCTCACCGCACCAGCACACTCAGAGGCCGCAGCCCCGCGCAAGGTGGCCGTCGTCACCGGCGCCACCGGTGGCATGGGCCGCGAAATCATCGCCGACTTGGCTGGTGACTACCACGTGTACGCACTGGGACGGAGCGCGGCGGACCTGCCTAAATCGGAATCCATCACGCCGATCGCCATCGACCTAGTAGCCGGCCTCGATGAAGGCATGGCGCTGCCGGAGCTGGATCGCGTAGATGTGCTCGTGCACGCCGCCGCACGGGCTACCAAGTACTCCGTGGAGGAAGCCACTCCAGAAAATTGGCGCGCGCACATGGACCTCAACGTGCACGCCCCCGCAGAGGTGACCCGTGTTTTGCTGCCGCAGCTGCGTAAAGTCGAAGGCACAGTGGTCTTTATTAACTCTGGTGCTGGCCGCCACAGCTATGGCGATAACGTCGTCTACGCGGCCACGAAGCACGCGTTGTATGCGCTGGCCGACGGGTTGCGTATCTCCGAGCCGGGAATCCGCGTTTCCACCGTAGCGCCCGGGCCTACCGATACTCCGATGCTGCAGGGCCTGCACGACTATGATCCCTCCCAGGTCATTGCACCGGTTGAGGTGGCGCGTGCCATTCGTACCGTAGTAGAGGCTGGGCCCACCACGCAGTTGACGGAAATCCAAGTCAGGCCGCGAATCGAATTATCTCTGCGCAAGTAGTAAATCAAGTGTTATTAAGGTCATCATGCAGTGATGGGGGGTTGGTTTCGGCCCGCCCGTTACACTCGAGGGCTGTGACTTCCCAAAGCCGAAAACGGCCCGCCTATCTCCTTATCTCAGATGCCCTACGTGACAAGATCGAGCGCAATGAATTAGAGCCTGGTCAGCGTTTTCCTACCGAACGCGAATTGGTCCGAGAATTTCATGTTGCGCGCATGACCGTGCGCCATGCATTAGACATTTTGGAAGATGAAGGCCTTATTGATCGCCGCCGTGGGCGCAGCGGCGGCACCTACGTGCGCACGGTTCCCCCTACACTGAGCCTGACCAAAAAGGACAGCATCGCCACTCAACTGCGCGAGCGTGGGCACGAAATCACCGTGCGGGTGGTCTCCGTGAATAAAACCCATGTGCCCAAACATGTGGCAGCGGCCCTGGGCGTGAACGATGCCACCTATGCGTGGGATATTAAACGCCTTTTTATCGTCGATGGTAAGCCCGTCATCGTCTCGCGCTACACCATCCCAGTGGACATGGCTCCCGAGCTCAATCAGCACGACCTGCGCGAGCCCATCCTAAACATACTGGCAGGCTATGACCTCCAGCCGGTCTTCAAACGCGAGAGTATGAGCGCCGCTACCGCTCGCACAGAAGAACAGAAACTCTTGGGCGTGAGCCGATCGCACCCGCTTTTGCGGTTCGTACGGCTGCTGAAGAATGAGACCGGCGTGGTCTTTGCCTATGTCGAAGAGTCGCTGCGCTCTGATATCGCCAATGTAGAAGTGGTCTTGGGCGAGGATCCTGCGCCACCACCCGTACAACCCCGGGACGGCGGCGCAGGAAAGCCGGCCTAGCCAGCGTCCACCTGGCGGTTGCGTAGCGCGCGGGCCACGCGGTCGCGCTGCTCGGTGACTGTGCGACGCAGACCACCGGGCAGGTCCTTCTGCAAGAAGGCATCGGCGCGGTCCAAGCCCTTGCGGGTGATATCCCAGGAAGGGAAGAGGCCGGTAACTGTGGTCAGAGCCACCTCTGAGGATTGGGAAGCCCACACCTTTTCCGCGATATCGAAGAACTCCGCGGTGGGAAGGAACGTATCGCCATGCGGATAGAGCAATCCTTCAAGTTTGGAGGTCAGCTCGCGGTTGGTGAGGTTACCCGCCACGATTTCTTCCCATACCGCGCGCTTGTTTTCCGCAGTTGCCACCGCGGCGCGAGCGCGCAGCGAAGAGTAGTAGCCGGTGGCGGAATTATCCCGCTTCAGTTGCGCATCCGCGGCAGCGGGGACGTCCTCTATCGCGCCATCGGCGGCAAGTGCCGCGAGCGCGGACCAACGCTGCCCTGCATCCGCGGATGATTCGAGCACGCCGCGCAGGTAGTCACGCGCGCTATCGTGCAGGCGAATTTTCGCCAGCGCCTGGGTGCAGATGATGGAGCGCTGGGCATCGGAACTGCGGGCGCCGTCGAGGAGGGCGTCGGCAAGCAGGGTGCTCTGCGCGGCCCACCGTGGATCGGCATAGTTCTTCAGCGCGTTCGAGGCCTGCAAAACAATGCGCTCGAGGACGGCAAGCTCGGTCTCGGCCTGCATACCGCGGGCAACTAGCTGGATGAAATCGCGGGCCCGCATAGTGCCGGCGCGGGTCATCTCCCAGGCGGTGGACCAGCACAGGGTGCGGGCCATAGGATCAGCAAACTTATCGATATTATCCAGCAGGAATTGCAGGGAACCCGCGTCCAATTCGATGAGGCAGTAGGTCAGGTCATCGTCATTGGGTAGCAGGAAGTCAATGTCTGCCAGCTGGCGGCCTATGAGCTCTGGAATCTCGGTGGAGGAGCCATCAACATCCATCTCGATGCGATCGGTGCGCACCACCTGACCGTCCTGCAGGTTATACAGGCCCACCGCCACGCGGTGGGTGCGCAGCGTATCGCCGCGCTGGGAGAGGTAGGCATGGGTAATCGTGCCGGACTCATCTGCATTGAGCGCTATGCTCAGAGTGTTGATGCCGGAAGTCTTAAGCCACTGCTGCGCCCAGAAGGAAAGATCGCGGCCGGAGGCCTGTTCCAGGTGGCCAAGCAGATCATCAAAGGTGGCATTGCCCCAGGCATGAGCGGCGAAGTGACGGCGGACCCCGGCCAGGAAGTTTCCGCGGCCAACATAAGCTTGGAGCTGCTTCAGCACCGAAGCGCCCTTGGCGTAGGTGATGCCATCGAAGTTTTGCTCGACGGTTTCGATATCGCTTGCATCGGTAGAAATCGGGTGGGTGGTAGGCAGCTGATCCTGCTGGTAGGCCCAGGACTTTTCTACGTTGGCAAAGGTTACCCACGCGGTATCGTATTCGGTCTCTTCCGCTTGGGAAATGGCCGCCGACCAAGTGGCGAAGGACTCATTGAGCCACAAATCGTCCCACCACTGCATGGTGACCAGATCACCAAACCACATATGGGCCAATTCGTGCAGAATGGTATCGGCACGGCGTTCGTATTTATAGTGCGTGGCCTGGGAGGTAAAGACGTACTCATCGCGGATGGTGACGCACCCAGCATTTTCCATCGCACCCGCGTTGAACTCCGGCACGAAAATCTGGTCATACTTGCCAAAGGGGTAGGGGAAGCCGAAATTGCGGTGGTAGAAATCAAAGCCCTGCTTGGTCTCCGTAAATAAGCGCTCAGCATCTAAAGCGTGGGCGAGCGAAGCACGGCAGTAGATGCCCAGCGGTACCTCGAGCTTTTGGGCCGGCTTGCCCTCTGGGTGTGCGGTCAGCTCGCCGCGCCAGGTATCGGTGACCTCGTGGTAGGGACCGGCGCACAGGGCTACCAGGTAGGTCGATAGTGGGTAGTCGATAGCCGTGCTGGCCACGTCTCCTTCCCAGCTCACTGGCCCATTGCTAATGACGGTCCAATCCTCCGGCGCCTTGAAATGCAGCGCGTAGGTGGCCTTCATATCCGGCTGGTCAAAGCAAGCAAAGACCCGCTTGGCATCGGCGGTTTCAAATTGGGTATAGAGGTAGACCTTGTCATCGGCGGGATCGACAAAACGGTGCAGGCCCTCGCCGGTGCGCGAATACGGGATCTTCGCGGTGACTTCTAGCGTGTAGTCGGCCACTTGGAGGCCGGAAAGCGGAATGCCGTAGGTGGGGTTATAAGAATTCGTGGGCAGCGGATTGCCGTTGAGGCGCACCTCTTGGATTTCCTCGGCGCGCAGATCGATGAAGGTGGAGCCAATCTCGCGCGAGGTGAAGCTCACCTTCGTAGTGGAAAGGAAATGGGTATCTGAATACTTGAGGTCTAAAGTGACATCATAATGGCCCACCTCAATCATTCGGGAGCGCTCAACCGCTTCCGTGCGAGTCAGGTTTACGGAGGTCATAGCCTATATTCTCCTTCTGTGCCGAAAATAGTTCTGCATCCACAGTAGTCGCGCGCCTAGGCTGGTGGGGCAAACTTTTATCAATCAAAGGAGCAATCATGGCTGACGCAGTAAAGTTCTGGTTCGACGTATCTTGTCCCTTCGCTTGGGCCACCTCGCGGTGGATCAAGGAAGTAGAAAAGGTACGCGATATTGAGGTCGAGTTCGAGCCGATGTCCCTGTCCGTGCTGAACGATGGCCGTGATCTAGACCCCACTTACATGGACATGATGAAGGCTAACTGGGGCCCAGCCCGCGTCTTTGCCAAGGTTAAGGCCGAGCGTCCAGAAAAGGTAGATGAGCTTTATACCGCTATGGGCACCCTGGTCCACGCCAAGGGCAACGGCGGACGAACTGGCTTTGGTGCTTATGATGACATCATCGCGCAGGCGCTTGCAGAAGTGGAGCTTCCGGCCGAGTTCGCCGAGGTAGCCAATACCGAAGACTATGACGAGAAGCTGCGCGAATACCACCACAATGGCATCTCTTCCGTGGGTGATGAGGTGGGCACCCCGGTTATCAAGCTGGGGGAGACCGCGTTCTTCGGCCCGGTCATTACCCGCGTCCCTACCGGGGAAGAAGCAGGCGAGCTTTTCGACGCCTCCTTGCGCCTTGCCCAGTACCCCTACTTCTTCGAACTCAAGCGCTCCCGCACCGAGATGCCGCAGGTGGAGGAGGATTAAGCTAAAACGAGGACCATTACTCACCACACGCTCCAATAGAAGGCGCTGGTGAGTCAAATCTTTCCGCCATAGGCACATGGGGGCTAAATGGCCCACTCTTGCTGCTGGATTCGCGGGGCTGAAAAGGCCGCGATCTCAGCAGCGTTAAGCGGAGATGCTATGGGATGTAGGAAGGAACAGGGGGCATCTTCCTTGCTTGCCCCCTACTTAGTCTTTAATTCTCCGCAAAAATCGGGGAATGCATTATCCCGGATAGGATTCGCAGCCCACACCGTCCCCGTCCTCATCTCGTTCTAGCGAGTAGTCAGGGTCGCCAGGGTAGACTTTGTGCCCAATTTCGGCGCAGGTTCGACCAGATCCACCACCGGCTGGTGCTGGGTCGTTTTGTTGCTCGGCCGGCGGTGCTACGAATTGCTGTGCAACTTGTGGAGCCATTTCATCTGAGCACTGTTGAGTCCAGCCGGAGGTGCCGTCCGAGAAAAACGTTGTGCCGCGTTCATGAATCGAAGGGTCTCCACAAGAGGAAACGGTCTTCTCTGCAGGAGCTTGCTTAGCTCGTTCTTCCTCATCTGAGTCGCCCAATGCAGCGTTCGGATTATCGTGTACGTGGAGATCGTCATCGTCGTGCTCATCCTCTTCGTCAGGTTCTTCAACCTCTGGTGGAGGCGTAACCTCGCTAGATGAGGAGGTAGTGACGCTACTAGTCGAGCTAGTCGTAGAGGACGTGGTGGTGCTCGACGGACTGCTGCTGGTCGTGCTGGAAGTGGTCTCGGAGCTTTCGCCTGAATCGCTACATGCTGATATCAAAGCGTGGTTGTAACGAGAATAGGGAGTAGCTTTTTCATGCTTTAGTCCTTTGGGAGAGAGTTTCAGACTTTACTTAAGCTACTTGATCCCTCGCCATTGCAGTCCTCTTTTGGATATGAATCGTCTGATTTCTAAATTTAAAGCGATGATTAGCGGTGTCCGAGTTGATCTTTGCCGGTAGCCCAAAGGCAAAGAGGGAGTTTCCACCCAAAGAATCTGTTTCTTGTAGCTACTGGGAGCGCGTTTCGTGCTGGCGCAGCTGAATTGCGGCGCCGACACACAGCGCGATGGTCAGCGGGGTCAAGATGAATGCCGGAAGACCTGCGATATTGATAGCGGGCAGCGCCATGCCGGCTCGAAAGTCGTCCCACGCAACAAGTACCCAGGAAGCCCATGAGGCGCCGGCGAGGAGCGCGATAATGCCGGCCGCAATAGCGCCCCCATTTGCCCGCGGATTCCCGCGCACCTTCTGGGCAATCCACCAGATGCCTAAGCCCACGTGAGCCAACGTTGCTAGGGTGCTGGCGATAAGCGGTAGGAGAAAGCCTCCGCCTCCGGAAACCTGAACGCCGAGCATAATGAACCAGGCTAGAAGGCTTCCGCCGTATAGCGCGAGGATCCGGGTGGTTATAGGCATAGCTTTCCTCTCTTATCGCGAAAATCCTTGTCCGCGAGCCTATCAGGAATTTGTAATGCGAAACAGGGCGGGCGCTAAGCCTCCTCGAGGCGCGCCGGGCCGGTAGGATAAAGGCCATGCGCGTATATCTAGGAGCAGACCACGCAGGTTTCGAAACCAAGAACCTGATTGCTGAACACCTCACTAAACAGGGCCACGAAGTCATTGATTGCGGCGCCCACACCTACGATGCCGAGGACGATTACCCGGCATTTTGCATCGAAGCGGCACAACGCACCGTCAATGATCCGGGTTCCTTGGGCATTGTGCTTGGCGGCTCCGGCAATGGCGAGCAGATTGCAGCCAATAAGGTCAAGGGAGCCCGCTGTGCACTGGCCTGGTCCGCCGAGACCGCCCGCCTTGCCCGCGAGCACAACAACGCCCAGCTCATCGGCATCGGCGGCCGCATGCACACCGAGGAGCAAGCCTTGGAAATCGTCGATGCCTTCCTGGATCAAGAATGGTCCCGTGCGGAGCGCCACCAGCGCCGCATCGACATCTTGGCGCAGTACGAGCGCACCGGTATCGCCCCAGAGCTGCCCGAGGCCTAAGCCTTGAGAAAATAAACGCCGCGGAACAAAGGTGGTTCCGCGGCGTTTCTTTGTGTTTCGGCCAGGCATAGCCAAGGCGCTAAGACTTAGGCATCATTCATGTCATTCGGGTGCGGGCCGCCGCGTCCCTCCTCGCCTTCGTCCAAGGCGGTGATGGCAGCCATCTCCTCCTCGGTTAGTTCAAAGCCGAAGACATCAAAGTTTTCCGCAATGCGCGAGGGCGTCGCAGACTTGGGGAAGAGGATGACGCCATTTTGTAGGTGCCAACGAATGATGACTTGCGCTGGGCTGACATCGTGCGCTGCAGCGGCGTCGGTGACCTCGGGGGCATCCAAGATATCGCTCTTTCCCTGCCCCAGCGGGCCCCATGCCTCGATAGCCACGGTGTGGGCGCGGAAGGCGTCCAGCTCCCTCCAGCGCTGCAGATAGGGATGAAGCTCGACTTGGTTGACCGCTGGCTTTATATCGGTCTTGAGCTCCAGCTGTTCCAGGTGCTCCAGCTCGAAATTGGAGACGCCGATGGACTTTGTCTTGCCCTGCTTCTGCAGATCAATGAGTTGCTGCCAAGCCTCAACATAGGTGCCCTTTGCTGGTGTAGGCCAGTGGATGAGGTAAAGATCCACATACTCCAAGCCGAGCTTTTCCAAGGACTCATCGAGCGCTGCAGCAGCATCGGTCTGGCGGTCATTCCACAGCTTGGTGGTGATAAAAAGCTCCTCGCGGGGAATGCCAGACTTGGCAATAGCCCGTCCTACGCCTTCCTCATTGCCGTAGATAGCGGCGGTATCAATATGGCGATAACCCACGCGCAGGGCTTCAGCTACCAGATCTTCGGTCTGCTCCGGATCCATCTGGAACACGCCAAAGCCCAGCTGCGGGATGGTATTGCCGTCATTAAGGGTGATTTTAGGTACGCTCATGCGCCCCAGACTACCTATCTATTGCAGCGGGCCGAGAGTGATGAATTTATTCCACGTCTCCCACTCATCCTGCAGGCGGGCACGCTCATGGGGCGGGGTAGCGGTGTCGTCGATAAGCGAGGCATCAATCATGCGCACTCCATTGTCAAAGAACAACGCTGCGTGCCCCGAGGCGCCGTGCCGCAGCACCGGCACCAAGTTCAATCCATCAAAGGACAGTTGCGCATTAGGGCGCACGTCGAGGCCGGCAATGGCAGCGAGCGTAGGCGCTAAGTCAATAGGGGAGACCAACTCATTATTCTCCCCGCTTTCGGCTACACCCGGCCACAACACCGACATAGGTGAATTTCCACCTAGTAGCGAGCAGACGGCGATGACGCCATTGACGTCGTTGAGTTCTTCTAGGCTGGGCTGCTCTAGCAAGCGAAAGACATCGCTACCGGCCGGCTGCGTATCCTCGCGCACCTCATAACCGACGCCCGCAAAAATCTCGCTAATGCGCGTGGTGGCTTGGCGTTGCGGATACTGCCCAGTCAGCGTGCCGCGGCGGGAATCAGCGTACGTCTCCGACGGCACCCACGTGTTATTGAAGCGTACGCCCCGCAGTGCAGTCTCAGGCGCATGGTCAAAGGTCGCAAGAGTGATATCCATAGCCATAATTCTAGGCTTGCCGAGGCGATTCAACGATTTCGTCCCCACAGATCGCCTGTCTCGTCGACGGTTGCGGTGGTTTAGATGGACGAAATCGTTGAAAGTAGCTTCCTGATGGGGCGGGGGCTAATCGAGGTCGAGGCCATCGATGCCGTGAACTGTCACGGTTTCCGAAAGTGGCGCGCGGCCTGGATTCGTTTTAAAGACCGGGCTCGATTCATCAGCTTTACCAAAGGTAATAGCGGTGACCAGCTTGTAGTCCTCGTCTACGCCGAGGAATTCACGCGCGGTTGGCGCAATCAAGGAAATCATCCCCTGTGGGATGCCGTGGTAGCCGTGTGCTTCCAAAGAAAGCAGGAAGTTTTCGGTATAGGTTCCTTGGTCAAAGGCGGCGCGAATGCGGTCACCCATCGGCGGGATAAAGAGAAGTACCGCATGGGGTGCGCCAAAGAAGCGCAAGTTTTCGCGGATGAATTCCACGCGACCTGCTTTGTCCTCGCGCTCAATGCCCAGGAGGCCGTACATTTTGGCGGCTAGCTCTTGGGAGCGCTTGGGATGGATACCCTCACCATAATCGGTGGTGAAGTCTGGGCTGAGCCCGTTGGTGTCGAATTCCTTAATAAGCGCGGCGCTTAGTTCCTTGAGCTTTTCTCCGCCCACCAAATGCACGTCCCACGGTTGGGTATTGGAGTTGGACGGTGCGGATTGAGCATCCAGCAAAACCTGCTTGATGTCTTCTACCGGCATGGGTTCTGGCAGGAACGCGCGGGGCGAATGGCGGCTGCGAATAAACTCGGAATACTTATTGGTTAAAGTCATGCGCGCCACCTTACACTTCGTCGCATGTTTTCGCCGTATACCGTGAACATCCGATGATGATGGGTGGAAAACGAAAAATCGCCCACCTAGAGGTGGGCGAAAACTGGAGGGAATGACGGGAATCGAACCCGCGTCTTCAGCTTGGAAGGCTGAGGTATTAGCCACTATACGACATTCCCACAACGCGCTATATCAACGCTGGGCCATACTTTAGCGCAACCGCGGCCAAAAAAGAAAATAGGGAACTAGGCTGGCGCCTGAGCCGTTGTTATAAGAGGAACGGATCTATCTATAGAAAGCGATGATCATAGTGGGAATTTTGCTCGTTGCGCTGGCAATTGGTGGAGGCGTCTGGTTTCTTTCCTCCCGTAGCTCTCACAAACGTCGGGAAGAACGCGAGGCACAGCAATTGGCCGATGCACAGGCTGATGCACGTCGGTGGATTGAACGCCTGGGTGGCCAAGTAATGCAGATTTCTGGCACGGATTCTGCCTCCCAGCAAGCGATGGCTGATGCTTCTGAACGGTTCACTGCAGCTAACGCGGCGATTTCGCGTGCTACTACCGCCAAGCAGGCGAATTTGGCGCGTGAGTCGGCCCTGGAAGGCATGCATTATGTGAATGCCGCGCGCGAAATTATGGGCATGAACCCAGGCCCAGAACTCCCGCCGCTGGAGGGGCAGCGTGCGGCTGGCAAGGTGACGGAAGAGCGTACGGTCGAAGCGAATGGCCAAGAGATTACGGCCTCACCATATGCTTCTGCGAATACTCCCAACTACTACCCGGGTGGAATCGTGGCAGGGCGTCCGGTTCCGGCAGGTTGGTACTCCCGTCCATGGTGGGCCGATGCGCTGCACACCGGCGTGTGGATGGTGGGCTACTCCATGATGTTTAATGCCCTCTTCTCCGGCATGTCGGGCATTGGCTACTCTGCGGCTGCTGCAGAAAGCGGCGATTGGGGCGGTCCCGATGGCATGGGTGACGCTGGCGACGTGGGTGGTGACGCCGGTGATGCTGGCGACGTTGGTGGCGGCGATGATGGCGGCGGCTTCTTCGATGGTCTAACTGACGGCGACGGTGACGGCTTCTTTGATGGAATGTTTGATTTCGATTTCTAGCTGAAGCACTGTCAAAATCGGCCGCTGGGCTGCGTGGATGCCTTTAAGTGGGGGTCCGTTTAGGAGATTTAAAACGGACACGGTACACTGTCTCAGGTATGCAACGCAGCCAAGGCAACTTGGTGGCCTACATACGGGGCGTGGCGCAGTTTGGTAGCGCACCTGCTTTGGGAGCAGGGGGTCGCAGGTTCAAATCCTGTCGCCCCGACGTATGGGGGTCTGGAAATGCCCTAATAAGGATTTCCGGACCCCCTTTAAGTTTATGTACGTAAAACAATGAAGCCAGGGAGATTCACTCGTGAAGACCACCGTAGACAAGCTGAGCGATACCCGCGTTAAGCTCACCGTCAACGTTCCGTTTGCGGAGCTGGACCAGGAAATCGATCAAGCTTACGCGGCAATCGCGCAGCAGGTTTCTATTCCAGGTTTCCGTAAGGGCAAGGCACCGCGCCAGCTTATTGACGCTCGCTTCGGCCGCGGCCCCATCCTGGAGCAGGTCGTCAATGACATGCTGCCTTCCCGTTACGAGCAGGCAGTCAAGGAAAACGATCTGAAGGTTATCGGCCAGCCGGACGTTGATATTTCCAAGATTGAGGATAAAGACTTCGTGGAGTTCACCGCCGAGGTTGATATCCGCCCTGAGTTCGAGGTCCCAGACTTCTCCAAGATCTCCGTTACCGTCCCGGCCCTGAAGGCTGACGAAGAGGACGTCGACAAGGCTCTGGAGGAGTTGGCAGAGCGCTTCGGTGAGCTCAAGGACACCAAGCGCAAGATGAAGACCGGCGACTACGCAATCATCGACATCACCGCTGAGATTGACGGCGAGAAGATTGAGGACGCTTCCACCGAGGGCCTGTCCTACCGCATCGGTGACGATGACCTCATCAAGGGCTTGGACACCGCCCTGCGTGGTATGAAGACCGGTGAGGATAACGAGTTCACTTCCACCATCCAGTCTGGCGAGCACAAGGACGAAGAGGCCACCATCAAGGTTCACGTCCAGCAGTCCAAGGAGCGCAAGCTGCCGGCTATGGACGATGAGTTCGCTCAGATGGCTTCCGAGTTCGACACCATGGATGAACTGCGCGAATCCACCAAGACCCAGGTGGAGGAGACCAAGAAGGCTGAGCAGGCTGCCCAGATTCGCGATGAGGTCCTGAAGTCCGCGCTCTCCGAGGTCGAATTCGAACTGCCGCAGTCCGTAGTGGACGAGCAGGCTCACTCCCAACTGCACCAGATTCTGGGCCAGCTGGCTCACGATGAGAAGGCACTGGCTCAGTTGCTTGAGGCACAGGGCACTTCTCGCGAGGAGTTTGATAAGCAGACTCGTGAGCAGGCAGAAGAGTCCGTCCGCACTCAGCTGTTCCTCGACGCCGTAGCAGAAAAGGAAGAGCCGGAAGTTTCCCAACAGGAGCTTACCGACCACATCCTGTTCACCGCTCAGTCCTACGGCATGGACCCGAACCAGTTCATCCAGCAGCTGCAGTCCAACGGCCAGATCGCAAACCTCTTCTCTGACGTGCGCCGTGGCAAGGCACTGGCTGCCGCTATCTGCCGCACCACCGTCAAGGATGAAGAGGGCAATAAGGTTGACGTTGACCAGTACTTCGGTGAAATCGAAGAAGAGGACGCTGCAGAAGCTTCCGAGGAGAAGTAATCTCCCGCTTGTAACGCGCTGCTGCCACATGTGTGGTGGCGAGCGCGCATGAAACCCCGGATTCAGGTAACTCAAGGATGAGCCTGAATCCGGGGTTTGTGTCATTGTGAACGCCCTCTAGGAGTCTTTGAGTACTTCGAAGAGGGCGTGATGTGTGTTGGCTGGGGATACCGCTAGCCGTTCTTGGCTCTAAAGGCCTCGTCGGTCAACTGCAGGAAGCGCATAACGTAATCCTTGACAAAGTCTGCGGTACGTTGATTGAGATGTCCGGACTCTTCGAAAAGGGTGGGGGATTGGCCCAGAAATACTTCGGGTTGACCAGGGAGCGGCATGTCGAAGTAGGACAGAGCGAGGCGAAGGTTCTTCTGTGAACTGTAGCCGCCCATGCGGCCTACAGAGTGGCTAATGATACCTGCGGGAAGGTTCTTCCACGCCACATCTGAGTTGGGTTTAGAGCCGATGTCCACTGCGTTTTTGAGGCAGGCAGGGATAGTGCGGTTGTTCTCTGGCGTAATGAAGAGGATCCCGCTCGAGTTCTTGATGGTCTCGCGAAAGGTGGTGTACTCAGCCGGAGTGGGCTTGTCCGTGACGGCGGGGTCATCGTAGTCGAAGTCATAGAGCGGCAAGTCACGGATTTCCACGATGTTTGCCTCGTAGCCTTCAGGGATCATCGTGAGCACCTCGTGTGCAATCTTGCGTGCAAATGACTCTCGGCGCAGGCTGCCGACGATAACGCTGATACGTGGGGTGGTCATGGTAAACCTTCTTTCTTAGTTGGGTGTAGGGAGACGTGGTCAAGGGAGAAAAGGCTTGCAGCCAAAGGCCGGTGGTGGGCCGGCAGCGTGGGCGGCGGTGAGGAAGCCATCTACTTTGTCTCCTTCTTCATGGCGGAAGTACAGTTCGATGAGTTCTAGAAGCCCCCCGAGGACGGCCTCTCGTGCGGCGGATGTATTCAACAGCCGCATGGCTGCGGGTTGGTTTCCTTCGCGGATGGCTTCAAACAGCGCGATGGTCTCAAGCCAGCTTCCTTGGTCCGGTCGCGGAAAAGGTTTAGAAATCCCAGTCATCATCACTCGTTTCTTCAGCAGTACCAATGACATAGGAGGAACCAGATCCGGAGAAGAAGTCATGGTTCTCATCTGCTCCGGGGGCTAGGGCCGCGAGGATTTCTGGGTTCACTTCCGTTTCTTCGGGCGGGAAATAATCCGGGTAGCCCAAATTCATGAGTGCCTTATTGGCGTTATAGCGAACGAACACGGCTACATCATCCATGAGTCCCAAAGGCTCATATAGCTCGCCGGAATAGTCCAGCTCTAGTGCATAAAGCTCTTCGAGCAAAGAAATGGTGAAATCATGCATCTCCTTCTGCCGTAGCGGGGTCGTGGATTCCAGACCGCGCTGATATTTGTAACCCGAGTAGTAGCCGTGCACTGCCTTGTCACGCAGAATGAGGCGGATCATGTCTGCCGTATTTGTCAGGGTGGCGTGGACAGAAAAGTGCAAGGGAAGATAGAAACCCGCGTAGAGAAGCAGCGAGGAAAGCAACGTCGATGACACCTTGCGTTTGAGTGGATCCGGCCCAAAATAGTGCGCGAGAACTTTCTTGGCGCGTGCCTGGAGAAGGTCGTTATTCACCGCCCAGCGGTATGCTTCATCAATTTCCTTTGTACTGCTCAGGGTAGAAAACACTGAAGAGTATGAACGGGCATGGACTGACTGCATGAAGGCGATGTTGGTATACACGGCCTCCTCGTGTTCGGTGCGGGCATCTTGAATCTGACAGATTTCACCCACGGTGGCCTGGACAGTATCCAGGGTGGTGAGTCCCGTGAACACCCGCATGGTGAGGTTGCGTTCCTCGGGTGTCATCTTCTGCCACGCCGGGAGATCATTAGAAAGCGGGACCTTCTCTGGCAACCAAAAGTTGGCGGTTAGACGGTTCCACACTTCAAGATCCTTGTCATCGCTCACCCGGTTCCAATTGATGGCGCGGATGCGGGCTGAAGGATCATGCCGGTAGCTCGGCGGAGTAACTGAAATGCTGGTTAGTTCAGCACTATTCGATGTTGACGACATAGCTTCTTTCTTTCTGAGTGAATGGTTGTAGACAAGGGGGAGGACCGTGCTCCTACAAAGCACAGGAGACGCAGCCTTCGACCTCGGTTCCTTGGAGCGCGGATTGGCGTAAACGGATGTAGTAGAGGGTCTTGATTCCGGCTTTCCAGGCATAGATTTGTGCCTTGTTGATGTCCCGCGTGGTGGTATCAGCGGTAAAGAACAAGGTCAGGGAAAGCCCTTGGTCCACGTGTTGGGTGGCCATGGCGTAGGTGTCGATGATTTTTTCGTATCCCACTGCGTAGGAGTCATCGAAATACTCCAGGTTGTCGTTGGTCATTTCCGGCGCGGGGTAGTACACGCGCCCCAAGCGGCCTTCCTTGCGTATTTCAATTTTGGAGGCAATTGGGTGGATGGACGCGGTGGAGTCATTGATGTAGGAAATTGATCCAGTGGGTGGAACTGCCTGCAAGTAGGCGTTGTAGATGCCGTCTTGCATCACTTGATTCTTGAGCCGTAGCCAATCCTCGCGTTGAGGGATCTGCACGCCTGCTTCGTGGAAGAGCTGTTTTACGTGTTCAGTGGCTGGCGCCCAGTCTTGGTCGATGTATTTGTCAAAGTAGGCGCCAGTGGCATAGGTGGATTCTTCGAAGCCTGTGAATCGTTGACCTTTTTCAACCGCGAGTGCGTGGGATGCGCGGAGCGCATGGTAGGTCACCGTGAGGAAATAGATATTTGTAAAGTCCAGTGCCTCGGCGCAGCCATAAGGAATACGCTGTGAAGCAAGGAAGCCGTGGAGATTCATTTGGCCCAGACCAATGGCATGCATGGAAGCATTTCCGTGAGCGATGGAGGGAACAGCTTCGATATTCGTCAGGTCTGAAACCTTCGTGAGGGCACGCACTGCGGTTTCGACGGTCTCCCCGAAGTCCGGCGATTCAAAAGCCTTCGCAATGTTGAGCGAACCTAGATTGCAGGAAATATCCTGGCCAACGGTGGTGTAGTCACCCGAAGCTCCGTAGGTCGATGGCGTGTTGACCTGGAGGATTTCGCTACACAGGTTGGACATATTGATATGTCCTTTGAGGGGATTAGCGCGGTTGACCGTATCCTCAAAGAGGATGTAGGGGTATCCGGATTCAAACTGAAGCTCAGCCAGCGTGGTGAAAAACTCGCGGGCCTTAATGGTCGTGTGAGAGATTCGCGGATTGGCAACCAGCTCGTCGTAGTACTCGGTGATGGACATGTCAGACATGGCTACGCCGTACTCGCGAGCGATGTCATACGGGCTAAAAAGATGCATGTCCTTGTTCTCTTTGGCCAGACGGAAGGTTATATCTGGAATAACAACCCCCAGCGAAAGAGTCTTGATGCGGACTTTCTCATCGGCATTTTCCCGCTTGGTATCCAGGAAGCGAAGAATATCTGGATGGTGCGCATGCAGGTAGACGGCTCCAGCGCCCTGCCGGGAGCCCAATTGGTTGGCATAGCTGAAGCTATCTTCGAGAATCTTCATGACTGGGACTACGCCGGAAGCCTGGTTCTCAATCTTTTTGATCGGGGCTCCGGATTCGCGCAGATTGCTCAGCAACAGGGCCACTCCACCACCGCGCTTTGATAGTTGCAGTGCAGAGTTCACGCAGCGGCCAATGCTCTCCAAATTGTCTTCGATTCGCAGGAGGAAGCAGGAGACCATTTCGCCGCGCTGGGCTTTGCCTGCGTTGAGAAAAGTAGGGGTGGCGGGCTGGAAGCGTCCGGTCATGATGTCATCCACCAGCTTTTCTGCGAGCTCTTCGTCGCCCTGTGCAAGGTATAAAGCTGTGGTGGCGACGCGTTCTTCGTAGCCTTCTAGGAATCGGGAGCCATCAAAGGTTTTCAGTGCATATGAAGTGAAGAACTTAAATGCGCCGAGGAAGGTGCGGAACTGATGCTTAACTCGATGTGCTCTGTCGTACATGGCGCACAGAAAGGCGTCATCATAAAGCTCAAGGAAATCCCGCTCGTAGTACTCGTTATCAACCAACCATTCCAAGCGTTGCTTGGTGGAATCGAACTGATGCATGCGGGGAGCGACATGGTGCGTGACATAGTCTTGTGCTGCCTGAATGTCCTTGTCAAACTGGATTTTTCCAGAAGCGTCGAACAAGTTCAGCTGCGCGTTGAGTGCGTGGTAGCTCTTGCGCTTGCCGACACCGCCGGCATTGTCTGCTGAAGCGGTGCGGGGCGTAGCGCCAATAGTCTGTGTGGGGGTGGCATCAAGAGGCCACATTGTGTTTTCCAATCTGTGTGATGCGGATGTGTTCTTCATCTTGTGGGGGATTAATGGGGTGTCATCGTTAGCTGCTTTTGCTGCTTCCAAAACTTCTGAAGGCCCTGCTTTACGGCGGCGATGTCCTTCTGGGTGCCGAGAAGCTCGAAGTGATACAGCTCCGGTACGTGGCACTTGGCGGAAATGATGCGTCCGGCGACGCAGTAAGCACTTCCGAAGTTGGTATTCCCTGAGGTAATAACGCCCCGGATAAAGGAGCGGTTGATTGGGTCATTGAGGAAGTCGATGACCTGTTTGGGGACTGCGCGTTTGAGCGAGCCGCCGCCGTAGGTGGGAACGATGAGTACGTACGGGTGTGAAACCTGGATCATCCCGGTTTTCTTGGGGCGCAGTGGAATGCGCACCGCGGGTCTATCTAAGCGTTCGACGAATCTTTTCGTGTTCTCTGAAACGCTGGAAAAGTACACCAAATCTGGTGAGTCTGACATGGCAATCCTGCTCATCCTGGCCTTAGCCATAAGTGGGGTAGGTGATATTCGAAAAGACTAACTACGCAATGCCGTAGTTGCAACTACGGTATAACGTAGTTTTGAAAAGGGCAGGTGAGAGCAGGATTAATGCAAAGGGGAATGTCTAAAGGTTGTGGTGTGCTACAAACACTGCGTCGGTAGCTGGGCGTCCAAGTACTACCCACTGAGTGCCGCCGGCCACCTGTATTTCGAGAGAATCTGAAAAGGGCGCTCCCTCGCGCGTGCTAAGAACAGCCCCAGTGACAATGCCGCGCTCTTCAAGGAACTTCAGCAGTTGTGGGTCGGAATCAGAAATGCGTTCCACGGTCACCTGCGATTGTGCACCGCTGTCGGTGAGGCGATGCGCACTGGGGATGGTGATCTGTCCATCAACCGTAGGGATAGGATCGCCGTGCGGATCCCTAGTGGGGTAATCAAGGAACTTATCCACACGTTCTATGAGCATGTCAGACACCGCGTGTTCGAGATTTTCGGCTTCATTATGGACTTCGTCCCAGGTGTAGCCCAATGCTTGAACAAAAAAAGACTCAAGCAATCGGTGACGGCGCACCATGACCAATGCGTACTGCCTGCCAAGTTCGGTTAACTCCACAGAGCCATAGGGCGTGTGTGACACGAGCCCTTGCTTCGCCATTTTGCGCACTGCATCGGAAACCGAGGAGAGCTTGAGTCCCAGCTGTTTCGCTATAAGCGTGGCGGTAACGGGCTCGGATGACCATTCCTTTAGCCCCCAGATAGCTTTCAAATAGTTCTGGGTACTGGTGGACAGCTCGGAAACAGACATGAGTAAATGTTAACCCAGCTTCCGTGTGCGCCTTTGGCGCTGTGGCCCGACGCTCATAGCGAACAGAGGCCAAGTTTGAGAGGAATGCCGGTAAGGTGGGGCCAGTTAAAGCATTCTTCACTTGAAGGAGAACCACTAATGTCTGAGAAGATTTCAATGAACTCGTCGTCTACGGGTATGAATCTGAGCGATAGCGTGTACGAGCGCCTGTTGCGCGAGCGCATTATCTTCCTGGGAACCCAGGTCGATGATGAGATTGCGAACAAGCTGTGCGCCCAGATCCTCCTGCTGTCCGCCGAGGACCCCACTCGCGACATTTCGCTCTACATCAACTCCCCGGGTGGCTCTGTCACTGCGGGCATGGCTATTTATGACACCATGAAGTACTCGCCGTGCGATATTGCCACGTACGGCATGGGCCTGGCTGCCTCCATGGGTCAGTTCCTGCTTTCCGGCGGCACCAAGGGCAAGCGCTACGCTCTGCCGCACGCGCGCATTATGATGCACCAGCCTTCCGCTGGTGTCGGTGGTACCGCTGCGGACATCGCCATCCAGGCTGAGCAATTTGCTCAGACCAAGCGGGAGATGGCGGAGCTCATTGCCGAGCACACCGGCCAGACCTTTGAGCAGATCACCAAGGACTCCGACCGTGACCGTTGGATGACCGCCCAACAGGCCAAGGACTACGGCATTGTTGACCACGTCATTGAGTCCGTTAACGGCCCGCTGAGCAACTAGGGAATAAGGAGAAAATCACTATGAATCAGTCCCAGATGCCAAGTTCCCGCTACGTTCTGCCGTCCTTCATTGAGCAGTCCGCACAGGGCACTAAGGAAACCAACCCGTACTCCAAGCTGTTTGAGGAGCGCATCATCTTCCTGGGCACCCAGGTCGATGACACCTCCGCTAACGACATCATGGCGCAGCTGCTGGTCCTGGAGTCCCAGGACCCAGACCGCGATATTACGATGTACATCAACTCCCCGGGCGGCTCCTTTACCGCGCTGATGGCCATCTATGACACCATGCGCTACGTCCGCCCGGACGTGCAGACCGTGTGCTTGGGCCAGGCCGCTTCGGCGGCAGCTGTGCTGCTTGCCGCCGGTGCGCCGGGCAAGCGTGCAGCTTTGCCGAACTCCCGCGTGCTCATTCACCAGCCGGCAACTCAGGGTACTCAGGGTCAGGTTTCTGATCTAGAGATCCAGGCCGCCGAGATTGAGCGCATGCGCAAGCTGATGGAAACCACCCTGTCTGAGCACACCGGTCGCACCGCTGAGCAGATCCGCATTGATACGGATCGCGATAAGATTCTGACCGCTCAGGAAGCCGTTGAATACGGCATCATCGATACGGTCTTTGATTACCGCAAGCTCAACGCTTAATTTGGAATAACTCATTCTAGGTAGCCCCTGCCGCTCAACCGAGTTCCGGTTGTGAGGCAGGGGCTTTCAGCATTGTGGAGCAGGGAAGGGGCAATGCCCGGTAATTCTTGCTGCACCCGAATGGGGTAAGTCTCTCTCGCAATATCTGCAGGTCGTTAGGTTTATTTCTATCGTGCGACACTAAACTTATAATGGTCGATTTGTGATTTAGACCTCTAAGTGGTCATATATTTTTATGGAGAAACACACATCCGACGCGGCGGCTCAGGCCGCTGCGCCCACGCCGCAGAGCGGCGAACGCACATTCTTTGGGCACCCTTGGGGATTGGCCAACCTCTTCGGCGTGGAAATGTGGGAGCGCTTTAGCTTCTATGGCATGCAAGCCCTTGTCTTGCTGTACATGTATTACGCCACTACCGATGGTGGCCTTGGCCTGGACCGAGCGGACGCGACGTCTATCGTGGGTGCCTACGGCGGCTTGGTCTACATGGCCTGCTTGTTGGCTTCTCTTGTTGCTGACCGTGTCTTAGGCGCAGAACGCACACTGTTTTACTCGGCTAGCATGGTGATGCTTGGCCACATTGCTTTGGCGTTTATTCCCGCAATAACTGGTTTGGCCATTGGCCTCGTTCTTATCGCCATCGGCTCCGGCGGTGTTAAGACCACCGCGCAGGTTGTGCTTGGTGCCATGTACAGTCGCGATGATCCGCGCCGCGATGGTGGCTTCTCCATCTTCTATATGGGCGTTAATATCGGCGCTCTCGTTGGTCCACTGCTCACCACTGCCCTGTGGGGCTGGCAGGGTTTCCACTGGGGCTTTGGTATCGCAGCAATCGGCATGGCGCTCGGCCTGATTCAATATTCGCTCATGCGCAAGACCACTATCAAAGACGCGGGGCATGAGGTTCCAAACCCAGCGAGCTTCAAGCAATTGCTTATGGGTGTGTTGGCAGTAGCGGCCATCATTGTGGTTATGGTTGTGGCACTGGCAACCGGCGCTATTCAGGTTGATTGGCTTTCCAATATTGTTACCGCGGTGGCACTTCTGGCTGCAGTTTATCTGTGGGTTCAGATGTATACCTCGAAGTTGGTAACCCGCGAAGAAAAGAACCGCCTGCTGGGCTTTATTCCGATGTTCATTTCCGGTGTTTTGTTCTTTGGTATCTTCCAGCAGCAGTTCACCGTTATGACGATTTACTCGGATGTGCGCTTGGACCGCCACGTATTTGGTTGGGAAATTCCTCCATCACTCGTCCAGTCCATTAATCCAGTCTTCATTGTTATTTTCTCCGCGGTCTTTGCAACGATGTGGACAAAGCTAGGGGATAGGCAGTGGTCCACCCCAGTAAAGTTTGGCGCTGCCAATATCGTCATCGGCATCTCCTTGTTTTTCTTCCTTCCTTTCTCGGGGGCGGAAGCGAACTCCACCCCGATGTATGTCATCATTTTCATTCTCTTCCTTTTCACCATGGCGGAACTCCTCCTTTCGCCGGTGGGCAATTCTCTAGCTACCAAGGTGGCGCCAGAGGCATTCCCATCCCGCATGATGGCGGTATGGATGATGGCCGTGGCAATGGGCACGTCCCTGGCTGGCTCTTTGGCTAGCTTCTACAACCCAGATGATGCAGGCGCGGAGAATACCTTCTTTATCTCCCTTGGCGTTGTATCTATCGTGTTGGGCGGTATATTGCTTGTCCTTAGCCGCTGGGTAGTAAGGAAGTTTTCTAGCTTCCGCTAAAGGGTGTTAAAAGAGCCCGAAATGGGAGGTGTGTCGATTCAAATGCGACATACCTCCCTTAGTGGTTTTTATCACTCAAGCTAAGCGGTGGGGGTAAAAGAATATAAGTATTCTAAGCAGGGCATTTCTAAGCCGGTGGAAACCCCAAAAGGCACGGTTCTATGCTGCGGTAGGTTAACTAAAGGTTAACCAAAGAAAACGTTAAAGAAAAGCAATTGTCTATGGTTCGGGGCTGGAGTATTCTGCATTTCGTCCGCGACGCGTGAAGGCGCCGTAGATACGTACCGTGTTCATCTTTTTCTTTCCAAGGGGCCAACGCTGTGACAGCGACTCTGATCATCCTCGGCATTGTGGTGGTTACCGCCCTTGCCTTTGACTTTACGAACGGATTTCATGACACTGCCAACGCGATGGCTACGTCCATTGCCACCGGTGCTTTGAAGCCATTTACTGCGGTGGCAATCTCCGCAGTCCTTAACCTGGTTGGTGCCTTCCTTTCGGTCAATGTTGCTGCGACCGTAGCGAAAGGCATTGTTAACCTCGATTCATATGATTTGTCCGGCGCCGCAGCAGACACTGACGGCCAGGCGCTGCTGATGGTGGTCTTTACTGGCCTTATCGGCGGCATTATTTGGAACCTTTTTACTTGGTTGCTGGGCATGCCATCGAGTTCTTCCCACGCGCTGTTTGGCGGCCTTATTGGTGCCGCCTTCGCCGCCATGGGTACGGCTGGCGTTGAGTGGTCTTCTATCGCTGGCAAGATCGTTATCCCGGCCGTTGCCTCGCCGATTATTGCGGCCCTAGTTTCCGCGTGTGCCACCTTCCTTATCTACTGGGTTACCAACACCATTCCGAATAAGGCTAAGAACGAGCACTTCCGCCATGGCCAGATTGTCACCGCTTGCTTGGTGTCGCTGGCACACGGTGCTGGCGATGCGCAGAAGACCATGGGCGTTATCTTCCTGGCGCTGGTTGCTTCCGGGCATGCGGTTGCTGACTCCCGCATCCCTACCTGGGTTATCGTCTGCTGTGCCGTAGCAATCGCAGCCGGCACCATGTCCGGTGGCTGGCGCGTTATCCGCACCCTGGGTAAGGGACTGGTGGAGATTGAGTCCCCGCAGGGTATGGCCGCTGAAGCTACCTCCGCGGCAATCATTTTGACCTCCGCTACCGGTGGTATGGCGCTGTCCACCACTCACGTGTCCACCGGTTCCATCTTGGGTACCGGCCTGGGACGTCGCGGTGCCGAGGTTCGCTGGGGTGTTGCGATGCGTATGGTTTCCGCGTGGCTTATCACCCTGCCCTGCGCTGCGTTTGTTGGCTTTGCTACGTGGTGGTTGGCACACGGTGTCTCCTCCTTTACTAACGTGGCAACTGGCGCCATCGTTGACTTTGTCTTGCTGCTGGCCATGGCCGGACTTATCGTCATCCGCTCCCGCATGAACCCAGTGGATGCCTCCAACGTGAACAACGATTGGGATCCAAACTCCGAGTCCGTGGATTCCTCCATGGGAGCTGAGTCCAACCGTCAGGAGCCGGTTGCTGCCGGCGCCGCCCCAGTTGCTGCAACCCAGGCGGAGGACACCTCCGCGCCGTCTACTGCTCAAGAGGAGCGCTAAACCATGACTGCTGCAGAAATCTTCCAGTCTCTTCTCCATGTTGCCGGCCTGGCATTGGTATTTGGCGCTGGCATTCCGCTCCTTTTCTCCCTGGGTATGCGTTGTATGACCGGTGACCCCATTCGTGATGACAACGGTGTTGTCGTAGGGGATACTCCGGCAAGCACTCAGATGAAGGTGCTTGGTTGGACCGTTTACGCAGTGCTAGCCGTAGTTATCCTCGTGGCCATCATGTGGATTGCTCGCGATACGCTGGACCATTACTTCGGCTTCGCGCCGTTCGGTGACCTCTAAGTTATTCCTCCCTTCCTGAGGGGGAAGTCAACCTTCCAAGTGATGCGTGGCACATTCTCCGAAAGTTAACAAAAGGTTAACTTTAAGCGACCTATGGGTTGCCTAACGGGGCTGTGTCACGTATATTCTTCTGTATCAGACAGAGAGAAAGCCACATGGAGGTGTGAGAAATGAACAAGATGCGTTCTTTGATGGACGGCATTGCTGATGCGTTCAAGGGCTCCACCACTGGTACCGGCCTGGACACCATTTCGGAAGCTCCGGTCCGTGCTTTGGTGGCAGAAACCCTGCTTGACGCTGATAAGACTCCTGCTACGACTAAAGACGTAGCAGAAGCGCTAGAAGCCGTCACCGGTCATGCACCGGATGAAGTTGAGATGCTCGACGCAGAACTCTTCCTGCTCGACTTCGACTGGCTGCAGTAAGCAGCTACTGAATGAAATCCCCACGAGGCCCCTTGCCGCATACTGTGCAGCAAGGGGCCTCGTGCTTTGCCGGACTCGGTGGACTTCGGTAAGCGCGGCTAATCGCGCGGCGGCAAGATGGCCTCCGGGGTTTCGGGCAGGAGTTGGCCGCCATCAATAATTAGGGTCTGGCCGGTAATAAAGCCTGCCTCTTCTGAGGCAAGGAAAGCCGCCGCATTGCCGATATCGCGTGGAGTGCCGAGACGATGCAATGGCACCGATCGCGTCATCTGATCGAGATACTCTTGGCCTTGGGCCTTGAGACCGTCAGTGAGGATATTGCCGGGAAGAACACTGTTGATGGTGATGCCATCGCGAGCGACTTCGAGCGCAGCTGAGCGCATAAATCCTTGTTGGGCGGATTTGAGGCGCCGTAGTGGGCCCAGCCAGGAAAGCCCGTGTGCGAGCCGGTGATGGACGTGGTAATTACGATGCGTCCATAGCGGCGTTCCTGGAGGTAGGGGAGTGCTTCCTGGACCACCTTAAAGGTGCCGTGGGTATTGATGGCAAACATGGCCTCCCACTGCTCATCGGTCATTTCTGCTAATGGGCAATTGGGAAAGACGCCGGCATTGGAACAGACGATGTCGAACCCGCCATGCGTGGCAACAACATGGCGGTACATTTCCTGTACAGAAGTACGGTCGGTGACATCCACATGAATCGCACTGGCACCTAGCTCTTTTGCGGTAGCGGTGGCGTGCTCTAGATTGACATCGGCAATGATGACAGAGGCGCCGGCCTCGCTAAGTGAAGCGGCAATGCCGCGGCCAATGCCGGAAGCACCGCCGGTGACAACGGCTACGTGGTCTGTGAGATCGAACATAATTCTCCTGTTCCTAACGGGACGGAATGAAGGTCGTTTCACCTTTTAGCTTAGGTCGCAGGAGCAAGGAAAGTCGGGGAAATTCGCCACGCGGAAGGGAATGAATGAAGGGCCTGTCGGGTTGATTTACTAAGGTAGAAATAGATGAAGATTAAGCCGCTCGGAAGGGTAGAATCATCCTTCCATTTGTGGATAGCGGTACGAAAAGCGAGTGTGAAAGAACTTAATGGCACGTATGCAAGAAAGCGCTGACCTGCTCAAGTGCTCCTTTTGTGGCAAGAGTCAGAAACAGGTGAAAAAACTCATCGCCGGCGGCGGTGTCTACATCTGTGACGAGTGCATCGAGCTATGCAATGAAATCATCGAAGAGGAACTGGGCCAAGAACAGGCGCAGGAATCCTCCGACGCGGAGGTGCGCCTGCCTCGGCCCTCGCAGATTTCTGCCTTCCTGGATAAATACGTCATTGGCCAAGACAAAGCCAAGCGCGTGCTATCTGTGGCGGTCTACAACCACTACAAGCGCATCAAGGCGGAAGAGTCTGCCGCGTTGGAAGCACGGCGCAAAAAGGCCGAGGGCGATGAGGTGGAGATCTCTAAGTCCAATATCTTGATGTTGGGACCTACTGGTTCCGGAAAGACCTACTTGGCACAGACCTTGGCCCGGCTTCTCGACGTCCCCTTTGCCATCGCCGATGCCACTAGCCTCACCGAGGCCGGCTACGTGGGTGAAGACGTGGAAAATATCCTGTTAAAGCTGCTGCAAGCCGCAGACTTTGATGTGGAGCGTGCCCAGCGCGGCATCATTTACGTCGACGAAGTGGACAAGATTTCCCGCAAGTCCGAGAATCCGTCCATCACCCGCGATGTCTCCGGTGAGGGTGTTCAGCAGGCCTTGCTGAAGATCCTGGAAGGTACCGTGGCGGCCATTCCACCGCAGGGTGGGCGCAAGCACCCGAATCAGGAGTTCATCCAGCTAGACACCTCGAATATCTTGTTCATCGTTGCCGGCGCATTCGCTGGGCTCGACCAGGTTATTGCGGATCGAGTGGGCAAAAAGGGCGTGGGCTTTGGCGCCAACTTGGATACCAAGGATGAGCGCGAAAAGGTCGACCTCTTTTCCCAGGTACGCCCTGAGGACCTTGTGAAGTTTGGCCTGATTCCAGAATTCATCGGGCGCCTGCCCGTCGTGGCCACGGTGGATAACTTGGACCGTGAATCCTTGGTCAAAGTGCTTACCGAGCCAAAGAACTCCTTGGTCAAGCAGTACAGTCGCCTATTTGAGATGGATGACTGCGAATTGGAATTCGAGCCGGCGGCGTTGGATGCCATCGCAGAGCTTGCCTTGGAGCGTAAGACAGGTGCACGTGGCCTGCGCGCCATCATGGAAGAGCTGCTGGTGCCAGTTATGTATGATCTGCCGGACCGCGAGGATATCGCCGCGGTACATATCACCCCAGAGTGCGTGACAGAGGGCGCGGAGCCGCAGTTTAGCTATAAGGACGAGGCGAAGGAATCTGCCTAAGCGCCTGCCGGCGCGACTACTCCTCGCTGTAAATATCCTGTGGTGAGGCCTCGTCTCCCTCTTTCGTATCGAACGAGGATGAGGTGAGGTAGGACTCGTGGCCCGAGTCCGGAATATTGGCGGTCAAAAACGCCAGCACAGCATCGACGGTAAGCCTATGCATACCATCGATATTTTCTTGGGTATTGAAGTTCACGCCCAGCATGTTTTCCACCATCACCTGGTTGGTTACGCGGTAGACGGTCAACGAGGAAATCAGGGTGAAAATGTCATTGGCGGAAATACCTGGGCGGAAAGCACCGGCGTCTTGGCCCAAGAGCAGCAGGCGGTCGAGGTGGAGGGCGACTCCGGCGACGTCGGCAATAGCTTGCTGAGCTGGATCCACAATCTGCTGATTGCTCTCCCATACCAGCATGCGAATAGCATCCGGGTTGGCCACGCGTTCGCGGAAGAGCCAATCCACCAACTTGCGCACGCCCTCGACCGGAACCGCGGTATCGATTTCCAGAGCGTCCTGCGGCGGATTAAGGCGCTGCGCGGCCGTGCTGAGTGCACGTAGGTACAAGCCCTTTTTATCGCCAAAGTGGTAGTGGATCATGCGCTTGGACATGCCCGATTCTTGGGCGATGGTCTCCAGCTTGGTTTCTGCGAAACCACTGCGGGAAAAGTGCTTGATCGCTACGTCCACCACGGAGTCAATGCTGACGGATTCCGCGTGGGCAGCGTGAGGAGAATCCGCCTGGCCTGCATCCTGCAGTGCATCAGTATTCTCAGTGCTCATGGCGTAAGTCCTTAATCCTTGCGGCGCAGCGGTGGCGCGGTCAACTGATATCTAATAGTGCGGGAGTAGATAGGCCCCATGCAATCTGTGTGCGTGGCGTGGGGGAGAGCCCCGCTTTTCCTTTTCCCATCATGCCCGATTAGACACCCGTTGCGGGAGCTTCTTACCCATTGGGGGCGTTAATTTGGAGGTAAATGGGGGTAATTTAGCGCAACCTCAGCGAATATCCCCTCCAAAAGAGGGGGCCAGATTCACAGCGCGAGAGGCGGCGGTGGGGCTAAGCTCGGGGATGGGTACATTCCGTGGCGGTGCGAGCAGCCTGGCTCGCGTGTGCCGCCCTTGACGCAGCCATTGAGGAGGCTTTTAACCATGACTCAGCCCGTCAAAATCACTGTCACCGGTGCCGCTGGCAATATCGCTTATTCGCTGCTGTGGCGCATCGCTGCCGGCGATGTTTATGGCAAGGACACCCCGGTAGATCTGGCGCTGCTGGAAATCCCCGCCGCGGTGGGCAAGGCTCAGGGCGTGGCCATGGAGCTCAATGACTCCGCCCTGCCGTTGGTCAACTCGATTACGGTAACTGATGACCTAAAGGAGGCCTTTGAAAACACCTCTGCTGCCTTCCTCGTAGGCGCGCGCCCGCGCAGCAAGGGTATGGAGCGTGCGGATCTGCTGGAAGCCAATGGTGCCATCTTCACCAAGCAAGGCAAGGCCATCAATGACTATGCCGCGCGCGATGTCCGCGTGCTTGTGGTGGGCAACCCAGCAAATACCAATGCTCTCATCGCTGCGAAAAATGCCCCGGATGTGGACGATTCTCAGTTCAATGCTCTGATGCGCTTGGACCACAACCGCACCTTGAGCCAGCTAGCGCTGAAAAGCAGCAAGTCCACCAATGATTTCACCAAGGTGGCAGTCTGGGGCAATCACTCTGCAAGCCAGTTCCCGGACATCACCTTTTCCAATGCCGAGGTGGACCAGGATTGGTACCGCGAAGAGATGATCCCCAAGGTAGCGAAGCGCGGTGCCGAGATTATTGAGGTGCGTGGCAGCTCCTCGGCCGCATCGGCGGCGTCGGCAGCTGTGGACCACATGCATGACTGGATTCATGGCACTGAGGATTGGCGCACCGCGGCGGTGCCCTCGGACGGTTCCTACGGCGTCGACAAGGGCCTTATCTGTGGATTCCCCACCATCTGCCGTGATGGAAAGTGGGAAATCGTGCAGGGCCTGGAGCTCAGCGAGTTCCAAAAGGAGCGCATTGCAGCGTCTGTGGCTGAGCTGCGTGAGGAGCGCGAAGCCGTAGCAGACCTGCTCTAAAACCCACTCGGTGCGCACCACATGCTCGGTGCGTACCCTGCCTAGATGAGCCGGTTGACGTGCAAGGTAGAATCGGCCAGGTGACTGAGCAAAATAATGAGCAATTAGTTGGTACCAACCGCGCTGATGCGCTGCCTAAGTCTTGGGAGCCGCAGGCCGTAGAAAAGGACCTCTATGAGGGCTGGGTAGAAAAGGGCTACTTCACCCCGGATGCACATTCGGAGGCCGAGCCTTACTCGATCGTGCTGCCGCCGCCGAATGTGACCGGTCAGCTGCATATGGGCCACGCTTTGGACCACACGCTGATTGATTCCATTATCCGACGCAAGCGTATGCAGGGCTATGCCACGCTGTGGTTGCCAGGCGCCGATCACGCCGGCATTGCTACCCAGACCAAGGTCGAGGCCAAGCTCAAGGAAACCGAGGGCAAAAAGCGCTGGGACTACGAGCGCGAAGAGTTCATTGACAAGGTCTGGGAGTGGAAAGAACAGTACGGTGGCACCATCCAGAACCAGATGCGTGCCATTGGTGACTCCGTAGATTGGTCTCGCGAGCGTTTCACCTTGGACGATGGCCTCTCGCGCGCTGTGCAGACCATTTTTAAGAACCTTTATGATGAGGGCATGATTTACCAGGCTAACCGTCTGGTCAACTGGTCGCCGGTGCTGGAGACCGCCGTCTCTGATATCGAGGTTGTCTACAAGGACGTCGAGGGCGAGCTGGTTTCCATTCGCTATGGCTCGCTTAATGATGATGAACCGCACCTCATCGTGGCCACCACCCGTGTAGAGACCATGCTGGGTGACGTTGCCATTGCCGTTCACCCAGACGATGAGCGCTATGCTGATCTTGTGGGCAAGGAGCTGCCGCACCCATTCCGCGATGACCTCAAGCTCAAGATCATCGCTGACGATTACGTCGATATGGAGTTTGGTACCGGCGCGGTGAAAATCACCCCGGCACACGATCCGAATGACTACGCGATGGGCACCCGCCACAACTTGGACATGCCTACCGTCATGGATACCACTGGCCACATTGCCAATACTGGCACCCGCTTCGACGGCCTGACCCGCGAAGAAGCCCGTGTGGAAATCCGCGAGGCGCTGCGTGAGCAGGGCCGTATTGTCAAGGAAATCCGTCCTTATGTTCACTCCGTGGGACACTCCGAGCGCTCTGGGGAACCCATCGAGCCGCGCCTGTCCCTGCAGTGGTTCGTAGACGTATCAAAGATGGCCAAGGACTCTGGTGCTGCTGTGCGCGAGGGAGATACCACCTTACATCCGCAGTCGCTGGAGCCGCGCTACTTTGAGTGGGTCGATGATATGCACGATTGGTGCATCTCTCGGCAGCTGTGGTGGGGTCACCGCATTCCTATTTGGTACGGGCCGGAAGGCGAAGATGGCCAGCGAGACATCGTCTGCGTCGGCCCCGATGAAGAGCCCCCAGCAGGCTACGAGCAGGATCCTGATGTGCTGGATACGTGGTTCTCCTCCGCGCTGTGGCCATTTTCCACCCTCGGCTGGCCGGAAAAGACCCCGGATCTGGAGAAGTTCTATCCTACCAACGTGCTGGTCACCGCCTATGACATTTTGTTCTTCTGGGTAGCCCGCATGATGATGTTCGGTACTTTCGCTGGCGCTCATACCCCAGAGCTTTTGGGGGAGGGCACCGATGGTCGACCGCAGGTTCCATTTAAGGATCTTTACCTGCACGGCTTGGTTCGCGATGAGCAGGGCCGCAAGATGTCTAAGTCTTTGGGCAACGGCATTGACCCGATGGATTGGGTGCGTGACTACGGCGCAGACGCCCTGCGCTTTACCCTTGCTCGCGGTGCCAACCCGGGTGTGGACCTGCCTTTGGGCTCTGATGCTGCAGCGGCCGCCCGTAACTTCGCCACCAAGCTTTTCAACGCCACCAAGTTTGCCCTCATGAATGGCGCCGGCGTAGCAACGTTGCCCAACCGCGACGAGCTTAGCGACGCCGACCGGTGGATCCTCGACCGCGCCGAAGAGGTCCGCGCCAAGGTGGATGCATACCTGGATGATTACCAGTTCGCTAAGGCAAACGAGCTGCTCTACCACTTCACTTGGGACGAGCTGTGTGACTGGTACCTGGAGATTGCAAAGACCCAGATCCCGCGGGATGGTGTCAGTGAACAGGGCCGCAATACCCAGATTGTCCTGGGACGCGTCCTAGACGTTGTCCTGCGCCTGCTGCACCCAACCATGCCTTTCGTGACCGAGGTGCTTTGGAAGGCTTTGACCGGCGGCGAGTCTATCGTCGTGGCACCGTGGCCCACCGTTGCCGATACCAATGGTGGCGCTACCAAGGATGAGGTGGCCGCCCGTCGCATTGCAGACGCGGATAAGCTCATTACCGAGCTGCGCCGCTTCCGCTCTGACCAGGGTGTCAAGCCTTCTCAGAAGGTCCCGGGCCGCCTCGACTTTGCCGCTGCTGACTTGTCGAACCAGGAAGAGCTGGTGCGCAACCTGGCTAATACCACCGCTCCGGCCGAAGACTTCGATCCTTCCGCCTCCATTGAGGTACGCCTTTCCCAGGCCACCGTGGAGGTCACCCTAGATACCCACGGCGCTGTAGACGTGGAGGCTGAGCGCAAGCGCCTAGAAAAGGACTTGGCCAAAGCCAATAAGGAACTGGAGCAGACCGGCAAGAAGCTTGGCAATGAGAACTTCCTGTCCAAGGCGCCGGAAGAAGTGGTTAATAAAATTAAGCAGCGCCAGCAGATCGCTCGCGAAGAGGTTGAACGCATTACCAGCCGTTTGGAAGGCCTGAAGTAGTGGCGGAAAAGGACAAGGGCACAGAGGATTTTGAGATCGTCGATGCCCTAAAAGAAGGAACCGACGGCGGTCCGGTGGAAATCACCGAGTCCGGCCTGACGCTCAATCTGGGCATGGGCGGCGAGGATGAGTACAACGAGGCCGCCCCACAGGAGGTTTCCGCCGCGGAGCTACGCGCCCTCGCGGAGGTTGAAGAAGAACTCAATGAGCGGTGGCCCGAAACCAAGATTGAGCCTTCCCTCGATCGCATCGAGCTGCTTATGGATCTGCTCGGTCACCCGGAGCGTTCTTTTGATGTCATCCACATCGCTGGCACCAATGGTAAGTCCTCTACCGCACGCATGGTTGATTCGCTCCTGCGTGCCTTCCACCGCCGAGTGGGCTTGGTAACTAGCCCACACCTGCAGCGCGTTACTGAGCGCATCGGCATCGATGGCCAGCCCATTCACCCGCGCGATTATGTGCGTATTTGGCACGAGATCAAGCCGTTTGTGGAAATGGTCGATGCCCAATCGGACGTGCCTATGTCTAAGTTCGAGGTCCTTGTCAGCCTGTCCTATGCTGCGTTTGCCGACGCCCCCGTAGATGTCGCTGTCGTCGAAGTCGGACTCGGCGGACGTTGGGACGCCACCAATGTGGTCACTGCAGACGTCTCCGTCATCACCCCAGTGGGCATGGACCATACGGATTATTTGGGCGATACGATCACCGAAATCGCAGGTGAAAAAGCTGGCATTATTAAGCCGCGCGAGGATGCCGATGATCCGTTGACCCCGAATGAAAATATTGTGGTTATCGCGGAGCAGGACCCAGAAGCCATGCGCGTCATCTTGCAGCAGGCCGTCGATGTCGAGGCGGGCGTGGCCCGCTCCGGTTCCGAATTTGCGGCCCTCGAATCCCGCATTGCCGTTGGCGGCCAGCAGGTGAATATCCAAGGCCTCGGCGGCCTGTATGAGGACATTTTCCTTCCCCTCCATGGCGAGCACCAAGCCAAGAACGCTGCCGTGGCCCTTGCAGCGGTGGAGGCCTTCTTTGGGGCTTCGGCCGGCCACCCATTGGACGTTGCTACCGTGCGCAATGGCTTCGCCCAGGCGATTTCGCCCGGCCGCCTCGAGCGCGTACGTACCTCCCCCACGACGTTTATTGATGCCGCGCATAACCCCCACGGTGCCAAGGCTTTAGGCGCAGCGTTGGACCGCGATTTCGACTTCGCCCGCCTCATCGGTGTGTTGTCCATCTTTGCGGATAAGGACGCAACTGGCATTCTCACCGCGTTGGAGCCGTATCTGACCGAGGTAGTCATTACCCAAAACTCCTCGCCGCGGGCTCTCGACGCTTATGAATTGGCCGAGACTGCTCGCGATATTTACGGCGAGGAACGCGTCCACGTTGCCGAGGATCTTCCCGGCGCTTATGCCCAAGCCGTTGAACTTGCTGAAGACGCGGAGGTGCAATCCGGCTCTGGCATTATCATCACCGGCTCGGTCGTCACTGCCGGTGACGCCCGCGCGATGTTTGGAAAGGAACCTGCATGAGCCGCGACAATCACCACCCAGGCGGAGAGCGCCAACCCCGCCCGCCCCGCAGCAGCCGTGCCCGCGGCCGCGAGGAACATATCCCTGAAAGCGAGATCGGACCCCTAGGCATGGGCCAAGCCCCAGTCAAGGACCCACTTAAAAGCTTCAACGGGATGGTCATTGCCAGCTCCCTGACCATGGAGGCGCTCGCCCTATCCTTCGCACTGCCGATGCTGTACAAGCTGTATGACGGCACCCTGTGGACGCCTTTTAACTATTGCTTTGTCCTTGCCGCCATTGTCTTTCACCTAGTGATGATCGCGTTCATGAATAAGAAGTGGGCGCTAACCGTCATCGTGTGGGTGCAGCTGCTGTGCGTCATCTTGGGCTTTATGGTCCACTGGGCCGTAGCCGCCATCTTCATCATCTTCGGCTTGGAGTGGCTCCTGGCCGTTTACCTGCGCAGTAACCTCATCGCCCGCATGAAGCGTGGCTACCTCACCACGCAGCACCTCAACGAGAAATAGCACGGTAGCCTTGACGGCCTTCGGCGAGTGGCCAAGACGCGATAGACTGGCGGCCATGCGCACTCTCTATCTCGTCCTTGCCGCACTCGCTTGTGTTGCCGCGGTGGTAGCCCGTGCCGCTACGGGAACGCCGTGGCTGCCGCTAGTCGCCCTCCTTATTGGCGGCGTTTTTCTGGTTTTGGCCCTGCGGAGCAACTTCGAACCGGCCAAAGAAGCCACCTTCGAGGATTTGGATAAGGAACAGCGAGCGGAGCTGCAACGCCTGTTGGCTAATGGACAGTTTGGCGCCGCAGTAGGCCAGGTACGCCTGTGGTTCAGGGGGACTTCGCAGGGGCGCGCCGAAGAGATAGTTAAACAACTCGCATAGCCCTGGACCCCACACTTTTACCCCAAAGGAATACCCCAGCGCGCGACGCAGTCGGGTGGTTTCGGTACAGTGTGGGGCATGACTGAACGTACACTGATTCTCATCAAGCCGGACGGCGTAAAGAACGGCCACGTAGGCGAAATCATCTCCCGAATCGAGCGCAAGGGCCTGAAGCTGGCCGAACTCGATCTGCGCGTTGCTGACCGCGAGACCGCGGAGAAGCACTACGAGGAGCACAAGGATAAGCCATTCTTCGGTGACCTCGTCGAGTTCATCACCTCCGCACCGCTTATCGCTGGTGTTGTCGAGGGCGAGCGTGCCATCGAGGCATGGCGTCAGCTGGCCGGTGGCACCGACCCAGTTTCCAAGGCCACCCCGGGCACCATCCGCGGCGACTTCGCTCTGACCGTTGGCGAGAACATCGTGCACGGCTCTGACTCCCCAGAGTCCGCAGAGCGCGAAATCGCTATCTGGTTCCCGAACCTTTAAAGCCTTTATAGCGTTTCGTACGCACTTAAGCCCGAGCCACCGGCTCGGGCTTTATTCATAGCGTCACCTGGTCCCTCGTTATATGGGCAGCGAGCAGGAGCACAACACGCCTACACTGGTGCGGCTAAGAACTATTTTCAACAAGACGTAGGGAGGCGCATATGCGCGGCTACGCGGTCGTAGACATTGAGACCACCGGATTTTCCTATAAGCACGGGCACCGCATCGTTGAAATTGGCGTCGTGGAGCTATCGCCGGAAGGAGCAGTGCAGGATTCCTGGGAAACGCTCATTAACCCGCAACGCCATATCGCGGCCACGGAAATTCATGGCATTTCCGCCTCTGATGTTCTAGGCGCGCCCACCTTTGCGCAAGTAGCGGACAAGCTGGCTAATTCTCTCGAAGACCGCATATTCGTTGCTCACAATGCGGGATTCGATCGGACCTTTATTCAGTCCGAGCTGCTGGCTTGTCGCGCCTGTTCTGAAGAGGCGTTGCCGGCGATCGATACGGCCGTATTGGCACGCAGGTATCTTGGTCTTCCCAAGGTGAAGCTGGGGGATTGCTGCGCCCATCTGGGAATTCATAATGAGTTGGCACACTCCGCATTGGCGGATGCGATGGCCACGGCGCAACTATTCCAGCATTTCCTGGCCAATACCCCGGCAGCCCAAGAGAACTATATGAGTGAGCGCTTGGCTGAGCAACAGCTGTATCGCAGCCTGGCACCCCACCCGGGTTGGGTGGAGCCGGCACTTCTCAGCCGCGCAGCTGCGGAATCCGCCAAGCAAGCGGCACAGTACGGCGGCTGGTTCGCCGGGCTCGTCGCACAACGTGAGACGCCATCGAATACGGCTGCGGAAGACTATTTCAAGCTTCTCGATGCCGCCTTGCTCGACCGCCGCCTCTCTGCCACCGAGCAAACCCAATTGCTGGCCTTTGCTCAAGCACATGGGCTCGATGAACATGGTCTGCGCGAGCTGCATGAAGCCTATATCACGCTGCTGATTGAAGAAGCCTGGGCTGATGGTGTTGTCACGGCTGAGGAACGCGACATCCTGGCTTCTGTCGGCCGCGCCTTGGGGATCCCGGCTTCTGATATCGAGGCTGCCGTAGACCCCGACACCGCTCCACAGGCAGAAGGTCGGCATGGTGCCCCTAGTGAAGAGGCGCCGCAAGGTTCTGAAAAGGCCGGCAGTATTGGCGGACTCGCCAGCATGGGCGGCATTGTGGTGAGCGCTGGCGAGCGAGTAACCATTACCGGAGCTAAGGCCTACTCGACTGCGGAATGGGAAGAGTATTTTGCCGCGCACGGCGTGGAGATTGGCGGCCTAGCCAAAAAGACCAAGGTGCTCATCGCCGGTGACCCGGACTCGCAATCGGGCAAAGCCAAGAAAGCGAAGCAGTATGGCATTCCCATCGTTGCGGAAGACGTCGCCCGTGAGGTCATTCACTTCGCAGACTAGGACTGGAGCTCTCCTAATCGAAGGAGAGTAATTGGCGCAGCGTGCTGAAGGCTTCCTTTTGCACTCGATGGGTAACGGTACGGCCCGATTGCCGCTTGATTAAAAGGCCGGATTCCCTCAACTTGCCGAGGTGATGAGATACCGTCGGTTGGCTAAGCCCGGAGAGCTCGGTCAACTGCGTCACACTCATCGGGCCGCAGCCCTCATCACACAATATGGACAGCAGGCGAAGCCGGGCTGGGTCAGCAAGTACTTTAAATTGCTGGGAAAAGCGCAAGGAATCGCTCTGGCTGAGCGGGCCACTGCTCAGGGAGCAGCACTGCCCGTCGGGGGTGTTATCAGCATTGCTAGGGGAGGAGTCCATGCACACAGTATAAGGAGGCTGCTTCATAAGGAGGCTGCTTCCTACTCCGTTATATTGACGAGTATCAATATGGGTGATTAAAGTACTGCCTTGAAATGTGAATTCCTCGTCGCGCAAGGAGAGCTATGGCCATTCCGCAAAGCCCAAAATTGTCATTTCTCGATAGATTCCTGCCCGTCTGGATCATCATGGCCATGGCTGTGGGGCTATTGATCGGCCACTTCCTGCCAGGTATTGGAGAAGCACTATCTGCCCTAGAGGTAGGCGGTATTTCTCTTCCGATTGCACTGGGTCTGCTAGTCATGATGTATCCGCCCCTGGCTAAGGTCCGCTACGAAAAGACCCGAGACATTGCTGCCGACGGCCGATTGATGGTGGTATCGATTGTGTTGAACTGGCTGGTGGGGCCTGCATTGATGTTCACCCTGGCGTGGATATTTCTTGCCGACCAGCCCGAGCTGCGAACCGGCCTGATTATTGTTGGGTTAGCCCGCTGTATCGCAATGGTCCTAGTGTGGTCCGATCTCTCCTGCGCCGACCGCGAGGCCACCGCTGTTCTCGTGGCTATTAATTCCGTTTTCCAAGTAGCTATGTTTGGCGTTATGGGCTGGTTTTACCTGCAGGTTCTTCCTGGTTGGCTAGGCCTGGATACCACCTCTGCTGATTTTTCTTTCTGGTCCATCGTCACGGCGGTTCTCGTATTTTTGGGAGTGCCACTGCTGCTTGGTGTCCTCTCACGGGTCTGGGGTGAGAAAGCCAAAGGCCGCGAATGGTTTGAAAACCGCTTCCTTCCGGCAGTATCTCCCTTGGCGATGATCGGCTTGCTATATACCATTGTGTTGCTATTCTCCCTCCAGGGAGAACAGTTGGTAGCGCAGCCCACGGCGGTGATCAAGGTTGCGATTCCGTTGGTCATTTACTTCGTTGGAATGTTTTTCCTAGCTTTGGGTGTGGCAAAGGTCGTGGGAATGAACTACGCGCAATCCGCTTCCGTTGCGTTTACCGCAGCTGGTAATAATTTCGAACTAGCCATCGCGGTTTCCATTGGCACTTTTGGAGCGGCGTCTGCACAGGCGCTCGCCGGCACCATCGGACCTCTCATTGAGATTCCCGTGCTCGTGGGACTCGTGTACGTCATGCTCTGGATAGGGCCGAAGCTATTTCCAGGAGACGAAAGCTTGCCGCGTTAACGCTTGCCCAATTGGTAGAGGCAACGAACCCCGGTCGGTGTGACGGTGTTTTTCCAGTCCTTGGGCGCAGAGCGCAGGGCGATGCGGTCAAGTTTCACTAGGCCCGCCTGTGCCAATTCATCAAGGTTCTCGCATACTAGGTCGAGATCGACCTGCATGAATGTGGACAGGGCCTTAGCGGAGACCGTATTTCCCTGCACCGCGCCGGCGGCTATGAGGGCGGTGAGGGTGTCCACGTGGGCGTCGGCAAGCTCTAGGCGAGCCTCGGTTACTCCTTCGAGCGGATCTTTTTCCAGGATCTTATTGATGCGCCGCCGGCCAATCCGAAAGGATTGAGAAAACATTGCCCACAGCCCCAAAGGCAAGCCGCACGCCCACCACGCCCCTGACAGGACACCGGCAATGGGCGGGGCAAGTTCTACCTCCGGCACTAGCCCGGCTGCACTTAGTGGAGCCATGGCCAGCGGCGCGGCGATGGGGATAAGCGGGGCGATATAGGCAATGGTGGGATAGTCGCCCTCGCGATACTCCTCCCGCGCGGCGTTGATGCCGCGTGGGTAGTTGCGGATGAGGTGCACTAACCCCAGCACCGCACAGATGGCAAAAATACCGGCTCCTACCAGCATATAATCCACGCCGGTGTTGGCGAATCCAATGGCAAAGCCGGCCGGTACGCCGAAGTAAAGCGCCGAGCGTACAGGGATTTCATTGCGCTGCCGATACTGCGCCAGCTCGCGGGCGGGGATTCGTGCTAGTTCTGCCACCCTGTCAACATAACACCGCCTGCCAGCCTGGCTGCGTTTCTGTGACACAATGGTAATTAGCGCGTACGAGACGCGTAATAACTTAATACCCACAAACTTTTATAGCGCGCAGAATGCCTCGCGCGGCGGCGGTACAGTCCATGGCTGTGCCTGCGCCCGAGGTAGCGCCTGAAACAGACGAAGTACAGGAGTAAGCCCGAACATGGTGGCACAGAACTCTCAAGAAACAACTGAAAACCTCAAGGCGGCGGCGTCTTTGGCCCAGAACTTGGATCGTGGCCAGCTCAAAGACAAGGTCCGCGTTTATGCCCTTGCCAAGCAGCTGGGGCTTGCCTCGCGCGATCTGGTGGCGCAGCTGAAAGAGATGGGGCTAAAAAAGAGCGCGCAAAGCTCCCTTACCCGTGAGGAAGCAGGCCAGGTGCTCGATGCTGTGGCTCAAGCCGCGGCGCTTGGCGATGCCCCCTCTGGCGATACCAGCGAAGCCTCCACCGCCGCACCGGACACGGAGTCCGCAGACAATGCTGCTGTACCGCAGGAAGATAATTCAGGCAAGCAACCCGAGAAGAAGCCGGCGAAGAAGCGCGCCAAGCGCGCACGCAAGGCCACTCGCAAATCCGCAGCCCCAGTGTCCGAAGACTCGGCCGAGACCGACGCAGCGGGGGTGCAGCCCGCGGAAGACGAAGAACGCTTGCGCCACCGCGTGCGCAAGAACGTGGATAATGAGATCTCCCAAATCGAAGACAAGGTAGAAGAGTCACTCGCCAAGGCCGCAGCCGATACCGACTCAGCTGCCGAAGACGCCGCAGCGGCGGAATCCGCGGATGAGGTGGAAGAAGCGCCGGCGAGTGCACTCGATAACGGCACAGTTGATGCGGCGAAGCTGCACGAAGCGCTTGTGGAGGCCGGCGAGGATTTCGAGGATGACTACTACGCCCCGCACATTGTCCCGCGCGCTGAATCTGAGGAAGAATCCGGGCACTATGACTTTGCGCCGATCTTTATGGCCCCACAGCAAGATGATGCAGCGGCCTTCGCACTAGTTGCAGACGCTGCGGAGGAAGATTTCTCCGGCGATGACTCCGAAAGCGACGATGTTGCCGAGGAAGTGAGTGAGCAGCCGGGCTCCGGCCGTGGTTCTGGTAAATCCGAGGCTCGTCGTCGAGGTCGCCGCGGCGCCTCCCGCGGACGCGGCGCTAGCTCGAACCGTGAGGATCAGGCTACCGAGCCCGAATACATTGACGAACCGAAGGCCATCCGTGGCTCCACGCGCATCGAGGCCCAAAAGCGCCGCCGCGCGGAACTGCGCGCAAAGGGCCGCACCCGCCAGCACATTGTTTCCCAGGCAGAGTTTCTTGCCCGCCGCGAAGCCGTGGAGCGCACCATGGTGGTGCGCGATAAGGAGCGCGAGGATGGTGCCGGAATCATCACGCAGGTGGGCGTGCTAGAAGATGACCTGCTGGTCGAGCACTTCGTTACCACCGAGTCCCAGGCTTCGCTGATTGGCAATATTTACCTTGGACGCGTCCAAAACGTCCTGCCGTCGATGGAGGCGGCCTTCGTAGATATCGGACAGGGCCGAAATGGCGTGCTCTACGCCGGTGAAATCGATTGGCGCAAGACCAAGCTGCATGGGCGCGCCCGCAAGGTAGAAAATGCTCTGAAGTCCGGCGATCAGGTATTGGTTCAGGTGGCCAAGGACCCAATTGGTCACAAGGGCGCGCGCCTGACCACCCAGATTTCCCTTGCCGGCCGCTACCTGGTCTATGTGCCAGGCGGCCGCAGCGCGGGCATTTCCCGCAAGTTGCCCGCCCCAGAGCGCAAGCGCTTGAAGGATATCCTGGGCCGCGTGGTGCCGGGCGATGGGGGAGCGATTATCCGCACCGCTGCCGAAAATGTCTCGGAAGAGGCGATCGCTACCGACGTCAACCGCCTGCACAGCCGGTGGGAGGACATCATCGCCCACGCCAAGAAAGAAAAGTCCTCCAAGGGCGCCAAGCCGGTGACCATGTACGAAGAGCCAAATATGCTCATCAAGGTGGTCCGCGATCTCTTCAACGAAGACTTCACCGAGCTCATCGTTGATGGCAAGCGTTCGTTCAATACCGTCCGCGCCTACGTCGATTCCATGGCGCCGGACCTTGCGGATCGCGTGGTGCGCTTTCGCGCCAAGGACCACGGCGGGCAGGATGCCTTCGAGGTCCACCGCATTGACGAGCAGCTGCATAAGGCCCTCTCGCGCAAGGTATGGCTGCCATCCGGCGGCACGCTGGTCATTGACCGCACCGAAGCCATGACCGTCATCGACGTCAATACCGGCAAGTTCACCGGTTCTGGTGGCAACCTAGAGGAAACGGTAACCCGCAATAACCTCGAGGCAGCCGAAGAAATCGTGCGCCAGATGCGCCTGCGCGATTTGGGCGGCATGATTGTGGTGGACTTTATCGATATGGTCCTGCCAGAAAACCAGGACTTGGTCCTGCGCCGCTTGAAGGAGGCCTTGGGCCGTGACCGCACCCGCCACCAGGTTTCTGAGGTTACCTCTCTGGGCTTGGTGCAGATGACCCGTAAGCGCCTGGGCACCGGGCTGGTGGAGACCTTCTCTACCGAGTGCGAGTGCTGCCATGGCCGCGGGATCATTATTCACCAGTACCCGGTGGACGAGGCTGAGGACGATTCGCGCGCGAAGCACTCTGGGCGCAAGTCCAAGTCGCACAAAAAGCAGACTCATGATCCGCAGCAGCACCCGGCGGCGGTGGCGATGCATAAGCACGAGCTTGATGACGCCCCTGAAAGCGATTCCAAGCCCAAACGCTTTAAGAAGACCCAGGCGCCGGTCTACGGCATCGAGAGCGAAGACGCCGCACGGGAATCCGCAAAGACGTCGCTGGAGGAGCTCGTAGCTAACGTCGTTGTGGATGAGCGCGGTGCGGACGAGCCGCACGCTGATCAGAACACGCACAGCGGAGACCGAGACAGCGCTAAGGAGCGCGGACGCGGCCGTGGGCGCCGACGGGCTCGCAAGCACACCCAGACTGAAGTATCCGATATCGAGGCCATCGCATACGCTGCGGCGGACAATGCTGCGGAGAGCGACGAGGTGCAGGAATTTAATTCCTACGTCCCCGATGCGGATACGGACGCGGACTCGGGTGCCGTCGCTAAGGCCCACCCAGATGCTGGGGAGGGCTCCAAACGCGGCAAGAAGCCGCGCCGGGCGACCCGCCGCTCTAAGGCCACACGCGCTGGCACAGGCAGCAAGCAGAAAGCCACGAAGTCTGCAGCAGGCAAGACCTATGAAGAGGCTGTGGCCGAGTTCGAGGCTTCCCCGCGCCGCAAGCGCCGCACACGCGGCAATTCGCGTTCTGATAGGCGTCCACAGCCGCAGGAATTTGCCGTCGCCGGTGAACAGGAATCTGCCGTACACAAGGCCGATCAGGCGGTACCCGCATCCGATGGCGGTAACGCAAGCGAGGCCGCAGCACAAAAGGGGCAGAAGGACTCGCGCGGGGAGCGAAAGGGCCGCCGGCGTGGTCGCCGTCGCACGGTGCGCACCCAGCAAGCCCAAAGCCGTGTTTCTTCGCGCCTGCCACACGAGGTAAAGGAGAAGACGCAGGAGCACGAGCAGGCGGGTGGCTCGGCCGAGCAGCGACATGAAAAGGCCGTTGGCACCACGCGTGCGGCGCGCACCGGTGGCAAGGGTCGCGGGCGTCGCCGTGCCGTGCGTCAGGCTGCCCCTAAGAAAGCCGTAGCAGAGAACCCGAAGGCAATGAAGTCCGAGTCGGGCCGTTCTACGCGACAGGAAGGCTCGCCGGAGCGCACCGGTTCTGGGAACCGGGCGGGCTCGAGCGATTCCAAGGTCTTGCGCCGTGGCAAGAAGAGGGCGGTGCGCAAAAAGGGGACGTCGGCAAGAGCGAGGGCCCCAAAGGCACAGGATAACGGTGCCCAGAAGCAGTCTGCGGCGAGCGGAGTCCACCCAGAAAAAGCCTCAGCTAAATCTGGGCGCGGGCGGCGCCGTGTAGCACGGCGAAGCAAGTCTTAGGGCTACGCCACGCGGGCACGAAAAGCGTGGTTTGTATTTTGTGCCCGCTACGGGGTAGTCTTTGACAGTCGCTGTTTAGTACTCACAGCGCTGGATCAGTCCGACACTCACTCAGTGAGTTGTGCGGGCATGTTCGCGCGGGAACTAAACGCAATATGTAAGTGTCCATTCGGAACGCGGCCTCCCCGGTTGCTTCCGAGCGAGTTTAGATAAGGGGTAACCCTCTATGTACGCGATCGTCAAGACCGGCGGCAAGCAGTACAAGGTTGCTGAAGGTGACCTCGTCAAGGTCGAGAAGATCGAGGGTGAGCCAGGCTCTGCCGTAGCTCTCACCCCGGTTCTGCTCGTCGATGGCGCCGATGTTAAGTCCAAGGCTTCCGACTTGGAGAAGGTTTCTGTTTCCGCAGAAATCGTTGAGCAGGGTAAGGGCCCGAAGGTCGATATCCTGAAGTACAAGAACAAGACTGGTTACAAGAAGCGTCAGGGCCACCGTCAGCCTGTGACCACCTTGAAGATTACCGGTATCAAGTAAGCCTTAACCGGCTGTAATTATCCCTGAAGGAGGGAAAACCACATGGCACACAAGAAGGGTGCTTCCAGCTCCAGCAACGGTCGCGATTCCGAGTCTAAGCGTCTCGGCGTCAAGCGCTTCGGTGGTCAGCAGGTTAATGCCGGCGAGATCATCGTGCGTCAGCGCGGTACCAAGTTCCACCCAGGTGAGAACGTAGGCCGCGGCGGCGACGATACCCTGTTCGCGCTTGCAGCTGGCTCCGTTGAGTTCGGTATCAAGCGTGGCCGTCGTATGGTCAACATCGTTCCGGCTGAAGAGGTTGCTGCAGAAGCGACTGCTTAACTTCAGTCCGATTAGGCTAATCCTCGAGTCCGTCCCACAGCAGTGTGAAGGGCTTGGGGATTTTCTGTTGTAAAAGGGCTCTCGGATTCTGTTTCTCGGGGAACACCTGTTGTCGGTGGGGTTATTGTGTGGAGTCGAATTGGGTCCAGTTTCTCCTATTATGTCGCCGTTTGCAGCGTTGATCAGGTTGGTGGTTCATTCTGAGTGGCTGCTGGTGTGGATGGTTTAGCAAAGTCTGTGGCTTATCGGCCTGCTGGTGAGTTGGACTTGCCGCGCAATCATCGCAGGCGTACTAGCTGTGTGACAGTCAGGCGATAGCCTGATTGCGGCTTGAAGGTGTGACACCGATTCATTTTGCGAGTCCGCTTTCTATAAGCTCTAGTCCGGTTTATGGGACTGGTAATGAGCTTGGGTTGTGGAAGCGCAATGCGCATGCTCGCGAAGATGTGTAACTACGCGCCGGTGTGGTTATATGCAACTGTGTGAATGTGTAGGTCTCAAAGATGTAGCTTTAGCTTGTGGAATTCATCCGCGTGATGTTGCTGATATGACCAGGCGTTATTAAAATTTCCACTGGGCATGTGCTTTTGTCCCGGCTGGCCCGGATTTGGCGCTGTATAACAAGCTTATGTAGGTAATCCCGTATGTCGTTGGCCGCCAAGCAGCCCCAGGCCTGGCTATTCCACAAGAGCGAATTGATAGGCATATTTCTTCGCGTTATCTATCGGTAGAAAGCGTGAGCTCATCTTTGATCTTGACCGGCAGGGTAAAAGCGTGTGTGAGACTGCTCGGCGTTTTCAGTACTCTGCTAGCACTATCAGCAAGAAGCTTTAGCGTAACCGGGACGAGTTTGGGGTGTATCTTCCCACATATGCGCACCGTAAATCGGCGTCGAGTACGTTTACGCCGGAAGCGCAGGATTGATGCCAATCCACGTTTGCGTGAGACGGTCTGGGCGATGGTGAAAGATAGGTACTCGCCGCAGCAGATGTGCGGGTGGTTGCGTAGTTGCTATCCCGGTGATGAGGCTACGTACGTGTGTCCTGAAAGGATCTATCAACCTTTGTTTTCTCAGGCTAAATACGAGTCGAAAAAGAAGTCGCTGCTGCACTACGTCGAGATCACGCGCAACGTCGACCTCGTGGCACGCGAAGCGCGCCCGCAAGCGGTATGTCGATCCTACGGTCATGATTTCCGACTGGGCGGTACCAAGTCTTTGTGTAGCTGATCTCATCCTAGGTGTTGATAACCAGTCTGCAAATGGGCGCTCAAGTAGAGCGAACCATACGCTATGTAGTGCCTCCGAAGTAAACAAAGGGTTTACTAAAACAATTGCTATCTTGAGTTCAGAAGATTATTGCACCACCTTGTTGTAGGACAGCGTTGTTGTAGCTGGGGTAGCTCGTTCCCTTTGACGTCTGAGTCAGATGGTAGCGGTCTGAAGGAGGTTAGCAAGAGAGACTTGCGGTATATGTGGCCGCTAGATCTCGTAACATACTCTTATATTTCTGTGTAGGCTGTTGGCATATAAGTAGGATCTTAACGGGGAGCGATGCTCATGACGTGCAGTGCATGGTAGGTATGGAGCAGCTGCCGTGTAGGTGGCGCCAATGCAGACTTGGTGAAGGATGTGGTCTACACCTGACGGGTTGTAGGCCAGCAGATGGGATCAAATAAAAATATCCCTACGTATAGTGTGTCGCAAGGGAAACCCTTGTTGTCTTAAGGGATCTCCACTGATTTCTGTAGAGAGCGGTCGCTCAGTTGGGGATTTGCGGCACGTCAGAAAGGATAAAAAGCTGATTTGCCAACGTGTAAAAGGCCCGCAGGAACATAATCGGAAGAGAAGCTATTAAGAAGAGCCAACTGTTCAGTGGAATAAAGCGTACAGATTAACCCCCTATAAAGGGGGTTATTAGGGGTGCCTGGGCGCTAGGTAAAAATAAAGACTTTTAAATTAGAACGCGGATAGTTAACCTACGCGTTTATCTCATTTAACCTATCCTTCAATTTAATTGAAAGGCGGGCTACATAATCGCTGTTGAATTCCCAAAAGATGAGTATAGGCTTAACTGAGGCTGGGTTAGAATTATGATTTCCTAGTTGAAAGGGGGTGCAATTAGTTTGTAGAGCAGAATTTCTGTTGCGGAATTGTCACCTTATGGCAGAATACCTTTAGTGGGACGTGAGAGCGGTCCTGCAATCGAACCCTATCTGGGCTGAAAGTTCGCCAGAGGATACCGAGGAGTATGAGTATGAACTTTGACCTGTCGACCATCCAGGATTACCTATCCACCATCCAGCTTCACTTGGACAACTTCGTCAACACCCAAGAAGGTTGGTACAAGATTCTGTCCGGCGTGACCGAGATCTTCTCTGGCAAGAATCTTGAAAATGCTGTTGATGTGATCAACCCGCTGTCCGAGTCCGAATAAAATAATTCAAGTATCCTAATTCCTGAAGGAGTCAAAATGTCCGAGCTATCCAGCGTTGTGTCCGAGCTATCCAGCGTTTCCAATACAGTCGTAGAGGTTGTTAAGGCTATTGTTGAGCCGTTTGTAAATATTGCTGACGGCGCTTCCCAGCTCATTGGTATGTTCGTTTAAGAACCTGCCAAAGTAGACCGCAGGTGTCAAAAGGATACTTGGTCTACTGCGTATTTACCCCATTTGCCTGACTAGCAATGTTGCTTAGGGCAAGTGGGGTAAATTTTTCGGTACTGAAGTGGCCCGAGTTTTGTTCCTGGCTTTTGCCTTGGGGTTTTATTATTTCCTGTGGTGGGTTCTGGTTTGGATAATTCGGTTTCCGTCTCGGCTGGGTCTGGGTGTCTTAAATTTTTCGTGGAGCTTGGTTTTGTTCCATCACGACACCATTTGGGTTTTGGAGGTTCCGCATCGGCAGCATTATCACATACTGTGAGTATGGATGAGTTCATGGTTGTAGGAACCATTAAAATTTTTCGGCTAGAGCATTGTCGTAAGAGTTCCCGACAGTTCCGGTGGAAGGAGTGATTCCTTGCCGGGGAAGCTGTTTGTTGTGGACAACGTAGTCTTACAGCAAGCCGGGGTAGGAATGGTGCACCGAACCTGTTTTTCTTTGGCGGATAAGATCACTGGGTTGAAAGCATGCAGCGGCAATGCTTCGGTGCGCATGGATTTTGATTACGACGATCCGGCAATGTGTTGAGTAAACGTATAAGTGACAATCGCGGTGTACACAAAGCCTTTCTTTGTGCGCGCGGTTGTTATGTCGGTCATCCACAGTTTGTAGGGGCATTGGGGTTTAAACTCATGGTTGGCTAGGTTTGGCGCAAATTTGGCGCGTTGGGCTTGCGCGTTGTTATAGGTGAGCGTCCTTTGCCTTGCCAGAATTGTCGGCCAAGCGCATCAGCCGGGAGGTTTGTTCACGCTCGAGTATGCCCCGCTGGTCTAAAGCTCGGCGGAAACACCGATTTCCTTAGCCACATAAGATACCGGGCGCTCTTACTCGAATACTAGGTTCGTGGCTTTGCGCCGATATTCCGGCGTGTACTTCTTGCGCTGTTAGCTCACAATGATCATTTTCTCCTACGGGCACAAAATCCGTACGAATAGGGTCCACTAAACGAGTGGTAATCTCATAGGGATATCAATGTGGCTGGGCTGTAGTTACTGTCCGCTGTCTTTGTACGGCTCGTTGCGGTAATTGTCGGTTTCGGCGGCAGTTTTAGTCTCTGGTCATTGCGGTTTGTAACGTGCGTCGAACTAGGTTATTGGCAGCCGTGGTGGTCGTTTCTAGGCTGTCAATGTGTTTCGCAATTTTAGGGTGGGCAAGAAGCTTCTTATCAATTGCATGAGTCGTGGTCTTATAAGCTTAGATCTGGTCGTGTCGCAGTAGTCATTCTGGTCTAACTCTTCATGCAGGTTGGGAATCTGCCTACAAACCATCAGACACTCTCTATTGCCCACATGTCTCTTTACTCAAAAGAATTTGCAGCCTTTTGCAAAATATCTTGTTGTTCGTGCAACTCTATGATTTTCTACCTGGCGGATTCGCTCGAAATTGGCCCTCACCCATAGACAATATCGCGCAAAGCTCTAGTGCCGGAACGTTTGCTGGTGCCGTGTTAGTGGGCCTGAAAATAAAGGCGGGAACGTTTTCAACAAACCTCGCTGAAGCTGAAGGAAGCAGGCGACTTCAATGCACTCTGAGCGGACCATAGCACCACGTTTGAGTTGTTCGGAGTATTTAGGCATGGTGGTACAGTTCATTTCTTCTCCACCAAGCGGGGTACTAGGTGTCTACCTAGCAAAATCCAAGTCCTCCTAATAAGAATATTCAATATTCACATTATGTTAAACGGTTGGAGTCCAGCCCAAGATACGCATTACACTGAGTAGGACAACTATTCAATGCACGGAGGATTTGACCATGGCACGTTTTATTGACCGCGTTGTCCTGCACCTGCAAGCAGGTGACGGTGGACACGGCTGTGTGTCTGTCCACCGCGAGAAGTTTAAGCCATTGGGTGGCCCGGATGGCGGCAATGGTGGCCACGGCGGTGACATCATCCTCGAGGTCTCTGAACAAATCCATACGCTTATGGATTTCCATTACCGCCCGCATATTAAGGCGCAACGCGGCGGCAATGGAGCCGGCGATATGCGCAATGGTGCTCGCGGCGAGGACCTGATTTTGGAGGTCCCGGCGGGCACGGTGGTCCGCACTGAAAAGGGCGAAACCTTGGCGGACCTTACCGTTCCGGGAACGCGGTTTGTGGCCGCAGAAGGCGGCTTCGGCGGACTAGGCAATGCGGCATTGGCCTCAAAGAACCGCAAGGCACCGGGTTTTGCTCTCCAGGGTGAGCCGGGCCAAGCCCATGATCTTATCCTCGAGCTGAAGTCCATGGCGGATGTAGGGCTGGTGGGCTTTCCATCGGCTGGTAAGTCCTCGCTTATCTCGGTTTTGTCGGCCGCGAAGCCCAAGATCGGTGATTACCCCTTTACTACGCTGCAGCCGAACCTGGGCGTGGTGGATATGGGAGATAGCTCCTTTACTATCGCGGACGTGCCGGGGCTTATCCCAGGCGCGGCCGATGGCAAAGGCCTAGGCCTGGATTTCTTGCGCCACATTGAACGCACGGCGGTGCTTGCCCATGTGGTCGATACTGCCACCATTGAGCCCGGCCGTGATCCCGTTTCCGATATTGAGGCGATGGAAAATGAGCTGGCAAAATACCAGGAGGCTTTGCAGGAAGATACTGGTTTAGGGGATCTGCGTGAGCGCCCCCGCGTCATCATCTTGAATAAAGCAGATGTGCCTGAGGCCGAAGAGCTGGCGGAATTTGTCAAGGATGATCTGGAAGAGAAGTTTGGCTGGCCTGTCTTTATTATTTCGGCCGTCGCTCGCAAGGGCCTGGATCCGCTGAAGTTCCGGCTCATGGATATGGTGACCGAGCATCGCAAGGCCCAGCCATTGCCAAAGAAGGATAAGAACCACACCGTTATCCATCCCAAGGCCCAGGGCCATAAGAAGCATACCGGTGTATTTGCTGATTTCACCGTGAAGGCCGACCCTGAGGTCGAGGGTGGCTTCATTGTTGAGGGCAAGAAGATTGATCGCTGGATTACCCAAACTGATTTTGAAAATGATGAGGCAGTGGGCTTCTTGGCGGACCGCTTGGCCAAGGCCGGCGTGGAGGAAGAGCTGCGCGAGCAGGGCGCTGTGGAAGGCTGTCCGGTGACGATCGGCGGCATTACCTTCGAGTGGGAGCCGATGACTGGCGGTGATCCGACGATGGCCAGCCGCGGCGAGGACGCCCGTTTGAAGGGCACTAGCCGCGTTTCCGCCGCCGAGCGCAAGCGTGCCTCTCAGGCACGCCGTGGTCTTATCGATGAATACGATTACGGCACCGACGAAGAGGTCACTCGCGAGGGTGCTAATCGGGATAGGTGGCAAGGCTAGCTCGGTAGGCCCCCTCTTCTTGGGGTGTATAAGAGGGGGCGCTTTGTAGACTCGGTTGGCATGTCTTCTGATCAACAGAAAGAGCCCATCCTTCCACTTCCGGTAGAGCCTTTTGACGGGCCTACCGCCGATACTCCCTTTCCAGAACCGCTCGATGAGAACCCGGTAGCGTCCGGTTTTGAATCTGAACTTCGCCACGAGATCGCGCACGCCAAGCGCGTCGTGGTCAAGATTGGTTCCTCTTCTCTCACGGATGAAAATTTCCGTGTTTCACAGGAAAAGATTGATCACATCGTCGATGCCGTTCATGCGCGCATGGGCCGCTCCGATGTCATTATCGTTTCTTCTGGTGCGGTCGCCGCCGGCATGGGGCCGCTCGGGCTGCACCAGCGTCCCACCGATCTGGCTACCAAGCAGGCCTCCGCTTCTGTAGGCCAGGTGCACTTGGCCTATGTGTGGGGCCAGTCCTTTGCTCGCTATCAGCGCACCATCGGCCAGGTTTTGTTGACTGCGTCAGATACTGGTCACCGCGATCGCGCCCGCAACGCGCAGCGCACCATTGATCGCCTGCGCCAGCTGCGTACCATTCCTATCGTCAACGAGAATGACGCCGTGGCTACCTCGGAGATGCACTTTGGCGATAACGATCGCCTCTCCGCGCTGGTGGCCAACCTGGTGGGTGCTGATGCGCTCTTCCTCTTCTCCGATGTGGATGGCCTGTATGACAAGAACCCGGCCGAGCCGGACGCTAAGTTCATCGATGAAGTGCGCACCGGCAAGGACTTGAAGGGCGTTGTAGCTGGCGATGGCGGCAAGGTGGGCACCGGTGGTATGGCCACCAAGGTCTCTGCAGCCCGCCTGGCAACCCGCGGCGGCATTCCGGTGCTGTTGACCTCCACGGATAATATTGGCCCCGCGCTTGCCGACGCCTCTGTGGGCACCGTCTTCCACACCCGCGAGGAACGCCAGCTTTCCGCCTGGAAGTTCTGGGCACTTTACTGCGCAGATACCGGCGGAGCCGTCCGCCTCGATGAAGGCGCTAAACAAGCCGTGACCGAGGGCGGTAATTCACTGCTGGCCGTGGGCATTACCGATGTGCAAGGCGAGTTCACCAAGGGCGAAATCATCGATATCCTCGGTCCGAATGGCGAGGTCATCGGACGTGGCGAAGTCCGTTTCGACTCCGAGGAACTGCACGGTATTAAGGGAAAGAAGATGGAAGAACTTCCTGAGGAGCAGCGCCGCTCAGTTGTTCACGCCGATTACCTCTCCAACTTCGCCTCCCGTATTTAAACCCAAGTCCCTGATTCCCCGTATGGTTGGGGCATGAAATATTTCATGGGTCCGGACGCCTGGCAGCCGATGGTAGAAGATATCGAGGCTGCCGGGCACGAACGCGTAAATAGCCTTGAAGATGCCGAGGTCTACATCAACAATGCGCCCAACCCGCGCCGCATCCCCGAGATGCCGGAGAACATCGGTTGGGTGCAGCATTGTTTTACCGGCGTAAATCAGCTCATTGATGCCGGGGTCATCACCCCAGACGGCGTGCCATGGTGCAACTCCGCCGGCGCTTTTGCCCAGCCGGTAGCCGAATCTGCACTTGGCCTGGCCCTGTCACAGGCGCACCACCACAAAGCTTTCGCCCAGGCCGCTTCGTGGTCGGTAGCACAGGAGCTGGACGAGTCCCAGGCGTGGCTTTATAACCAGCGAGGGCCGAAGAGGGTAGCCATCTTCGGCGCTGGGGGCATCGGCAAGCAGCTTATTAAGCTGCTGAAACCGTTTGGCGTGCACATTACCGCGGTCAATCGCTCTGGCCGCTCGGTGGAAGGCGCCGATGAGGTCGTGCCCATGGATAAGGCCGATCACGTGTGGGGCGAGGCCGATTTCATTTTCTGTATCCTGCCTGCGACCTCGGACACCGAGGGGCTCATTGATGCCGCCACTTTCCGCGCGATGAAATCCTCCGCCATCTTTATCAACGTCGGCCGTGGCAGCACCGTAGTAACCGACGATCTAGTGGCGGCCCTGCGCGATGGTGAGATCGCCGGCGCCGGGCTGGAAGTTATGGATCCCGAGCCACTGCCTGATGGCCATCCGCTATACGACCTGCCCAATTGCACCATGACGCCGCACATGGCTGCTTCCGCGCACGTGGCGCAGTACCACCTGGGCGCTATCTTCAACGCCAATGCCGCGGCGTGGGAGAGGGGAGAGGCGATGCCTACCCGCGTCGATGTGGAGGCGGGCTACTAATGAAGTACGCGATGCTACCCACCCCGTGGGAGGAAACCCTGCAGGCACTCGATGCAGCGGGTCACGAGCGCGCCCCACTGGAAGATGCCGAGGTTCTCATCTTCAACGGCGGCCCAGATGATTTCCCACGGCCCCTGCCACCGAGCGTGGGCCTGGTGCAGGTCCCCTTCGCTGGGGTGGATCACCTGCTCGACGTCATGCGTGATACCACCGCCCGCTGGTCTAATGCCGCCGGCCTGTATGACGCCACCGTGGCGGAATCTACCATTGCGCTCCTGCTCGCCCACTTGCATGCGCATAAGCGCGTGGGGACTAGCTGGTCTAACCGCGATGAGGTTGAGGCTCATACCAGCTTCCTTTTTGAAGATAAGACGGTAGCGGTGGTGGGCGCCGGGGGCATCGGCAAGCGGCTTATTCGTATGCTGGAAGGCTTCGGACCACGCATAATCGCGGTCAATCGCTCCGGCAACCCAGTCGAGGGTGCCGATGAAACCTTCGCCACCGCCGATATTGAGCGCGTCTGGCCAGCCGCCGATTATTTCGTGGCGCTTGCGCCGCTAACGGACGAGACCCACCGGCTTTTTAATGCCGCTGCCTTCCGTGCCATGCCCGATCACGCCGTGATTATTAACGTTGGCCGCGGACCACTGGTGGACACCGATGCTCTAGTCGAAGCCTTGCGGGCAGGAGACATCGCCGGCGCTGGCTTGGATGTCACCGACCCTGAGCCGCTGCCCGATGGGCACCCACTGTGGGACATGCCTAACGTGGACATCACCCCGCACCTGGCCAACCCTCCCTATTCGGTGCGCCGGCGCATCGGCTCGCATACAGTACAGGTCATGGAGCGCTACTCCGCAGGTGAAGCAATCCCCACGGAAGTCGATATTCAGGCGGGTTATTAATGGACAACGCCGCCTCACAAGACGGTTCTTATCAAGGGAGCTCTTTTAATCCCAGCGAAGCCGAGGTCGCGGATATGAAGGAGCGCCGGAAGAAGGTACAGGCGGTCGATTATGCTGCCTGGGCGGCCACCATCCTTTCCGTTGTGCTCGGCTATTTCTTCTTCCACTGGTCCTATTTTTGGGTTATCCCGATTATCTGTTTTATATGCTCGGCCGGAGCCCGCCACGTTTATAACTTGAGCTATTACGAAGAGGAATACCTCATGTTCGAGCGGAAGGACGAGAAGCGCCGCCGCCGGGCATCCGACAAGCGGAGCCGCGAGCTCGGCCAATAAGGACACCACCGTGCGGGTGCTTGCCGCCCAACTGGCTGAAAAGCGCGCGGCCTTTCGTTAGGCTGGTATGACATGAGCAACACTGAACGCGAAGAAGTTCTGTCCAAAGCCCGTGCTGCCAAGGAAGTCGCGCCCGTCGTGGCGCAGCTGTCCACGCCGCGCAAGAATGAGATCTTGCAGCGCGCAGCCGACAACCTCATTGCCCACACCGAAGCCATTCTCGCCGCCAATAAGCAGGATATCGATGCCGGCCGCGAACGCGGCATGTCCGAGTCCCTTATTGACCGCCTGTCTCTCGACGCCGCGCGCGTGGAAGGCATTGCCGGCGGCCTGCGCCAGGTAGCTGGCCTGCAGGACCCGGTAGGGGAGATCCTGCAGGGTCGCACCATGGATAACGGAATCCAGATGAAGCAGGTGCGCGTGCCGCTCGGTGTCATGGGCATGGTCTATGAGGCCCGCCCGAACGTCACCGTGGACGCCTTCGGTTTGGCCATCAAGTCCGGCAATGTGCCGCTATTGCGTGGATCCAAATCCGCCCGCAACTCCAACACCAAGCTGGTAGAAATCTTGCAGGATACCCTCGTTGAGTTTGACCTGCCGCGCGAGGCCGTGCAGCTTTTGCCGTGCGAGACGCACGATTCCGTCCAGGACCTCATTACCGCCCGTGGTCTGGTGGACCTGGTTATTCCGCGTGGTGGCGCAAAGCTTATTGAGGCCGTCGTTACCGGCGCCACCGTCCCCGCCATTGAGACCGGCACCGGCAATTGCCACTTCTACGTGGATGCCTCTGCAGACATTGATAAGGCCACCGACATGGTCATCAACGGCAAGACCCGCCGCACCTCCGTGTGCAACTCTACGGAGTGCGTGCTTATCGACGCCGCTTTGGATGACTCCGTCAAGCTCCGCATCATCGCCGCGCTGCAGGATGCTGGCGTGACCATCCACGGCGACGTCGCCGAGCTCGAGGCCTTCGGCGTCAAGGATGCCGTGCAGGCCACCGATGAAGACTGGCGCGAGGAGTCACTATCTATGGATATCTGCGCCAAGGTGGTCGACGGCGTAGATGGCGCCATCGCGCATATCACCGAGTTCACCACTGGCCACACCGAGGCCATCGCCGCGCAAGACGCCGATGTCCTAGTGAAATTCGGCAACGAGGTGGATGCCGCCGCGGTGATGCTCAATGCCTCTACCGCCTTCACCGACGGCGAGGTCTACGGCATGGGCGCCGAAATCGGCATTTCCACCCAGAAGCTGCACGCCCGTGGCCCAATGGCGCTGCCGGAGCTCACCTCTTCTAAGTGGATCCTGCAGGGTACAGGTCAGACCCGTCCATAATTCTCCCCGCCATGATTCGATCTGCTTTCTTCCGTGCCGCCGTCGCCCTAAGCGCCTCGGCGGCGCTTGCCGTTTCTATAGCCCCCGCCGCCGCCACCGCGAATGCTGCCCCCGTCGTGCCCCAGGCAGCAGCACAATCCGCCCCATCGCCGCAGCCTGCTGGGTGTCCCGAGTTCGTTGTTTTGGCTGCTCGTGGCTCCGACCAGAATGAGGAATACGGCGAGTATTTCGGACCGCAGCAGTATTCGCCGCATGCCGCGCCGTCGAATGGCTATGAAGGGGCAAACCTCTCCGCGCTTTTTTCATCTAGTGGAAAAACGCCATCCCGGCACGATGGATAAAGTCCATGTCCTCGCCCTTGACCCCCAGGCATACCCGGCGTCAATGAACCTGCCGCCGCTGGCGCAGGAAGGTGAGCAGTTGAATCCGCTCCAGCTTATTCGCCGCCTCGGTGGGGTAGTGATGGAGCATCCGTTGCACGAGCTGGCGTATTCGGTCACCGTTGGTTTTGTACATAGTTTGCGCACCGGCATGGCCAACGCTCCGCGCGTGGTGGAAAAGTATGAGCGCGAAACAGGCTGCCAGCCGCGCTATATTACGGCTGGCTACTCCCAAGGCGCCATTGTCGCTACCAGCGCGGAGCGCTACCTAGCACAACGAGGCAAGCTCGCGGGGACAGTTTACCTGGGCAATCCCCTCAGCCGTCCCCACGGTATGGCGGGCTGGCTACCGCAGCGTTTGCTCTTACAACCTGCGGCATTGCCGGACTCGCGCCGGCTTAACTATTGCCTGGACGGAGACTTCGTTTGCGACCTGAACCTCGCCTCCGCCCACGACGCGTTGGCTACCAAGGCGGCTCGCCATGCTTCTTATTTTGTAGAGCCCTCGCTTGGCGACGCCGCTTTTGCCGACTCCCTCGCCACCTTGCTTACTCCCTCCTCGGCCGGGGACTATAATCACCACCCATGACTAGCCCACAGCGCATTGGCATCATGGGTGGCACCTTTGACCCCATCCACAATGGTCACTTGGTAGCCGCCAGTGAGGCCGCGCATCGCTTTGCCCTCGATAGCGTCATCTTTGTGCCCACAGGTCAGCCTTGGCAGAAGTCTCACCGCGAGGTCACTGCGGCCGAGCACCGCTACTTGATGACGATGGTGGCAACCGCATCCAATCCGCGTTTTACCGTCTCGCGGGTAGATATTGACCGCGAGGGGCCTACCTATACCATCGATACGCTGCGGGATCTGCGTAAGCTTTTCCCAGAAGCGGAGTTCTATTTCATTACCGGCGCCGATTCTCTGGCCTCCATTATGAGCTGGCATAACTGGGAAGAGATGCTGGAGATGGCGCACTTCGTGGGGGTTACCCGCCCAGGATACGAATTAAGCGCTGATATGCTGCCTGCCGATGCGCAAGAGGATATTGACCTCATCGATATCCCCGCCATGGCCATTTCCTCCACCGCGTGCCGCGAGCGCTCTGCCCAAGGCCAGCCCGTGTGGTACCTCGTACCGGATGGAGTGGTGCAGTACATCACCAAAAACAATCTCTACGGTCCCAACCCGGACAAGCCCCTGTAGAAACTTTCACGGCCTTTCCCAGATTTTGGGCACGGGCCTGCTAAACGTGCAAGAATAGATTCTCACTAGAGATAGTTCATTTCGAATGCACTCAGACGCGAAAAGGGAATTTATACACATTGTCTACTTCTGATCTCGCCCGCAGCATGGCAGAAACCGCGGCACACGCGGCGCAAGAAAAGTTAGCCACCAATATCGCGGCTATTGATGTCTCCGATGTCCTCGCAATTACTGAGGTCTTCGTGCTGGCTTCTGCAGATAACGAGCGCCAGGTGGGCTCCATTGTGGATGAAGTCGAAGATGAGATGACCAAGCAGGGTTTTGAACCGCAGCGCCGTGAAGGCAACCGCGAAAATCGCTGGGTGCTGCTGGATTATGGCAATATCGTCGTCCACGTCCAGCGCAATGACCAGCGCGAGTTCTACGGCTTGGACCGCCTTTACCATGATTGCCCGGCACTGGAGATTGAGGGCATCGAAGCCCCGGAGCGTCCGGGCGAATGGACCAATGGCGTCAACCCGCGTGAGGTAGATTCCATCGACGAGCTCCCACTGGCCGATAAGGTCCCAGGTGAGGACGAGGAGCTTTAAACCCATATGAGTCGCCGCCTGATCCTGATCCGCCACGGACAAACTACCTATAACGCCACCGGCCGCATGCAAGGCCACTTGGATACCGAGCTGTCTGAGCTGGGCTATGAGCAGGCCCGCGCTGCCGCGCGCCTGCTCCAGGATCAGGGCGTGTCCAAAATCGTTGCCTCCGATCTCATTCGTGCGAAGGAAACCGCCCGCGTCGTCGCCGAAGCCCTCGGCGTGGACTTCAGCACGGATGCCCGCCTGCGCGAAACTCACTTGGGCCAGTGGCAGGGCAGAACCTCTGCTGAGGTAGATGCGGAGTTTCCAGGCGCGCGCGCCATTTGGCGCCACGATCCCACCTGGGCCCCGCCGGAGGGGGAGTCTCGCGTGGACGTGGCTGAGCGTGCCCGCCCCGTCATCGATGAGCTCATGGAAGACTTTGCCGGCTGGGACGCCGGCCCCGTCCTCATCGTGGCCCATGGCGGGGCCATCTCGGCGCTTACCTGCCACCTGCTTGGCCTTGACCACGCGCAGTACGGGATCCTTTCGGGGTTGAAGAATACCCACTGGTCACAGCTGACTGCTCGCCCGGACTTTAACCCGGGAACGCCGCTGTCCTCGCTAGAATTCACCCCCGACAATGTGGGCAATGCCCAGTGGTACTTCGACGGCTGGAATATGGGCGGCGAGGTCACCGGGGACGGCGGGGCGGATATCTAGTGGCGGTTCGCGTCATTACGGAATCCTCCGCGGGCCTGCCCCGGGAGCTGGCGGAGCAGCTATCCATCACCGTCATTGACCTCCACCTCATGGAACGACACGGCAAGGATGGCTTGGAGCAATCTACTTCGGGATTAAGCGCGCTGGAGCTGGCAGCCGCCTATGGCCGCGAAATGGAGCGCTCTCAGGATGATGGCGTGGTGGCCATACACCTATCCAAAGAGCTTTCTTCCACCTACTCCGCCGCAGTGACTGCTTCGGGCGTTTTCCCGCACACGGTGCGGGTGATTGATTCCGGGTCGGCCGGCATGGCGATGGGTGCGGCCGCCATGTCCGCAGCCAAGGTCGCCTCCCGCGGAGCCGGCTTGGAGGAGTGCTACGCTGCGGCCATGGACACCCTCAAGCGCGCGGCTACCTGGGTGTACCTGCATTCCACGGAGGATCTGCGCCGCTCCGGCCGCCTTTCGCCGGCCACAGCCGTGTTATCTACGGCGCTTTTGGCCACCAAGCCGATCATGTCGATTAACCGCGGCAAGCTGGAGCTGGTGGGAAAAACCCGCACCCAGACCAAGGCTTTTACCAAGCTAGTAGACCTCATTGCCTCCCGCGCCAACGGGAAGCCGGTCTTCGTCGCCATCCAGCACAACCACGCCGAAGGCGCGGCCGCCAAGCTGGAGGCGCTGCTTGAAGCGGCCCTGCCGCAGGGCTCGTCCTTTATCTGCACCCCGCTTAACGACGTCCTCTCCGTCCACGTCGGCCCCTCCGCCATCGGCGTATCTGCGGTGTTTAGCTCGGAGCCTCCCGCCGATCCAGCGCATCCTCACACGCGTGGTCGACCACGCGCCTTCCCACCGCGCCGTTCTGTGGATAACTAGGCCCAGTGCGCCGGGTTCGTTGACGTCCCCAACAAGTTATCCACAGCCCGCCTTCGCTGTACCTACTGCCTTAGCGCCCACGCCTTTATTCTCAGCGCCATGGCGGCACCCAAGATTAGCGAACGACTCCGCGAATTTACCCAACCCACCGGTGAGGAAGAGCTCCTCGCCGTCGATTATCCTCGCCCGCGTCTGCGCATTAGCCCGTGGCAAGCCTGCGCCGTGGCGGTCATTCTCGTCGTCGGCGTGGTGGCGTGGCTTGGCATCAACGCCCGCTCCGATGAATCCTCGGGCATGCCCGAGCCTGCGGCAATAAGCGGTGATTCTGGCACTGCACCCAGTGCAGAGCCCAGTGAAATCATCGTCTCTGTCATTGGCGAGGTGGCCGAGCCCGGCTTGCAGACCCTCGAGCCCGGCGCGCGCGTCGCCGATGCCCTCGACGCCGCTCAACCCCTTCCCGGTGCAGACACAATTGCGCTCAACCATGCCCAGCGGCTTTCCGACGGCCAGCAGCTCCACATCCTTCCCTCCGGCGCCGCCCCACCTCCCGCACCCGGCGAACCAGCCCCAGCCGACGGCAACGGCATCAGCGGGAGCGGCAACAGCGGGAGCGGTGCCAGCGGCGTGAGCCTGAATAACGCCACCGCGGAGGAACTTACAGAACTCAAGGGCGTTGGTGAGGTCACCGCGCAAGCTATCGTGGCGTACCGCGAGGAACATGGCGGCTTCCAAGATATTGAGGAATTACTCGAGGTCACCGGCATCGGACCGGCGAAGCTAGCGCAGCTTAAAGACCAGGTCCAGCTCTAAGCTGAGTACGAGCACGCGATGCGAGAACTGCGGCTCGTCCCCGGCGCGGCCACCGCTTGGCTGGCTGTCATTGCTGTGCTGCTAGGCGGCCGTGGCTGGGCAATCTTTATCATTGCGGCGGTCGTCGGGTGCTGCCTGATCGCCCGCCAATGGGGCCAAGCGCTATTTTCCGGAATGGTCGCGACAGCCGCGGCGCTGGTTGCCGCGGTGCGCCAGGCCCGTGCCGCTGCGTTCGACCTCGGCACCGAGGTTACCGGTCGCCTGACCACCGCGCCGACGCAGACCAGCACGGGCGGCTGGCTGCTCAAGCTCAAGGTGCCAGGGTATCCGACTCAACTGCCGGTCTTTAGCTCGGAACCGGTCCCGGCCGCTGCGGGCGCCGAACTCACGGCCAGGGTGGAGGTGAGGGAGTCGGATAGGGCGGGCGTCGGAAAGCTCAGCGCCACTGCCACAGACGTGCAGGTAACCGGTGAGCCCGAAGGCCTAGCCGGCTGGGCGGCCCACGTGTCCGACACATTTCGCGCGCTGGTTGTAGATACCCTCGGTCCTTCCAGCCAGGGCCTGATTTCTGGCATGGTGCTCGGCGATACTAGCCTGCAAAGCTCTTCAGAGCGCGACCTGTATATCATCACCGGCCTTTCGCACTTAAGCGCAGTTTCCGGTGCAAATGTCGCCATCGTGTGCTCCGCCGCAGCCATGGTCTGCGCCGCCTTCGCGCTGGGGCCACGCGCCCGCGTGGCTGCCTCTCTGTGTGCTTTGGCCACCTATGTTGTGCTCGTGGGTTTTGAACCCTCCGTCCAGCGCGCGGCCGTGGCTGGGCTGGTGGGGCTGCTCGCCGTGCTTAATTCCACGCGCATGGAGCCGATTCATGCTCTTAGCCTCGGCATCATCGCCCTGCTCTTCGTGGATTCCGACCTCGCCGTGCACTTTGGTTTCGCACTTTCTTGCGCGGCGACGCTCGGCATCGTGGCGCTTAGCCCGCTCATTTATAAACACTTGGCCACAACCGGCTGGCCCGCCATTTTTCTGCGCGCGGTCGCTGTGGCCATTGCCGCCGATATCGTTACCCTCCCGCTAGTCGCACTCATGTCCGGCGAGGTCTCCGTGGTCTCCGTGTTGGCCAATATCCTGGTTGAGCCCGCCACCGTGCCGATTACCATCGTGGGGCTTATCGCCGCCGTCTTCGCCCAGCTCGGTCCACTCGATGTGCTAGGTGCGGGCTTGCTGCGCCTTATAGAACCCTTTTCGTGGTGGATTAATACCATCGCCCACGGCGTGGCCCACCTTCCGGTGGTCACCATCCCCGCTAGCCCGCTTTTTACGCTGCTTGCCTACGCCTGGATCATTGCCGGCCTCCTCTATCACCGCCCCTGGCTGACTCTGGCGCTGACGCTAGCGGGCATCGCCTGGCTCGGTGTGGCGGCAGGTTAGAATGGCGGGCATGCCTCCAGTACATCTCATCCTTGGCGACGATGAATTCCTCACCGAACGCGCCCGCCTGCAGATTCAGCGTGCCGCGGCCGAGGAGAGCGGCCCAACCGGTGCTCGCCCCGAGCTGACCAAGCTTAAAGCTTCCGAAGTCTCCGAGGGCGAAATCCTCGAGGCCACTAGCCCCTCTCTTTTTGGAGATAGCCGCGTCATTGTCATCAGTGACTGCGAGCGAGCCGGCAAGGAAGTAGTCGATATCATCCTGCGTGCCTGCGCGAACCCCGCGCCGGGCATGACCATGGTCATCATTTACTCCGTGACGGCCAAGACCCTAAAGAAAAAGAAGAAGCAACCTGAACTGGTGGCCAAGCTGCGCAAGATTGCCGAGGTTCACGAAGTCTTCTCGCTCTATCCCAATGAGCTGGGGCAGTGGGCCACCCGCGAATTCTCCTCCCACGGTGTGCGCCCGACCCCGGACGTCATCCATGCCGTGCTCGAAGGCGTGGGCTCTGACCTACGCGAGCTGGCCTCTGCCATCTCCCAGTTGGTGTCCGATACCGGCGGCAACGTCACCCGCGAGGCCGTGCAGAACTACTACGTCGGCGTGGCCGAGGTTGCCAATTGGGATATTGCCGATGCCGCCGTTGCCGGCCGCGTCGAAGCCGCCGTGTCCACCTGCCGCCGCGCCCTGCAGCTTGGCGCCAGCCCCGTGGCGATTGCCGCAGCGCTAGCCAATAAGGTCGGAGCCGTAGCCCGCCTGTATTCCGCCCGCGGGGACCAGTATTCTTTAGCTAGCCAAACCGGCCTAGCACCCTACGTGGTCAAGATGACCCAGCCGGTGGCTCGCCGCTGGTCCGCCGATAATGTCACCAAGGCCGTCATCCTCGTCTCGGAACTCGATGCCGCCGTCAAAGGCCAAGGCGGTGAGCCCGAATTCGCCATAGAGGCGGCCGTCAAACGAGTCGCGGAACTGGCGCGATAAGCTAGAAGCTATGTCTGAGACGCAAGTGCAGGAATTCGCCGGTCGGCTCTTTGACATGGCACGCGAGGGCAGCTTGGACCTCCTGGCCTATATCGACCACGGCGTAAATATTGACCTCGTGAACCAGGACGGCCAGTCCTTCCTCATGCTCGCGGCCTATCACGGCCACGCCGAGCTGGTTACCGCACTTGCTCGCGTCGGCGCGGACGTTAATCTGCTCAATGACCGCGGTCAATCACCCCTGGCCGGTGCCATTTTCAAAAAGGAAGATGCGGTCATCGACGCCCTCTTGGCCGCCCACGCCGACCCTGCCGCCGGCCATCCCTCCGCGCTGGAGTCTGCCCGCATATTTGGCCGCGAGGACCTCATCCCGCGCCTAGAAAGCGAGGCAGGGGAGTGACCTGGACGTCCTTTTTCACCCTCTTGTTGATGAATCTGGTGGGCGTTGCTTCGCCCGGACCCGACATTATTTTGGTGACCCGCTACGCCACCCGCTCGCGGCGCCACGCCATAGCCGCAGCCGCCGGCATCCAAATCGGCGTGCTCTTTTGGTGCACCGCCACCGTTTTCGGCGCCGCAGCGCTGCTGACGGCTTTTCCGGAAATTTTGGGAGCGGTTCAGGCCGTTGGCGGCTGCTTCCTGGTGTTTATGGGCTCGCGCGCGCTGCGCAGCGGTATCGCCCAACGCGCTAACCCGCCGGTTGATCTGGAAGACGCCGCCGCCCAGCTGGGCCGCCTGCGCACCGCTTTCAAAGTCGGCCTAGCCACGAATATGTCCAACCCGAAAATCGTGCTCTTCCTCGCCGCGATGATTGCCCCGCTGCTGCCGGCCAGCCCGCCCATCTGGTTGGCCATCGGGTTGACGCTGTCCTTATCGCTTTCGGCCTTCCTCTTTTTCCTCGTCGTTGCCACGGTAATTTCTACCAACGCCGTGCGCCGCAAGCTCATCGCCGCTGGTCCGTGGATCGATATCGGCTCGGGCCTGTTTTTCATTATCGCCGGCATCGTCCTTATTGTCTCCGGTGCGCAGAACCTCCTGCACTAAAACAGCCGCGGCATTCCCTCCGCCACCGTGTCGAGCACCCACTGGGTCCAGCGGGCGACGGTGGAGGCGCGCCGCCGGGACGTCGCCAAGCTCAGCCCCAATTCCTCCATCGCCGCAATAATCTCCGCGGTGCTGGCGACCGCGCCGCGAGCCAAGCTGAGTTCGAGCACCTCGCGAAATACCCGTCGCGCCGCCAACGTCCGTATGAGCGCCGCATTTCGGGCATCGCGCTGTGGCTGCTCGATAATTCTCCTCCCGCGCTCGGTGGGCTCCCAGGCCTCATCCACCTGCACCGCCAACCCCAGGTAGCGCGCGGCGTTGGCATAATAGTCCGCCTGCCGCGGATCGAAATCATAGCGCTGAGTAATCTCTGCCTTACTTAGCGGCTGCAACGCAATGAGCTCCAAGAGATTGACCACCCGCTCAAAGTTATTGGCCTGCGGAAAGGGCACCTCCGGCTCGACGTCGGGCTCCACCGCCCGAACGATATCCAGCGCCGCCTGCGCATCCAGGTGCGAGGCCGATAGTGCGTAGCGGGCGCTATCGACCAGCGCAATGCTACGAAAATCCGCCGGATCCCTAAATTCATAGCGGTATAGGTGGAAAATGCCATTGGAATACACCAGGTAAACCGGTACCACTTCCTTGGCCAGGCGCTGTTGGAAGCGCCGGTAGGGAAAATAGAGCTGCCGGATATTGAAATCATCCGAGAGGTGATTTTTCGCCTCCACCAGCACTAGATGCTCGAGCGATTCAAAACCGCCGTCGATTTCCATCTGTGCGCGGTCCACCGCCACCTCCACGCCCAGGTCCGGCAGCCGCACCTGCATCTCGCGCGTGGACATGCGGCCTGCCACCGTAGCTTGCAAAGGCCCGCAGGCCAGAAAGTCTTCTAGCATCCCGCTTGCCGACGCCCCATTTAACGCCACCGCCTCCGAGCTCACCCCCTCCAACGAGAGGGTATCTAGACCCGCTGGCAGCTGCAGCGTACGTACCTCCTCGCGCTGCGCCTCCGGAAACTTCTCGTAGAGGTTGAACCGGCCCACCAAGTATTCGCTGCGGCTTACCGGCACGATGCCGAGCTGCAGGCGCTGAAAAATCCAAGGTCGCGAGGTGGAAAAATCATGCTTGGCCATCAACCGTGGCTGCCGAGCAGAGATTTTCTCCACTTCCCGCGCGCTGATGAAAAAATACCCGCGCCGTTCCAATTCTTCGCCGTAGCCAGCCGCCAAGATGCGCAGCCAACCCCAGTCATTAACGCCTAGCTTCACCGACTCCGGAACGCCAAAACGTGCCCGCAGCTCCTCTTGCAGCTCCCGCCCCGCGTGCGCCTTCGGCCCGCTAGTCACCGCTGACCTCATAATTGCGCACCAGTACCTCATCGACCTTGCCGCGCTTCGAAGCGACGGAATTGATCGCCCGCGTTGCCCCCACGATGCCTACCTCATAATCCGCATAGAGCTCTCGGATGAACTCGGTGGCCGAATTCGACAGCAGAAACTTTGCCCCGCGTTTGTCCAACTCATCGCAGACCTCTTTGAGCCGTTCTTGCTCCGCGCGGTCAAAGCCGCCCTTTTGATAGCCGGTAAACGAGCTCGTCACATTGACTGGGTCATAGGGCGGGTCGAAATAGACAAAATCGCCTTCGCCTGCTTCTGCCACCGCTGCGGCGAAATCGCCTTGGGAAAAGATCACCTCATTTTCCGCAAAATAGCGGTGCACCGCACGCAGCGTGTCTTCATCGCAAATGGTGGGATTCTTATAGCGCCCGAACGGCGCATTAAATTGACCTGCCGTATTCACGCGATACAGGCCGTTATAGCAGGTGCGGTTGAGATACAGCGTTCGTGCAGCACGCTCGACAGGGGAGAGGGCGGCAAACCGCTTCGCATCCCTGTCCACTGCGCGCAGCGCATAGAAAAACTCCGCCTCATTGGGATAGCTCACGAGCTCTGCAATGAGCTCGTCGACGCCGCCGCGTACCACCTCATATAGGTTGATGAGCTCAGCATTGAGATCATTGACCCGTGCGCTGGCTGGTTGGAGAGAGAAAAGCACCGCGCCGCCACCGATGAAGGGCTCATAAAACCGCCGCGGGACATCCGCCGGTAGGGCGGCGTGGATATGTGGCAAGAGCTGGCGCTTTCCGCCCGCCCATTTCACCAGTGGCTTAACGTTTTTCATCGTTGACTCATCTTAGCGGCCCTACCCGACACGAGCACCATTGGGCTTTCGAACGTGCGGGCGGATAACTGGAGCGGAGGGCTGGCCGCACAGGTACTTTGGTTGTCTAACATCACAGCTTTGTTAAATAGTTCTATGACGGGCCTAAACGTACGGCCATGCCGGTAGTAAATTCTTCCCGTGCGCACGGCTGTTTCCATAGTCGAATATTAGGTAATAAAATCACCCCAAACGCCTTAGTTTGTAGGGAAATACCATTTTCACCTAAAGATTTAAGGGTTTAGAAAACGAAAGTAAGGCCCTTAGAGCGTCGGGACAGAAAGGGGCATTTATGCCGCGTATATCACAAATCCGAGTCGCTGCGCTTAACCTCGTCATCGAAGCCGGATACGGCGGGTTTACTATGGAGGAACTCGCCCAAAAGGTAGGCGTTTCCCGCCGTACCCTTTTTAATTACATAAAAGACAAAGAATCGGCAGTTTTAGGTCCCGAATTTTCGGAGGAACTAGAGCACCAATTTCAGAATTTCGCCGCCGGACTGCCCACCGGAAGCCTGCGCGAAGATTCTGAAATCGTGGCCAAAGCCGTATTTGACCGCGCCGTGGGTGATGAGTTCTTCCCCGAAATTTCCCAGCTGACGGCCCAGGCGCTAGCTAAGGATACGAAGCTGCGTGCCCTGTATTACCAGCGCAATAGCCGCACTATTGAGCGCCTCCGCCAAGCCGTGCAAGCCCGTGAGGGCTGGAAGTCCTCCGATTCGCGCCTCACGCCGACCGTCAACATCATCCACACCCAGTTCCTGACCGCCTTCGAGATTTTTGTGGAAACCCGTGGTGGAACTTCGCTTAGTGAAGCCTTCCGCAACGCCGGTGCCATCTTCGAAGATTACTTCAACGACGAACTGGCCTAAGCCTCCCCGCTCGGGTCTAGGCTAAGACAATCCCCCGGTGCGCTCCGTAGAGTGCGACCGGGGGATTGTCAGTGCAATGGCTCTTAGTCCATCTTGTTGAACGCGGAAGCCATGCCGGACTTCTTGTTGGCTGCAGTGTTGCGGTGGAAGACACCCTTGGACACGGACTTGTCCAGGGCGCGGGATGCCACGCGCAGCTGCTTTTCAGCAGCAGCCTTGTCGCCAGCGGTAACGGCCTCGCGGAACTTGCGGATCTCGGTACGGACGGCGGAGCGAACGCTCTTGTTGCGCTGGCGTGCCTTCTCGTTGGTGATAACGCGCTTCTGCTTGGACTTGATATTTGCCATGAAAAATACCTCTTAGTAATCGAAAGTGATTGACGTAGAAACCGACCTACTCGGACTACTCCCGCGGCCAGCAATCGCTGGCACGCTCGGCGCTGGTATTCGAAGAGCGAACCCAAGGTCCTGCCCGCCCCGACCAACGCGCCCGGCAAGTAAGTAACCAACATACAATAGCAGTACCGAACCCGACCTGCCAAAACTCTCAGCATGGCCGCCGTCTGTGCGACTGGTTAGGCCCAGTGGTAGCGCGCGCGTAACCTATTCGCGATTCTTTCGAACCGGCGTTCGGGAAAAAGTGTGCCTTGTCGGCGCACCTGTTCTTCGGAAACCTCCAGCAAGCGGTCGAGGCGCACCCAGCAATCGCACCCGGATTCGTCCCACTCGCCGGCGCCGATTTCCAGCCAGGCGTCGTCAAGCGCATGCTTCGGGTTGGGGGAGATAAGCAAACCCATCACCGTGGTGCGCGTGCGGCCGACAACCAGGATGGCGCGCTCTCGCGGCGGGGCCTGTTTGCCTTCGGCCGGGGCCCATACCCAGACCACCTCGCCGGAATCAGCCTGGCCATCCATATCGGGGGAGAAAAATATGGAGCGGGGGTGAGAGGCGGTGGCCTCGACCCGGATATCAGCGGCCTTGCGCGGCTCGTGGAACTCGTCCGACCTATCCAGCCCCAACCGGGAATTAATGCGGGTCAGGCCGGTGTCTATGGGCTCGCGCTCGCTGATTCCCAGCGCTTGGCGCAGTCGGGTGAGCATGGCGCTTTTCATGTCGACTATTGTAGACGTATGTCTGAAAACTTTGCGGCCACGACGTTTACGGATCCCGCCCGAATCCGAAACTTCTGCATTATTGCTCACATCGACCACGGCAAGTCGACGCTGGCGGACCGCATCCTGCAGCTATCCAAGGTGGTTGCGGAGCGCGATATGCGTGACCAGTTCCTCGATAATATGGACATCGAACGCGAACGCGGTATCACCATTAAGGCGCAGAACGTGCGCCTGCCCTGGGTACCCCAGTCCGGTCCGGACGAAGGGGAGCAGATCGTCCTACAGATGATCGACACTCCTGGCCACGTGGACTTTACCTACGAAGTCTCCCGCGCCCTCGAGGCGTGTGAAGGCGCCATCCTGCTTGTCGACGCCGCCCAGGGCATCGAAGCCCAAACCCTCGCCAACCTGTACCTGGCGATGGAAAACGACCTGGAAATCATCCCGGTCCTCAATAAAATCGACCTGCCGGCCGCCGACCCGGAAAAGTACGCGCTGGAAATCGCCAATATCATCGGCTGCGAACCGGAAGAGGTCCTGCGCGTATCCGGCAAGACCGGCGAGGGTGTGGTCGAGCTGCTGGACAAGGTCTGCGAGTTGGTGCCGCCGCCGTCCTCCGAGTTCGACGCGGATGCGCCGGCCCGCGCCATGATTTTTGACTCCGTCTATGACACCTACCGTGGCGTTGTCACCTATATCCGCATGGTCGATGGCAGGCTCACCCCGCGCCAGAAGGTCACCATGATGTCGACCAACGCCAACCACGAGCTGCTCGAAATCGGCATCGTGTCCCCTACGATGCAAAAATGCGAGGGATTGGGCCCAGGCGAGGTGGGCTACCTCATTACCGGCGTAAAGGACGTGCGCGAGACCAAGGTGGGCGATACCGTCACTTGGTCCAACGGCGGCGCTGAGACTCCGCTCAAGGGCTATAAGGACCCGGACCCAATGGTCTATTCCGGCCTTTTCCCCATCTCCCAGGCCGACTTCCCAGACTTGCGCGATGCTTTGGAAAAGCTGCAGCTTAACGACGCCTCCCTTACCTTCGAGCCCGAAACCTCCGTCGCCCTCGGCTTTGGTTTCCGCTGCGGGTTCTTGGGCCTATTGCATATGGAAATTACCCGCGACCGCTTGGAGCGCGAGTTCGGCCTCGATCTGATTTCCACCGCGCCGTCGGTGACCTACCGCGTGGTGGCCGAAGACGGCGAGGAAAAGTGGGTTCACAACCCGTCGGACTGGCCGGAAGGAAAGCTTAACGAGGTCTACGAGCCGGTGGTGAAGATGACCGTCATCGTGCCCGAGCAATTCGTCGGCCCCACCATGGAGCTCTGCCAGTCCAAGCGCGGCCAGATGGGCGGCATGGATTACCTTTCCGAGGACCGCGTAGAGCTGCGCTACACCATGCCGCTGGGTGAAATCATCTTTGATTTCTTCGATATGCTCAAGTCCCGTACCAAGGGTTACGCCTCGTTGAACTATGAAGAGGCCGGCGAGCAGCTCGCGGACTTGGTCAAGGTCGATATCCTGCTCAACGGCGACCCGGTCGACGCCTTCTCCGCCATCGTCCACCGGGATTCCGCCCAGTGGTACGGCAATAAGATGACCAAGAAGCTTAAAGAGCTCATCCCGCGCCAGCAGTTCGAGGTGCCGGTGCAGGCGGCCATTGGTTCGAAGATCATTGCCCGCGAGAATATCCGGGCCATGCGCAAGGACGTGCTGGCCAAGTGCTACGGCGGCGATATCTCCCGTAAGCGCAAGCTGTTGGAGAAGCAGAAGGCCGGTAAGAAGCGCATGAAGACGCTGGGCTCCGTCTCGGTGCCGCAGGAGGCTTTCGTGGCCGCGCTGTCTACCGACGCCGACGATTAACCCCGTACCCCCTATTGGCAAAGTGGAGCCGAATAGATTCTTAACATTTCGTTAACGGCTCCTGGGGTGCGGCCGGCAAAAGTTCAAAGTGAGCTGCTTCTATAGGGCGCCCCCACGGCCGGGGACGCCCTTTTAATCTAGTTGCAGTCGGTGTTTTGGCGGCGTTAAATTTCGATTCGAAAGCGACCGATGACTCGCCTGGTGAGCCACAGCCACTTTCGACCTGCCCCGCAAATTCTTGACCAAGGTTGGATTTTTAATGAAGCTTCGCTCTCGCGCTGTGGCCCTTTGCGCCGCCGCAGCCGCCACTACGTCCCTTGTCCCCGGCGTTGCCCAGGCAGCCACCACGACCCCAATTGAACACGTCGTTGTCATTTACTCGGAGAATATTTCCTTCGACCACTACTTTGGCACCTACCCAAACGCCCTGAATAAGGACGGCGAAAAGCTGCAGGGCAGCGACAAGGACGCCCCAAAATTTACCGCCAAGAAAGACACACCCAAGGCGAAAAACCTCGAAAATGATGGCGTAATGGGGAACAAGAACCCCAACTCCGTCAAGCCTTTCCGCATCGGGCCAGACCATGCAGTAACTACGGACCAGAATCACCACTACGGCGATGAGCAGGCCGCATACAACGGCGGCAAGATGGACAAGTTCCCGGAGACTGTATCCACCGACATCGATAAGTCTTCCAACGGCTATTATGCCGTTCCAGGCATGACTATGGGCTATTACGACGGCAATACCGTCACCGGAATGTGGAACTACGCGCAAAACTTTGCGATGAACGATAATAGTTACTCCACTATCTTCGGCCCATCCACCCCAGGCGCGCTGAATCTAATTTCCGGAACCGTGGCCGGCGGGACCATGCATGACCCAGCCACGGGCGAGCAGAAGAAGATCGAACCTGGCAAGAACCACGCCCTCGCTGGGGTATCCGAAGATGGCAAGACCGCCACTGTTGTCGGCGACCCAGATCCGCTTTACGACGACTGCTCGAATAACTCTTCCGCCGGCACCAACCAGGTCACCGCGATGCACTCCAAGAATATTGGTGACCAGCTCAATGACAAGGACGTCACTTGGGGCTGGTTCCAAGGCGGCTTCCGGCCAACCGAGGAAGCTACAGACGACGCTCGCGCACGCTGCGGCGCCTCCCACACTACGCTGACCGGCCAGAACCAGACGGACTATAACCCGCACCACCAGCCGTTCCAGTACTACGCTTCCACCGCGAATCCGCACCACTTGGCGCCGTCGAGCGATGACATGATCGGCAAGACTGACCGCGCCAACCACCAGTACGATCTGCAGGACTTCGATACCGCTCTGGAGCAGGGCAACCTGCCGGCCGTGTCCTTCCTGAAGGCTGCCAACTACCAAGACGGACACGCCGGTTACTCCAACCCGCTAGACGAGCAGGCCTTCATCACCCATTACATCAATGAGCTGCAAAATTCCTCAGAGTGGGATTCCACCGCGGTCGTTATCGCCTACGATGACTCCGATGGCTGGTACGACCACAAGGCCCCAGAAATCCGCAATGGTTCCAATGACCCGCACCAGGACAAAGAAATCTGCACCGCCGCCGCAGCAAAAGTAGGCGTTGCCGGCGGAAAGGACGGCCAGTGCGGGCCGGGTACCCGCCAGCCTTTGCTGGTTATCTCCCCATACGCGAAGACTAACCACATCGACTCCACTTACACCGAGCAGACTTCCGTCACCAAGTTCATTCAGGACAATTGGGGACTCGGCCGTCTAGGGGGCATTGCCTTTGACGAGCGCGCCGGCGAGCTCAACAACATGTTTGACTTCAACGCCGCCCACAAGGCTCCGAAGCTTTTCTTGAACGAGACCGACGGTACCGTGGCCAAGGACTACGCCTCCATTGAAAAGGTGGATAATTCCTCCCGCGCCGGCACCAACCTCAAGGACGTCGTCGAGGGCATGGACGACCCCAAGGTCACCGAACAGGGCGTTCCCAACATCACCAAGCTGCACCAAGATGCGAAGCCACAGCCAGGTGCGAATAAGCCCGATGATTCGAGCTCCAGTTCTTCCGCTGGTTCTTCTAAGGGCGGTATCATTGCGGCTATCCTTACGGCTCTGGGCGTCGGCGCAGGGGTTGTCGCTTGGTACATGAATGGCCACCCCGGCCTAGACCTGAAGAAGCTGCAAGATTTTAAGCTCCCGCCATTGCCCAACCTCCCGTTTTAATCAATGAAAACCTTCCATTTTGCCACCGCCGCGGTGCTTGCCATCGCGGCCATAGCTCCTACTGCCGTCGCCCAAAGCTCCTTGAGCTCTCTCGGTTCTAGCTCGTCTAGCTCGCGAGACTCGCGGCCGGCGGCGTCGACAAGCAAAAGCACGAAGCCGAAAGAACCACAGCTGAATGTGCGCGACGTGTATTCATGTCCTACGCCGGAGAAGGTACAGGGGCAGGCATCGTGGAAGATCTATAACACCTCGGGGCTTGCGCTCACCGTCTACGTGGCAGATGATGCGGGCAACGCCTACCAGGTCCTCGAGCGCGTGGGCACCCCAGCCAAGCGCGCCTGGGCCCCGAAACTGCAGGACGGCACATACCACCTCACCTGCGTTTTCCACAATGATTCGGCCGTGAAATCTGATGATTTTGCGGTCACCGGTTCCACCATCACCGATGCTCCCAAGATGGTCCCCATTACTGACCGTGAGGTCGCGGCCGTGGCCATTCAGCAAGCGGCCAGGCAGAAAAAGCGTGTGCCCGAGCTACAGAAGAAAGCCCACGCTCTTGCTGAAGCCACCTCGAAAGATCGCCGCGCTGCCCAAGCGGCCTACCTTGACTACCTCGAGACCTACCGATCCTTCGACGATTCCAGCGAGATGTGGCCGGGGCCCGGCTTGGAGGGGTACAGGGACGTCGAAAAGCTGCTGTGGTCCAGGCGCCCCGTCAAGGATGCGGCGAAGCCTGCCCGCGCGCTTGCCGACGCCGTCGATAAAACCGCCCGCGCCCTCGATACCTCCCATTTCGCCATTCCCGCCCCCGACTACGGGCTGCGCACCCATGAAGTAATGGAGGAATTCGAGCGCTTCGATATGCGCGGCGAACGCGATTTCGGCGCCCATGCCCTGCCCACCGCGCTGCGGGGCGACGTTATTTCAACCCGGCTGACGCTGGATGCCGTCCGCTCCCTTGTCGAGGGCCGTGGGCTCGATACCTCGCCCATCTATGAGCAGCTGGATGAGCTTGACAAGCTCGCCACGAAGTTCGATGAAAAATATGACACCGCTTTTGATAAGTGGTCCCAGAAGGACCGGATGCGTGTGCAGTCCGCCGTCGCGCGTGCCAATGAACTGCTTGCCCCTGTCGCCACGATGACCGTAGTCAGAAGGATGGATTAGTGCCCTGCCCGTTTAATTTTTCCCGCCGCTCGTTTCTCTCTGGGGTCGCGGCCACCGCCGCGCTTTCTGGCCCGGCAGCAGCTGCCAATGCGCAGTCCAGCCTCGCGGGCTCTTCCTTTGGTTCCTCTAAGCGAAGCGAAGGCGCTGCTGACCATGCTTCTCCATCGCCGCGCACCGAGGCGGACGCTCCGCTCGAACTTCCTTTCCACGGCGAGCACCAGCAGGGGATCGTGACCCCAGCCCAAAAGTATTCCGAGGTCGTCGCCCTCGATGTACAGTTCACCGAGAAATCGCGCTTAGAGAAGTTGCTTCGCACCGTGACTGAGCGCGCCCGCATTCTTACCTCCGGCGGCGCTACTGCGGCCGATGGCATTGGCTATCCCGCCGGCGATTCCGGGGAGCTAGGACCGCAGCTTCCCACCGATAGTTTGTCCATTACCCTCGCCGTGGGCAATTCGCTTTTCGACGACCGCTTCGGTCTTAAACCCCACAAACCCGTCCACTTAAGTTCCATGCAGGCTTTCGCCGATGACACGTTGGAGGAGGAGCTATGCCACGGCGACCTCGCCCTGCAGATTTGCGCCGACCAGCACGACACCGTCATTCACGCGCTGCGCGATATCTTGCGGCACACCCGTGGAGATGTGGCCGTGCGTTGGCGCCAAAATGGTTATATGAATGAACCGCGGCCGTCTGGCACCCAGCGCAACCACCTTGGGTTTAAAGACGGCATCGTCAATCCAGCCGAAAAGGATCAGGACAAGCTGGTTTGGGCCGGTACGGACGAGCCGGACTGGGCCGCCGGCGGCAGCTATATGGTGGTTCGCCTCATCGCTATGTATACGGAATTCTGGGATCGCATCTCCATTGCTGAGCAGGAGCAAATCTTCGGCCGCGACCGTGCAACCGGTGGCCCGCTTTCCGGTGGCGACGAATATGCCGAGCCCAACTACCTCGACGATGCCACCGGCGATGTCATTCCCACCGACGCGCATATTCGCCTGGCGAATCCGCGTACGCCAGAAACCGCGGACCAGCTCATGCTGCGCCGCGCCTATAACTACGACAATGGCGTGCGCGATAACGGCACCCTCGATGTCGGTCTCGTCTTTATCTGCTTCCAGCAGGACTTGGAGCGTCAGTTCATTACGGTGCAAAAGCGCCTCGAAGGTGAACCCCTAGCGGACTATATCCGACCCTATGGTGGTGGCTATTTTTATGCTTTGCCCGGCGTCGCTGATGACTCCGACTTTTTCGGCCGCTCCCTCCTCCAAGCCTAGAAATGCTTCACCGACTCGCACTGTGCGGGAAAGCCGTGTGATCTGGGAAGCGTCCGCCCAAAAAACGAGGGCAGGGTCTTCAGCTTGAATTGGCCCACGGCGGGACCCAAACTATTCGGCCCCGCCGCCGCGCTAACCGGCCGCGCACCGGCGGGGCGTTCGGGTCATCGTCATTGACGCCGTTGTGGTACGGACACGCCACACTGAGATTCGCCATATTGGTCTCGCCGCCGTGTTTCCACGCCCGCAGATGATGAATCTGGCACTTATCTGCCGGATAATTGCACTCGGCCCACGGGCACGTGGGGTTTTCCGCGCTCGCCATCAGCCGCTGCTTGTCCGAGGCATGCCGCGAGGTGCGATACAGGTTCACCGGTCCCTCATAGGGATGGACGAGCGTGACAAGTCCGCAGTCGGCAAGGCGCTTTTCCACCAGTTTGGCACCGCTGATTTCGGCCCCATTGGTCAACCGCAGCGTAATTTCCTCGCCTCCACCGTCGAGGATTTCATCTAATTCATCGAGCTGGATGATGATATTCGTCATCGCGGCAGGGCGAGCCGTGGCCCCGCCGCGGAAGAAAATATTCTCCACGGAATCCAAGGGTTTCTCTTCGCTGATGCTGGCGTGCAGGTCAGCGATGAAATCGGAATCACCGGTAATCGAAAGCGTCGACGGCCCGCCCTTGCGCCGCGTCATCCGCACCCCCTTCTCCGGCTGCCGCGGCGGATACATCTCCTTCAACCGCGTGCGGGCAAGATGCTCCACATCCCGGTCTGTCGCGCACAATTCAGCGCGCAGCGCCCACGCGTCCCGCTTGGATTTCGTGCGGGAGACGTATTTTTCAATGAGTTTCAACGTGGCCAGGCAATGCGTGGTGGCCCGGCACGAGCGCTGCCGGCGGGTGAAGGAGGTGGGGCCAAAGTAGACGTCGGCAAGCGCGAGTAGGCTACGAGCTTCCTGCCGGGGCAGGCCCAGCCGACGCAGATCCGCCTCGCGCACGCCGGAGACCTCGCCGAGAAGCTCCATCGGCGAGGCAAGTTGGCGGGCGTAGTCCTGCAAGCGGGTCATGCCCGTGAGCATAAGACACCCCGCAAGGCCGCAGCAGCGCCCCCGCGTGAGCCTGTGGATAACTCGCCTCTCCCGTCACACCGCCCCCGAACCCACCCGGCAGCCTGTGGATAACCTGCGGTACCCTCGAATGCGAAAGCGAGAAAAGGAGCTCCCCATGTCTGACCCGACCAAGCGAATCCGTCCTACCAACCCCGGACGCCTGGCTGCCCCACGCCAGGCCCAGCAGCTGCCGCCCCTGCCGGTGACACGGGCGCGCATTGGCGAGCGGATGGCCACCGAGGTTTTCCAGGAAATGGGCGAGGGGATGCTCGAGGAGTTGCAGAACTTCCGCCGCGATCTGCACCGCAACCCAGAGATTGGCCTGGATCTGCCGCGCACGCAAAAGAAGGTCTTGGAAGCGCTCGAAGGCCTGCCGCTGGAGATTCACGTGGGTCAGGATCTGAGCTCAGTGGTCGCCGTGCTGCGCGGCGGCCAGCGCGGCGAGCGGCCGGTGTCGGTGCTTTTGCGCGCGGACATGGACGCCCTCGAGGTACGCGAGCAGACCGGCAGCCCGTTTGCCTCGACGAATGGGTATATGCACGCCTGCGGGCACGACCTGCATACCGCCGGACTGGTGGGCGCGGCGCGGATTCTGTGTGAGCATCGGGAGGAGCTGCACGGCGATGTCACGTTTATGTTCCAGCCCGGCGAGGAGGGGCCGGGCGGCGCGTTGCCGATGATTGAAGAGGGCGTGCTCGACGCCGCTGGCCGACGCCCCATTGCCGCCTACGGCCTCCACGTTGGCCCGCAGGACCGCGGTACCTTCCACTATGTGCCAGGCCCGATGATGGCTAGCTCTTCCAACCTGACCATTACGGTGCTGGGCAAGGGCGGGCATGGCTCCCGCCCGCACGATGCTATTGACCCGGTAGCGGCGCTGGCGGAGATTCAAATGTCTTTGCAGACCGCACTGACCCGCCGCTTCGATGCGCTCGAGCCCATCGTTATTACCGTGACTAACCTGTGGGCGGGTGATGGCGCGTATAACGCCATCCCGGAGCGCGCAGCTTTGGGCGCTACGGTGCGCGTGCTGCGGGATGAGAAGATCGACGCCGTGCGGCAGATGATTACGGAGGTCTCCAGCTCCGTCGCTGCTTCGCACCGGTGCACCGCACAGGTGGATTTCGAGGTCTTGTACCCCACCACCAAGACGAATCCGCGGGAAAATCAGTTCGCTGCTACCTTGTGGAGCCAGATGTTTGGCACCGAAAACGTCCAGCCTTTCGATGCCCCGATGATGGCCTCCGAAGACTTCGGCTACGTCCTCGCGCAAGTGCCGGGCACGTTTATGTGGATGGGCACGGCCAATCCAGACAAGCCCGAAAATGAGCGCGAGTGGAACCACTCGCCGATGATGCGCTTTGATGACTCGGTGCTGGGAATGCAGTCCGCGGCACTGGCGGCCGTCGCATTTGAGCGCTTGGCCACCGAAAACGAGCACCCGTCCGCGCAGACGAAGGCCATGCGCGATGCGGCCGGGGTGCAAAAATAATTCATCCCTAGGGATTATGGCCGCTGGCTTAAGCTTTAGGCCATGATCAGAACGAAGTGGAGCACGGCCGGTATCGTTGCCGCTTGTGCGGTGGCGAATTGGCTTATCGGCGTAGTACTGATGAGCATGGATATCGAGGAGTATTCACCGTCGTTTGAGGAGTACGGGCCCTATATCTGTACCGGTTTTGCGGTGGGCGTGGTGACGATTATCGCCCTGCCCTTTGCGTTAGAGCACCAGCCGCGCGAGCTTTCCGACGTCGACTATAGCGGCTCCACCCGTAGCTTCATCGCTGGCTGTATCGTGCTGCTGGGGTCGAGCTCCTATTTTGGTGCGGCTAGTGGAGTCGTGGCTTTCATTTCCATGGTCTCGCGCCGCTCGACTTCGCGCTCGGTGGCCGCAGTGGCGTGCTTCGTGGCGGCGTTTGCGATTGATGCGTTCTTCAACCCCTATATGGCCTGGGACGATATCGGATGGGTTGGTGCCATCTTCGTTGTGGTCGTGATAGTCGCGGGGTTATTGGTAGGCCAAAAGCGCGCCAATCTGCGCGAAAAGCGGTGGCGGGTGGAGCAGCAAGCCCGGATGAATCGCGAAGAGATGCGTGCCAAGGTAGAACGCGCGCGGCGAGAGGAGCGCGAGAATATCGCGCGGGACATGCACGATACGCTCTCGCATCGGCTGAGCCTTGTGGCCATTCATGCGGGTGCGCTGAGCTATCCGCGTGAAGGCGTGCCGGCCGAGTTCACAGACGCAGCGCGCACCATCCGCGCGGAGGCCCAGAACGCGGTAGAAGATTTGCGCACCGTCCTAAGCGCTCTACGTGAAGATCTTTCCCAGGATCCGCGCACCACCTTAGAAGAGCTAGTCGCGGCCGCGCAGGAGGCCGGCACGCAGGTGACCGTGACCTACGCGGACGGTGCCAGCCCGGATGTTTTTACTGGGCTATCCACGATGGCGCAGCACGCCGTGCACCGCGCAGTACAGGAGGGCCTGACCAATGCGCGCAAGCATGCCGCAGGCCAGCCGGTGAGCATCACGGTGTGCGAGGTGGCCGGTGAGGTGGGCGTCGAGATGCGCAACCCGCTCCCAGTGGCTAAGGCCGAGGAGCGCGCAGGTAGCGGCGTCGGCGGCTACGGGCTGGTGGGACTGCGCGAGCGTGTGGAGCTATCCGGCGGGCGCATGAATGTCCACGTCGGCGAAGAAGGCGAGGAATTTGGATGGAGTATCCGTTTACCGCTAGCGCGCCAGGAGGCCACGCAATGAGCGAAATGAGTTGGCAGTTGCGCCATCCCGATTACGGGCTCATGCGCATTGACCTAGAAGAAACCACGACCCGCGAGGGATGGACAGGAAAGTACTTAGACTCTAAGCGCAGTCTTTTTACCTCTATGGTCGACGGAACTTCGCGCAAGCTCAGCTATACCGATACCGATGCTTCGGCCTATAGCGTGGAATTCCTGCGCGGAAATAGCGATGATAATGCGCCCGAAGACGCAGATCGCATCGAGCTGGTGGAGCGCCGTGGCTATATCGTGCCACAGTTTCGCGGGCAAGGAGCGAGAGTGATGTTTGCGGCGGTGGGGGAGCCGGGCGTCGATAAGCGGCTGCATCGGGTGAACCTGTGGGCGTTGCTCTTGCAGACGGCGCTGACATTCATTGCGGCCACACTAGTCATCGAATTTTTCCCGAAATTCTTCGAAAAGATGACCGATATTGTCGTGCCCTCGTTCCTCAACGGCGTAGTGGCAGGCCACGCCACTATAGTGCCGGTAGCGCTCGCGGCATTGGTGGCGATTACAGTGGCGTATACGCCCGTTGCGTCGAAGTTCTGGCGCGCGCGGTGGAATCAACCTGTGGGAAAGGAAGCATGATGGCCGATGCTCTGCGTGTAGTGCTCGTTGATGATGAGGATCTAGTTCGCAGCGGCCTGCGCCTGCTGCTGTCTCATGCGCCCGATATTGAGGTCGTGGCCGAGGCGAGCAATGGCCGGGACGCGGTGGCTACCGTCCTCGATACGCAGCCCGATGTGGTGTTAATGGATATTCGTATGCCGGTCATGGATGGCATCGCGGCCGTGGAGAAGATTCTATCGGTCCACGCCGTGCCGATAATCATGCTTACGGCCTTTGATACCGATTCCTTTATTTTGCGGGCCCTGCGCGCTGGGGCAGCCGGGTTCTTGCTTAAGTCGACGCCACCGGAATCGCTCATGGCGGCCGTGCGTGCGGCCGCGGCGGGGCAGCCGCTGTTGAGCCCGCAGGTCGTCGACAAGCTGGTAGGCATGCAAAGCCCCGCGCTTTCCGACGCCCATTCACACCACGCCCGCACCGCTCGCACCCGGCTTTCCACTTTGAGCTCGCGCGAGCGGGAAATAGCCGGGCTGGTGGCCCAGGGCTTGAATAATCAAGAAATCGCCGAGCAACTGGTGGTGTCCATGGCGACGGTGAAGTCGCATATGCAGCATATTTTGAAAAAGATCGGCGGTACCAGCCGCGTGCACATCGCAATTATGGTCCTAGAGGCGCGTGGCTAATGCCGGAGAATCCTCCCTGCGGGGGATACCGCGCTGGCGGTGGGTCGGCTTAGACTGGTGCGCGTTATGAAGTTGTTCCGAAAATCCGACGAGATGCTCCAGCGCCCGCTGTGGCAGAAAATTCTCATCGCAGTAATCGCTGTCGTCGGCGACCTGTTGGTCTCGTTGATCAGAGTTGGGGAAAGTGATCCCTCAGAGAATCGGATCCTTGTTGGAGCCGCGGTGTTGGTCGGTACCTGGGCGCTTTTGCCTTTGGCTTTGCGCCATGCCGTTGGGGAGCGTGACCCGCGCAGCACGCAGCCCGGCCCGCGCAGTGCGTTGGTAGCCGCAACCATTATTTCGGCGACGGTGACGATTGCTGAGTACCGTCCTTCGGTAATGATAGCGGCGTTTTCTGCGGCCTCGCGCCGCAGCCGGTTGTGGATCGCGCTGGTATGCACGGCCATGGTGGCCTCGAAACTAGTCGACACTGATTTTTCCGGTGCTAAAGGTGCAAATATTCCGTTTCAGATGGGTTATTACGGCAGCGCGCTTATCCCGGCGCTGGTCGTACTGGTTGTTGGGCTGGTTCGCTCGAACCAAAAAGAGCGCACGATTGCGCTGCAGGCGCAGGCGGAGCTCACACACGAGGAAATGACCACGCGGGAGAACTTTGCGCGGCAGGAAGAGCGCGACCGCATCGCGCGGGATATGCACGATACGCTCTCGCACCGGCTGAGCATGATTGCGGTCTATGCCGGCGGGTTGGCCTACCGCAAGGACCTAGATCCGGAAGAGACGCGGCAATCCGCGCGCACGATTCGCGATGAAGCCGAGGCTGCCGTGGGGGATTTGCGTGAGGCGTTGCACTCGCTGCGCAGCGAGGGGCGCATCGATCCGCGCGAGGGCGTGGAATCGCTGGTGGAGCGTTCCCGCCAGGCGGGCATGGACGTGGAAGTGCGCTACCAGGCGGGCGCGGGGCCGCAATCGCTGGAGGAGCTGAGCACCATGGCCGGCCACGCGCTCAACCGCGTGGTCCAGGAGGGCCTGACCAACGCACGCAAGCACGCACCGGGGCAGCCGGTTACCATCACCATCGCCACGCTTGCCGACGCCCTGTCTATCACCATGTCTAACCCCACCGCCCAGACTGGGGAAAAGGCAGGCGTGCACAGTGGTGGGTACGGGATCGTCGGCATGCGCGAGCGCGCTAGCGTGGTGGGCGGATCATTACAGGTACAGGACGGGGAAGAAAGCTTCTCGTGGACGCTGCGCCTGCCAAGGAAGGAAGAAAAGTGAGTGAAATTCGGGTGGTGCTTGTCGACGATGAGCCGCTGCTGCGCCACGGCCTGCGCATGATCTTGGAAGGCGCGCCGGGTATTAGCGTCATTGGCGAGGCCGGCAATGGCAAGGAAGGCATCGAACTTATCCTGGCCGAGGAACCTGATGTGGTGCTGATGGATATCCGCATGCCGGTTATGGACGGCATCGAGGCGACGGCGCAGCTGCACTCGCTCGCCGGCGCGCGCGATATCCCGGTGGTGATGCTCACTGCCTTTGATACCGACGAGTTTATCCTGCATGCCTTGCGTGCTGGGGCGGTGGGATTCTTGTTGAAGACGACGGCGCCGGAGGCGCTGGTGGCGTCGGTAAGAGCAGCGGCCCAAGGCCAGCAACAGTTAAGCCCGAAGGTGCTAGAAAACCTGGTGGGGCTGGCGGCTACGCCGCCGCAGCCGGAGCAGGAGATGATTCAATCCAGTGGGCTAGATGAGCTTAGCGAGCGCGAACATGAAATTGCCCAGCTGGTAGCCCAAGGGCTGAGCAATGCCGAGATTGCCGAGCAGCTTTTCATCTCGCTGACCACGGTCAAAACGCACATGAAGCACATCCTGGCCAAGATCGATGGTACCAATCGGGTGCACATCGCCATTGCAGTGCTTGGCGGCTAGCTCCTGCTGGGGGCGGGACCGACTAGGGCCGACGGAAAATGGCGGAGACTAGCCCGATAAGCGCAATGGCGCCGACGATGATGGAGGCTGCCGGCCAGTATTGCGGGAAGTACTTGAGCGTGTAGCCAAAGACTTGGCCGTCATCGAAGTGCTGCCACAGTGCTACGGGCATCCACCACAGCTTGGTTAGAGCGAGCAGCGCGCCCACGAGGCCGGCGGCAACGCGGCTGCCTCCGCGCAAGAAGAAGCTGGCCGCAACCAGCACAATGCCGACGATGGTAAGAGCAAAAAGCAAGGGAGTTTCGGTGCCCAGCGGAGAGCCGCGCAGCAGGAACTCGTGGTCAATTTCGTGTTGTTCGATGAGGGTATATCCATCGAGTACTACGTCATCTGGGATTCCCATAGGTTAATTCTCCTTAGTTGTGCCCGGAGCGGCTGGGGCGCCTGAGGTGGCATAGGGAAGGCCGACGGAAACGCGGAAATCTGCCACCCTAGAACCGGGTTGTACGTCAATTATAGACAAATCTGTCTTAGAGGGCGTAGTCTGAGGCCCTTGACTCGATACAAGGAGACAGTGTGATTATTACCGGACTTCTCACCGGCATCGTCTTCGGTGCTGTGCTGCAGCGCGGGCGCTTCTGCGTGACCGGCATGCTGCGCGATATTTTCCTCAATAAGACCTGGCGCGGTTTTACCGCTCTGCTCATTTTGATCTCGGTCCATGCCTTTGGCCTTACCCTGTTGGCCGGCGCTGACGTGCTCTCTCCGGAGATTGCTGATTTCAAACCGGTAGCCGTTATTGTGGGTGGTTTCATCTTTGGCCTTGGCATCATCTTGTCTGGCGGCTGCGCCTCCGGAACGTGGTACCGATCCGCTGAGGGCCTAGTCGGCTCGTGGATTGCGCTGCTGTTTTATGGGCTGTCAGCCGCCGCGATGAAATCGGGCCCGTTGGCCGGGGCGAATGATTGGTTCAAGCAGTGGAGCCTGCCGGTAACCACCATCCACGACGCGCTGCATATCTCGCCGTGGATTCTCGTGGCTGTGCTGTGGGGCGTGACCTTTATGCTGTGTCGCCACTACCGCGCCAAGGATGCCGGGCGCCCGAAGGTGGACTTGGGCCAGCCGTGGTACGCCAAGCCGTTGAATATGAATATCGCGGCGGTTGCTGTTGGCATCATCGGCACGGTGGGTTTCGTGCTCTCTGCCGACGCCGGCCGCAATGGTGGGCTCGGCATTACCACGCCGACTGCGGATATCGTGCGCTGGGCCGCCACCGGTGATTCCGTGCGCATGAATTGGGGCACCCTGTTGGTCATCGGCCTTCTGGTGGGTGCTTTCATTGCCGCGAAGTCCGCCGGCGAGTTCCGCGTGCGCGTTCCGGATGCACAGACTGCAACCCGCGCTATTTGGGGTGGCATCATGATGGGTGTGGGTGCTTCGCTGGCTGGCGGTTGCACCGTGGGCAACGGCATGGTGGAAACCTCCTTGTTTAGCTTCCAGGGCTGGGTATCGTTGTTCTTTATGGCACTCGGCGTGGGTGCGGGCGCACGTCTATGGCTCAAGCCGAAGAAGGCGCAGGGCCACCAGTCACGGCAGCCGCAGACCTACTCCACCGAGGAGTCCGTGGATAACTCGGCGGTCTCCGCCGAGGAGAAGGTGCTGCCGAGCTTTGCCTCTGCCACCGGGGCAGTGGCGCTCAAGACCAAACCACAGGCCAAGGAAAAGGCCCGTGCTCTAGGCGGTGGGCGCTACGCGCTGGATACCCTCGGTGCAGTCTGCCCGTTCCCCTTGATTGAGGCCAAGCAGGTCATGGCGGAGCTAGAGCCTGGTGAGGCGCTGGTCATTGATTTTGACTGCACCCAGGCCACCGACTCGATTCCGCAGTGGGCGGCCGATGAAGGCCATGAGATTCGTGATTTCCATCGCGCGGGCGATGCCGGCTGGCAGGTCACGGTAGTCAAAGGCGGCTAATTACATCATTGTCAGCTACTATGTGGAGGCAGAAGAATCGCGCGTGATTCTTCTGCCTCCTTTGTGGTTTGAAAGAAGTTATCTCATGCCCGAGTTTGATGATAATTCCACCGCCGTTGCGGATATTTTGCATGCCTTCGCCGTCTTTGAACGCGAGGAAGAACACGTGCTAGACGCGGAGCTGCGCCTTAACGTGTATGCCAGCTAGACCATGATTCGCGTCTTTTCCGCGCTGCTGCTTTCTGCCGCCGCGCGCGAGCATATGGTACATACGCTTAGGCCCATCCATGCGGCAACCACCAACGAGTTGCGCTGGACGGATCCGGATAATTGGCATGTGACCATGGCCTTTTATGGCGACCAGCCCAATGATGCCGCGGCTGTGCGCGAGCACCTCGCCCACGCGGTGGCTGGGCGCTCGGCGTTGGATGTGCATGTGAGCGGAGCGGGAAGTTTTGAGCAGCGCACCCTGTGGTTGGGCGTCGGTGGCCAGGCGCGGGGTGTGCGGGAGTTGATGGCGGATTGCCAGCTTGCCGATGTCCCCTTTAATCACCACCGCCCCCACCTCACCGTCGCGCGTGCCGGCCGGCGTACCCGTGATCCGTGGGTACTGGGGGATGTCGTGCGTGCGTTATCGGTGTACCGAGGACCGGACTTTTGCGTGGACCGGGTATGCCTTATGCAATCGCACCTAGGCGAGGGCCGCGGCGGCGGGCCGCGCTACGAAGTAATTGAGGAATACCCCCTGGTCTAGGCGGTGCGGGCGGCACGGATTTCCCGCACGAGGGCATCGAGCTCTTCGCGGGTGGCGGTGCGATCCGGGTGAGTGGTGCAAAAATCCAAAAGGAAGTAGCCGGCGTGCTGCAGCGTGATGTGGCGGGCCCAGAATTGGCGCACGGCTTCTGGGTTATCGGCGGCGAGGGATTGGATGGCGCGGCGCTCGGAAAGCAGCTCGTACTGTAGGTCACGGCGTGCGGACAATACGGAATCTGGGGTATTGACAAAGAGCAGTCCGAGCAGGGTAGCCATGGACTCCATCGCACGGACCTGCAGGCGGGCCTGATTGCGTACTGGGGCGCTGCGCTGCCATAGCCACAGCACCGCGGTGGCTATGAGGATGGACAAGAGGATCTCGCCGCAGCGAGCTTGAATAGTGGGCAACAGAGGACGGGTGGCCGAGTTGCCCATGAGAAGAGCGAGCGGGGTGGAGAAGATAACGCAGATGGCGTAGTTCTTCGCCACGAAGATTTCGGCACAGAATTGGCAGGCAGCCAACGCCAGCAGCAACGTCCAGCCATTAATACCGAAGTAGTGAAGGATGGAAAATAGCAGCACGCCCACTACAGAGCCGAGCATGCGGTGGATGCCGCGGACGGTGCCCGGCACATGGTCGGGTCCCCATTGCAGCATGAGGAAGGCAGAGACCACGCCCCAGTCCGGCCGGTCGAAGCCGAGGCTAAGGCCCACGAGCACGGTAATGATCGCCGAAAGAACCACCTTTTGGGTAGTGACCATGGCATGCGAATCCTGCACCGCGGCGCGGTAAAGCCGGTACCGGCCCGTGGGCCGGGTATGGGGGATAGCGGTGCGATTCGGGTCGACGTCGGTGACATGATCGGTAAGCTGGTCCGAATCGGAGCCGAGGTCAAGGGCGCGGTTATGTGCCACGATGGTGTGCTGGGCTGCAAGGGTGCGCTCTACTAGGTGGGCTCCTTGGGAGTCGATGATGCGGCCACCGCGGATAATGTGGGCGTCGGAAAGCGCCTGCCATGCAGCAAAAAGTGCGGTTTGTGCTTGGTGGTGGCGGGCGAGTGAATCATCCTGTCCGGCCTGGAAGGCAGACGCGGCCTTTTCCAGGCTGGCTACGGCGCGGCGCTCAGGGCCGTGCGGGTCAAAAAGGGCCGGGGCCATGCCGAGGATCAAGCTGGCCACCATGCCCGTCAGCGCCCAAAAGAGCAGCTGGCCCACGGTGACATCGGTGCGGGCGAGCATGACCGAGCCGCCGCCGACCATGACGAGGAAGAAGGTGCCCGGTGGCGGCAGGCGCAGCGCATTTTGGGCAAAGCCACAACCGGCGGCCAATGCCGTGGAGTAGAGGCCTGCGAGTAGGAGCCACCAATGGCCGTGGCCGGGCGCAAAGATAAGATGGCCTACCAACACGCCGACGGCGGCGACGGTAATGAGCGCGGTGCCGGCGGTGAGCATGACGCGCGGGCGGGTGCGATAGGGCTGTCCCTCGCCAAAGATGACGGTAAACGCGCCGGTGGAAATGAGCAGGATAGCGTAGTCGTGGCCGGTAAGCAGCGCAATGGCGCCGGGCAGGAGAATCGCCAATCCCGCGCGCAGTGCACCAGGCCAGCGCACCGAGGCGCTATTAAATGCGGTGAGTAGCTGGGTGGTGCTAGGGCGCTGCGGGATGGGATAGTCAAGCTGGGCGGCCACGGAGCAGCAGGATCCTTTCTAAGTGGAGTTATCTGACCCGACTACCTTACGCCCACCAACACCCGCTTTATATCTCGGCGGCCGCGATAAGCCGACGCGTGTAGTCCGTGCTGGGGGAGGACCATACGGCCTCGGTAGGGCCGTGCTCGATGAGCCGGCCGTGGTCGAGAACGGCGACGCTATCGCAGAGGTGGCGCACCACCGCAAGGTCGTGGGTGACAAAGAGTAAGGTGAGCTCTCGCTTGTCGATGATCTCTGCCAGTAGCTCCAAAACCTGCGCGCGCACGGACATATCGAGGGCCGAGACTGCTTCATCGGCCAGCAGGATATCTGGCTCGCCACACAGCGCGCGGGCAATGGAAATGCGCTGGCGCTGGCCACCTGAAAACTCGTGCGGGAAGCGGTCGAGGCTATCGGTCGGAAGCCCGACCTCCTCGAGCGCGGCCGCGGCGCGGGACCGCTTTTCGGCCTTGTTTGGGTTGCCCGGCATAGCCTCTGCGATGGATTTCCAGATCTTTAGCCGGGGATTGAGAGAGCCCTGCGGGTCTTGGAAGACCATCTGCACCCGGCCACGGACGGTGACCTCGCCGCTTGTGGGCTGGTCGAGTCCGGCAATGAGCTTGAGCAGGCTGGTCTTTCCCGATCCGGAGCCACCCACAATGCCGAGGCGCTCGCCGTGGTGCACGCGCAAGTCGATGCCGTCGAGTGCGGCGTGAGTGCCGTGCACCTTGCTAGCCCCTTCGAGCGTGACCAGGGAATCTTCCGCTGCGGCCGGGGCAAGGCTCATCTCTGGTGGCTGTGAGGAGGCGATAAGCTCGCGGGTGTAGGGATGCTCGGGCTGGGCAAGAATCCGCTCGGTAGGGCCAGACTCCACCACTGCGCCGTGGTGCATTACCACAACGCGGGGACACATGCGGCGGATGACTCCCAAGTCATGGGTGATGAAGATCAGCGCGATGCCGCGAGCCTTGGTCACGCGCTCGATGACGCGCAATACGCCATCTTGCGTGGTGGCATCCAGCGCGGTGGTCGGTTCATCGCAGATGAGCAGATCGGGGTGGCCGGCCATGGCCATGGCAATGAGCACGCGCTGGCGCTGGCCTCCGGAGAGCTGGTGTGGGAATCGGGTGGCGATATCGGCGGCCAGGTCCACCTCTTCGAGAGCGGTTGCGGCATCGCGCACCCCGGCGTGGGCCAGCTGTTTGCCCACGCGCATAAGCGGGTCCAGCGCGCTCATCGGTTCTTGGAAGACCATGGCCATGGTCTTCCCGCGCAATGGGCGGATGCGGGCATCGCGTGTGCCGACTACCTCGTGGCCATCTACTGTGACGGAGCCGCTCGCGCGCACCCCATCGGGCAAAAGCCCCATGATGGACAGCGCAGTGAGCGATTTTCCGGAGCCGGATTCACCAATAATGCCGAGCTTTTCGCCGGCCGCGAGCTCGAAGTTAAGCGGCCCCAGAAGAGCAGTGCTGGACCCAGCAGCGGTGACCGCCAGGTTATCTACTTTGAGCAGGCTCATCGCGCGGATCCTTTCAGGCGGGGATCGAGGAGGTCACGGAGGGCGTCGCCTAGCAGGTTAAAGCCCAGCACTGTCGCCGCAATGGCCAGGCCGGGCCAGAAGGCCTGCAGGGGAGCGGTGCCCAGAAGCGACTGGGAATCTTGCAGCATCCGGCCCCACGAGGCAGCCGGTGGGGCGGTGCCTAAGCCCAGATAGGACAGGCCGGCCTCGGCCAGGATGGCAAGCGCGAAATATACCGAGGCCTGCACGATGAGCAGACCGGCAAGATTAGGCAAAATATGGCGCCCCGCCACCTTCCAGCCTGGCACTGCGGAGATGCGCGCGGAGGAAATATAGTCCTGCGTGATGACCTGCAGCGTGCCCGAGCGCGCTACGCGGGCAAAGGAGGGAATGCCGGCGATGCCGATGGCAATCATGGCCGTCAGCGTTGAGGGGCCCCATACCGCGCCGGCAATGATCGCCAACAGTAGCGCGGGGAAGGCAAGCAACAAATCTGCACCCCGCATCACTAACGCATCGGCCCACGTGCCGCGGCGCATGCCAGCGAGGATGCCGAGCGGCACGCCGACCACGGCAGCAATTCCCACCGCCACTAGGCCGACGAAGACCGTAATCTGGGCACCTGCCATGATGCGGGAAGCGGTATCGCGGCCGAAGCGGTCCGTACCGAGGAGATGCTCGGCGCTGGGGCCGGCAAGGCTCACATCCGGGTGCGCGAGAGTAGGGTCATACGGCGTCCACACCAGCGAAATCACTGCCACCAGCACCGTGGCGGCGACGAGGATGGCTCCCAGCCAACCAGAAAAACGCAGCTTCATTATTTATCACCTGCCGTGATGCGCGGATCGATGAATCGGTAGGCCACATCCGTGAGGGCATTGACCACCAAGGCGAAGGCGACGAGGAGCATGACCAAGGTCTGCACCGTGGTCAGATCGCGCACCGCCACCGCATCTAGCAGCATCGAACCTATGCCGGGGATGACAAAGACGGACTCAATTACTACGGCGCCCACGACCATCGTGGTTAGCTGTACGCCGGCCACGGTAAGCACGGGCAGCGTCGCATTGCGCAGGCCGTGGCGCTTTAGCGCCTGCCACGGGGACTGGCCCAGTGCACGGGCGGTACGGATATAGTCCTGATGCAGTACATCGAGCACAGCCGAGCGCACATAGCGTGTCAGCATCGCACCTTGCACCACGGCCAGCGCAATGACCGGCAAGATGAGGTGGCGAATAAACTCGCCTGCGCCCTGGTTTGGCGGCACCCAACCATTGGCCGGCAGCCAGCCTAGGTGAACGGCAAAGATGGCCACCAAGATGATGCCGAGCAGGAAGCTGGGCACCGCAATGCCCAGCTGCGTACCGGCAGAAACCACATCCGCGCCGCGGGTACGGTTGCGCAGTGCCAACCACATTCCCACCGGGATTGCCCCGGCCAGCGCGAGCAGCATCGCTAAACCAATCAGGATGAGCGTGACCTGGGCGCGGTCTAGTACCAGCGGCGTAATATCTTGTTGCGAGGACAATGACTGCCCAAAGCTGCCGGTAAATAGGCCTTTTATCCACTCCCAATATTGCGTGAGCAGCGGGCGATCCAGGCCCAGCTCAGAGCTGAGCTTGCCGACGGCCTCTTCGGTCGCATTCACTCCCAGCGCCACCCGCGCCGGGTTGCCTGGCACCGCGCGCATGAGCGCGAAGATGATGATGGAGGCGGCAAAGAGCGTTAATGCAAAGCGCAGCAGCGGGCGCACGATGGCGCGCCCAGTAAGGCGAAGGGAAGTCATCGTGCCTCCTTTTCGGTGGTCACTGCGGAGCTGAGATCGCGCAAGATCAGCGCGTCCGTGACCTGATCAGGGTGCAGCCCGCGCACGCCTGTGCGGGTGAGCACGATATTTGGCATATTCATCAAGGTCAGCGCGCCGGCATCAGCCATGATCTGATCCACGGCTTGTGCCATGAGCTGGGGATAGTCCTGCTCGGGCGCGGAGTCGGCTTGGGCCAAAAGCTCGCGGGTGCGCGGCGAATCGTAGTTGAGGTAATAGTCCGGATCGCCGAATAGGGTTGGCACATCGCGCGGTTCTACGTGGGAGATGAGCGACATTTGATAGTCTTTGGCGCCCATGACCTGGCCCAACCATACGGCTGGGAACTCGGCGGATTCCAGCTTCACCTTAAAGCCAACTTCGGTGAGTTGCGAGTACAGCAGCTCGGCGACGGTCTGGGCATAGGGCAGCGTCGGTGTAGTCAGCGTGATTTCGGCCCCTTCTGCGCCGGCCTCTTCGAGCAACTGGCGGGCCTTATCCGGATTGTAGTCGTAGTAGCGCTTGCCTTGGAACCATGGATCTGTAGGTGGGATTGGTGCACCACCGGTGTCTTTGGCTAGGCCATTCCACAAAATGTCATTGGCCGCCTTGCGGTCGACGGCATAGGCGACTGCCTGGCGCACGCGCGGATCATCAAAGGGAGCCCGGGCATTATTCATGGATAGCAACACCTCACCATTGGTGGTGCCGACCTCGGTAGCGATGCCGTCCTTGACGTCGTCGAGAAGCTCCGGGTTTTGCACACCCCAGACCACATCCACGCCGCCGGCCTGCAGGGCATTGACCGAGGAGATGGTGTCTGGGAAATAGCGAACGGTGACATCGTGCGCGGCGGGCTTTCCCCAATAATTTTTGCGGACCTTGAGCTCCACAAATTCCGAAGGCGCAAAGCGGGACACCTCAAAGGGCCCGGTACCCACCGGTTGGGCGGCGAGGTTATCCATGCCATTAGGCGTCATCATCGCGCCGTTGGCCGTGCCCATGGACCAGAGCCAGCCATTCGACGGCTGTTTCAGGCGCACCTTTAGTGTGTGTTCATCGGTGGCCGTGGCTTTTTCTACCGGATCCATGGCTGCTGAGATGCCATTGGTCCATTTCTCGCGAACGTAATCAATGGAAAAGGCCGCGGTCTCGGCGGTAAAAGCATCGCCATTGGAAAAGGTGACACCTTTGCGCAGATGGAAGGTATAGCTGCGGGCATCGTCGCTGATCTCCCACGAGGTGGCGAGCCCTGGGGTGATAGAACCATCCTCATCGATGCGCACGAGAGTTTCGTAGACATTGTCCATGAGTACGGCGGGGATGGCAGCACCACCGGTAGTGGTGAAATCTAGGGAAGTGGCCGCCGAGGTGGAGGCTACGGTAAGGGAAGCAGAAGCGGAGTCGCTATCTGCTTGGGAGGTATCAACCACCGCGGTATGGCCTGCCGAGCACGCTGATACGGTTCCGACAGCGGCCGCCATGGCGAGGCTACCCAGCGCCCTGCCGGCGCGAAATCTTCTCATAGGAAGCAGGGTAGCCGGTGGGGATAGCTGCCGTGAAACTTATGCAAAATTTCCTGGAGTGGGGATAACTTCTAGGGGTGAAACGCCCCCGCGTACGTTGTTCATAGCCAGCTTCATGCGGTCCGCGCGATAGAGGTATACCGCCAATTCCACCGGTTCGCCGGAGTGGTTGGATATTTCCATCTGGAGCCGCCACAGTGGGGTGCCAGTGGCTACTTCAAGTGCCTCGGCATCCTCGGCCGTGGCTTCCTCCAACGTGAGTTCGCGGCGCACATTATCAAAGTCCACGCCGCATTCGTGCAGGTGCGCATGAATAGAGCCGGCATCCGCGTCGAAGTCCAAGATGTGCTTTCCCACCACCATGGGGAAATACATGCGCTCAATGGCAATGGGGTGGTCCTCGGTATAGCGCACGCGGTGGACAAAGACCACATTTTGTTCTGGGTCCACACGCAGAAAACGAGTGATTTCCCGCGGCGCACGGCGGCGAGCCAGCCACAGGGTGTGCTGTTGGGGATCCGCGTCATATTCGCTGAGCCAGCTGGAGATGGAATAGATGGATTCAAAAAGCTCTGCCTGGGTAGAGGCTAAAACGGTGGAGCGTCGCCCGCGGCCGGAGGAAACCAGCCCTTCGGCGCGCAAAGCCGCAACCGCTTGGCGCACGGGTCCGCGGGAAGAAGAAAACTTCTCGCATAAATCTGCTTCGCTAGGTAGAAAATGGCCTGGTTGCAGCACGCCAGAGCGGATCTGTTCTCGCAGGTAGTCCGCGATCTTTTTATGTTGCTGTTTATCGCGTGGGCTCATTCAACCTTTGTCCTTAGTCTCTCCGGGGCTTTTCGCAGCGGAGCGAAACACGTCAATGTTATTCCATTTTGCTAGGGTGCGCTAACGCAACAGCGTCACTAAGAAACTACGCGCTATTTGAGTGAAAAGGCACTAAATAAAATCACGCGCCGCTCTATCAGCGCTAGGTGGGTGGGAAGCACGCTAGGCTAAGTCTTCGTGAACGAGAGCACCGAAACTATTGAAGTACGCGAAGCCGGCGGTACCGCGCGCCTGGGCAAGGCAGTGACGATGGCTGTCATTATCGCCGTCGCGCTGCTGCTAATCGGTGGAGTGCTTATTTACTCGGCGCTGCAGGAGCCGGCCGACACACGCTTGCATACCGTTTACCTCATTGCCGCGCTCATGCCCTTAGGCGGGGCGCTGTGCGCGATGCTGGCGGTGGTAGCCTCCGCGCGGCGCCGAGCTCGTGCGCTGCTGCGCATTGGCGAGGATATTTCCTTGCCACTCCAGCGGACTAGGTATCCGGCCGCTGAGCTAGACCGCATGCAGTTCTATTCGCTCGAGCCGGGCCAAAATTTCCTGGCCCTGATTCCGCGTGGGGTACGCGTTTCTACCTTGGACGAAGCGCAGCAGTATTCGGTGCGATTGCCGGAGCAGGCGAACCTGGGACCGCGGGAGCTTGAGGGAAAACTCCGGGAACGGTTCCCCGAGGTCCCCATTGACCACCTAGGCCACGTAAGGGCCGAAGGCTAGCTCGGGGTGCCGGCTACGCGTGCCGGATCGAGCTGCCAGCCCTGTGCGAGCAGTTGCATATTCTTGATGACTTCCTCGTGCGAGCTGGACTGCAAGGAAACCATCAGCTCATCGGCCTTAGCGTGCTTCTGGAAGGTCTCGAGGTAGTTTGCCACCTCATCGGCGGTGCCCACGGCGGAGTACTTCAGCATGTCTAGGATCTGCTGGCCCTGGTAAGAGCCGATAATCTGCTCCACCTGCTCATCGGTGAGGTGCTTGCCGCGGCCGGCGAAGGCCTTGACGCGGTTGAAACACACGCGCTCGTATTCCTCCTGCGCCTGTTGGGTGGTCTCGGCGGCGGTGACGTTGACTCCGGCGATGAGGTAGGGCTTGCTGAAGCGCTCGGAAGGCTGGAAGTTCTCGCGGTAGTAGGTGGTAGCCTGCTCGAGGTGCTGCGGGGCAAAGTGAGAAGCAAAGGCATAAGGCAGGCCGAGCTTGGCGGCTAGCGAGGCGCCGAACATGGACGAGCCCAAAATATAGATCGGCACGTTGGTATTGGCACCTGGAACGGCGCTGACCCCCGGGATATAAGACTTGCCCTCGAGATAGGAGTTGAGCTCTTTGACGTCTTCGGGGAAGCGTTCGGCAGAGTGGGCGTCGCGGCGCAGGGCGCGGCCCAGGGTATTCATATCCGTGCCGGGTGCGCGGCCTACGCCTAAGTCGATGCGCTTGGGATACATCTCCTCCAAAGTGCCGAATTGCTCGGCGATGACATAAGGGGAGTGGTTAGGCAGCATCACTCCGCCGGAACCCAAGCGAATGCGCTCGGTCTTCGCACCAATGTGGGCGATGAGCACGGCCGGAGAAGAAGACATGATGGACTTCATATTGTGGTGCTCGGTGTACCACATGCGAGAATAGCCCAGCTTTTCTGCTTCCTGTGCCAACTGCACGGAGCGGGCGATGGATTGTGCTGGGGTCTCGCCCTCATAAATGGTGCAGAAGTCCAAGACGGAAAGATGCGCGCGTTCGGTCACGGGGAGAGCCTTCCTTTTGCTTTCGGTAAATCCTGTCTAAGTTCTCTTCTTCCAACGGTACGCGCCGCCTGACTATTCCGGGCGGGGCTATACCGCATCGCCGCAGGGGCCTGTTGACATAAAAATCCCCTCCGCCTCGGCACCGTGGTGAGGTGTGGAGTGGGAGGGGGAGGTAGGAAGGAGAGACTAAGCCTCAGCGAGGGCGTCGGCCTCCGCCGGCTCTGTTGCCGGTGGGTTGGCGGCCTCGTGCTTCTCGCCTGCCTTGGTGGCGATATCGACAACGAGGCCGATGACTGCCGCGATGGCGGTAGGGACGATCCAGCCGAGGTCTACGGACTGGCCAGGAGCCAAGCTCAAGAGGGGATCGAGTGCGTCGGTTCCCCAGCCCTGATCTGCGATAACGGACAAGGCCGACCACAGCACCGATACCCACAGTGCCAAACGGTAGGTCCAATAAAAGACCACGGACTTTTTCACCACTGGTTGGATCAGGGTGAGGAAGATAAGGGAAATAGCTGGTGGATACAGGAAAGTAATGAAGGGCACTGCAATGGACAGCACCGTCCCCAGCCCCTGGAAGGCGAAGAGAATGGACAGTGCGGTAAAGAGGCAGGCCCAGACGTGGTACTTCACCTTAGGCACAAGCATTTCGAAGAAGGCGGAGGTGGAGGTGATAAGGCCCACCGCGGTGGTCATGCAGGCCAGGATGACGATGGCGGAGAAGACGACCTGGCCGATGGTGCCCATGGTGAGATTTGCGGCGTCGGCAAGCAGGGGCGCTCCTGACTCATAGGACTGGCCATTGGGAATGGTTTGGCCTACCCACGCCAAGCCCAGATAGATAGCGGCCAGCAAAGCGCCAGCAACCAGAGCGGCAGTAATGGTGCCGTTAACCAGGGACTTCTTGGTCTTAAAACCCTTGGAACGCAAAGCGCCGACAATGACGATGGAAAAGGCCAGACCCGCAATGGCATCCATCGTGTTATAGCCCTCAAAAAGGCCGGTGACCATGGGGGAAGAAGTATAGTCCGCAGTAGGTGCTTGGGGATCGCGGGGATTGTTGAAAGCTGCCAAGGCGATGAGGACAACCAACAACGCCACCAAAGCCGGGGTGAGGAACTTACCCAAGGTATCGATAATGGAATTTGGCTTCCAAGACAGTGCTAGGGCGATAAGGAAAAAGACCACATTGAAGATGCCATTGGCCATGGTTCCCTCCCAGCCCAGCAGCGGGGTGATGGCGGTTTCCATGGAAACGGCGCCGGTGCGCGGCAGGGCGTAGAAGGCGCCGATGGCAAGGTAGGCCATTACAGAAAAGACGAGGCCGAAAAGCGCGCCACCGTTGGAGCTCAGGTCGCGCACGGAGCGGCCCGAAATGGAGACGGCAACAATGGCTAGGACCGGAAGGAGCACGCCGGCGGCGAGGAAGCCGAGGACGGCGGGCCAAAAATTGGTGCCGGCCGAAACTCCCACCATGGGTGGGAAGATGAGGTTGCCGGCGCCGAAGAACATCGAAAACAGCATCAACGACGCAATTACGATGGTGGCGACGGGCTTTGCAGTGCTTGACGCGACTGGGGTAGCCATGGTGGCTCCTTAATTTTCCATGTACAGCTAGAATGTGAGGAAGCTTTCCTTATTCCGCCGAGGGGTGATGGCGGGGTGGGGTGCGTCTCCGCGGTCCGAGGTGGCGGGTCACGCCTGTTCGTGTAATGAGACATTACCGCCCACATGGTGAGAAATCAAAGTGTGGGGGTGACGCAGAATACATGGTTGACCCAGCCGGGCCGACCTAATCGAGTGCGGCGAAGGCACGCTCCATGCGGTCGAGTGCCTCCTCCAAAATCTCGCGCGAGGTAGAGAAATTCAACCGCGCATGGCCCGGACCGCCGGTGCCAAAGGTATCGCCCTCATTGAGCGCGACCTTCGCATTCTCCCGCAACCACTTGGCCGGCTGCGGATTGCCGCCGATAGCGGTATCAGCAAAATCCAACCACAGCAGGTAGGTGGCCTCCGGCTTGCTGGTCTTTAAACCACGGATGCGCTGCGGCAGCTCCTCCACCAACCAATCGCGGGTCTGCCGCAGGTACGCTATTTCTTCATCGAGGAAGTCGCCGCACTCGCGGTAGGCAGTCTCCGCAGCAAGCACGCCCAAAGTGCCCGTGCCATCCTTGGCCACCCCAGTAAGGTCATTCCACGTGTGTACATCGGACGTATTGGAGAAAATAATCTGCGCGCACTTTAGCCCGGCAGTATTAAAAGCCTTGGAGGTAGCGGTTACCGTGATGGTGCGCTCGGCAGCCGCCGCGCTCAGCGACGCCACCGGGATATGCCGCCCCTCATAGACCAGTGGGGCATGGATTTCATCGGCCAGGATGCGCGCATCATATTTTTCCGCCAGTTCTACCAAGCCGGTGAGGTAGTCCTCGTCCAAGACACGGCCGAGCGGGTTATAAGGGTTGGCTAGCAAAATAGAGCCAGCGCCCTGCTGGAAGGCGCGCTCAATATCATCGAGCTCCAAGCTGGTCTCGATCTTTTCGCGGCCAGCGGTGCGCGGCAGCTCCAGCAGCGGAGGGTAGGAAGGCACTGGCACGATGACCGGGGAACCTTCGCGGGTAAAGTACTGCACTCCTAGCAAAAGACCCCGCACTACATCCCCAATCCAGAAAATATGCTCCGGGATAGGGCGCCAGCCATAGCGTGTGTCATAGAAATTAGCCACAGCCTCGCGCAGTCCTGAGGCCTTGGGTGCTGGGGTATAGCCGAAGGTTTCCCTATCCACCATCTCTTCCAACGCCTTCTTGATAGCGGGCGCGGTGGGGAAGTCGGACTCCGCAATCCACAGTGGCAACACATCTTCTTCGAAGACGGTCCACTTGCGGGTTCCGCGGGCTTGCAATTCTTCTAGGCTAGGAAACTCCATGGCTACAACCTTAACGCGAAGCCCGCGGCCACCCCAGCGCATTTATGCGCTTTTATTCAACTGGCTTATCTTCCCGCGACGGTGCAGGCTCCTAGACATCTGCCTCCTCTTCCTCCTCGGATTCGGAGGCGTGGCCGGAGACAAAGCCATATTTTTTCAACCTGCGGCGGTCTGCGGCCGAGGTGGATTGAGTGAGTTTGAGCAGTTCGGCATAAATGCCACCGGATTGAGCCAGCTCGGCCGGCGAGCCCATCTCATCGATGCGGCCGCGGTCCAAGGTGATGATGGTATCGACGTCCGCAATGGTGGACAACCGGTGGGCAATAATAAGCGTGGTCCGGTCCTTCATCAGCTCATCCAAACCGGCCTGCACGGCGCGCTCGGACTTGGTATCAAGCGCCGAGGTGGCCTCGTCCAATACCAAAATGGGGGCGTCTTTAAGCATGGCGCGGGCAACGGAGACGCGCTGCTTTTGTCCACCGGAAAGCTTAAGGCCGCGCTCACCAATAACGGTGTCATAGCCATCCGGGAAGGCCCGGATAAACTCATGGGCATTGGCGCGCTTGGCGACGTCCACGATTTCTTCCTCCGTGGCACCCGGCTTGCCGTAGGCGATATTTTCGCGAATGGTGCCGGAGAAAAGATAAGACTCCTGGAAGACTACGCCCACCGAGGCGCGCAGGCGCGAGGCAGTGAGATCGTCTACCCGGTGGCCTAGCACATCGAGGTGCCCCGCTGAGGGGTGGTAAAGGCCCAAAAGCAGGTTCACCAAGGTCGATTTGCCGCCGCCGGACTCGCCCACGAGTGCTACCTTATGGCCCTCAGCGGCCGCGAAGGAAATATCCTCCACCACGGGCTTGCCCTCCTCATAGGCGAAGGAAACGTGCTGAAAGGAAAACACCGGCGCGCCGGGTGTGGGCTCGAGCGGGCGAACCGGCGTGAGATCCAGCTGCGGGGTATGCGAACCGGTGGTGGCGGCCACCAGTTCGCGCGGGGCGGTGGGCTCGAGCTCTTCTTCCATTACCTTGAAGTAGTCCTTCGAACCGGCTATTGCGCGCTGGGCGGTATCGACAATCCAGCTCATCATAAAGACCGGCTGCTTCGCACTGGAGACCATCTGCAGCAACATGACCATATCGCCCAAGGAAAAATGCCCCTCCAGCGTGCGCCAGAAGATAACGCCGTAGATACCTAGGAAGATAAACGCCATGGCCAGACCGCGGAAGGTATCCATCATGTGCCACCAGCGCGATTGCGGCTTAGTGGTATCCACCACGGTGCGGTAGCGCGTAGCAAAGTGGAAAAGCTCGCGGGTCTCGCTCACAAAGGACTTGGCCACCTTGACCTGGCCTATGACCTCCGCAAAGCGGCCATTAGCCTGGTCAATATTCTCATTTTTAATGGCCTCAAATTTCTGCCAGCGCTTCGAGGTCAGCGCGGTAAGCCACATATATACCGGGAAGAGGAGAGCCAGCAGGATGGCCAGCGGCCAGTAGAACCACGCGGTAATGGCTAATACCGCGAGGGTTTGAATGATCATCGTGAAGAAGTTATTGGCAAAGGACTGCACGAACTGCGTGATATTGGCAATCGAGCGATCCAGCCGGGCGATGATCGTGCCGGTGACCTGGTTATCGTAATAGCCCTGCGGGAGCGCGAGCAGCTTGGCAAAGTAGCGGGTAGACAAAATCTCGCGCAGGCGCGAGACCATGACATCGCCGATGTAGCCACCAATATTGCGGAAGAGGGCATTGGCGGCGTCGGCAAGAAAAAGCGCCACAGCCAATAACAACACGGTGCGCAGCGCATCGCCGGCCGGGGCGTCCGTCTGCAGCGCCTCTACGATCGTATCGGTAGCGTGGCGCGTCAAAAAGGGCGATATCAGTGCTAGGACTGCGGTGACCGTGGCAGCTAGTAGCACGCCCAAGTAATAGGGCCACAGGGCAGAAGCACTGCGAGTAATGCGCAAGATGGAATTCATAAACCACACTCAATTCAAAAAGGCGGGTAGTGCGCGATTTTAAGGGAGGAGAGATTTAAGCGACTGCCTAGTATGCCACATGCGGGGTTCACGGGAGTAAATGCCTAAGTTCCGGAAAGATTAGGCTAAGGTACTTGTGCAGAAATACAACAATCTTCGCGTGCAAAGGATCCATCCACGGTGAAAAAATCTCACATACTCGGCGCAGGCGTGGTCAGCGCTCTCGCCGTGACCCTGACCGGATGTAGTGTTCTCCAGCCGGAAGAAACAGGGCTCGGGGACAATATCACCGTCTCCAGCTCCGAAGAAGCCCCGTACGAGGCCAAGGACACCGATGACAAAGAGGTCACTTCTAACCTTGCCGAGCCGGTAAAGGATAAGGGCTTGGGCGTGAGCTGGGAACTGCAGGGAGTGTATTCCGATAACAATTCCGGCGGCTCCGTAGTGACCATCCTGCTGAAGAATGAAAACGACGTTCCCTTGCCGGTCGACGCCTTTGAAGATCCCACCCTCGAACGCGCCGACGGCAATGGTGGCTGGGCCAAGATTAATTCCTTGCCCTATGACGAGCAGTCTGCCCCGGATGTGGAGCCACCAGGACTCGACCACCCGTTGGGAGCGGGTGCCTCGGTGAATCTGCAATACCGCTACGACGTCACTCCTGGCAACCTGTGGAATGCGCGCCTCCACGTAGGCAACGTGACCTGGGTAGGAGACCTTAATCTATGACGGAACTTGTAGTCTTGGCCTCTGCCGCGGGCGAACCCATCGGCACCGCTCCCAAGGCCGAAGTTCATACCTCCGATACCCCGCTGCACTTTGCCTTCTCCGCCTGGCTAACCTGCGGCGGCAAAGTGCTAGTCACGCGCCGCGCGCTGAGCAAACTCACCTGGCCTGGCGTGTGGACCAATGCCTTTTGCGGCCACCCCGCTCCCGGCGAGGAGAATACGGCTGCAGTACTGCGCCGCGCCTCCTTTGAGCTAGGCATCGCGCCTTCAGATCTATCCGCCCCGCGGCTTATCCTGCCGGATTTTTCTTATCGCGCGGTGGATTCTTCAGGCACGGTAGAAAACGAAATCTGCCCGGTATTTACCGTCGAGCTTGCCCCCGATGCGCAGTGGGAGCCCAATCCCGAGGAAGTAGATTCCTACCAGTGGGTCGAGCCGGCCCGGCTTTTTGCTGCCGCCGATGCCATGCCTGGCGTCTTTAGCCCGTGGATGATTGATGAGCTAGCGGACGAAAAGCTGCGTGCTGCGCTGTAATTACAGCTCCTCGTCGTTATAAAAGGCCGCGGCCACATAGTCCAAGGTGGCATAGGCTAGGCGACGCTCGCCCGTATCGAGGTCAAATTCCAGCACCTGGTGGTCATCGCCATATCTGGGGAATCCGGGCTCACCCGTGGTGGCAAAATGGCGTAGCCACTCGTTGAGCTCTTCGGCGGGGGCGTTGTTTTCCCCTTCGCTACCATTGCCGCCAAAAAGTGGGCCGAGCTCGGCGCAGTGCACTGCGGGGGCATTAGTGCGGGTAAATTCCATCATCCACGTAGGTCCTGGAGCATACTCGGCTACCTGGGCGGTCCAACGTCGCACTGCGGCATCACCGATAAGCCGGCCCATCGGCCGCTGCGGATCCACATAATGCGCCAGTTGCCGCCACTGCTTGAAGCGCCCCTGCGAAATCCCAAACTTGGGCGAAAGATAGCTGGTAATAAAGCCCGCCAGGGCCATCTTGTCAATGCGCTGGGCTGTGGGCATGTCATAGAACTCATCGCGGGTAGATGTCACCACGATAGGGATATCCGCCAGTTCTTCGGCCCGCAGTGGCGCGGGGCCCAACGCGACATCGAAGCGATATTTCTTGCGGAATTTGGCATACCCTTTGGCCAGCGATTCTGGGTCCATTTTTTCTAAAGCCTGGCGCGTGACCGGCACACCTAGAGCCTTGCGCAGGTCGGTGACGCGGTGCTCGAAGCGGTCGCGTGGGAATGCCGGCGAGAGCGCCAGCACGCGGCGGAAACCGCCCCGGAAGTGATCGCGGCGTGCGAGCCACAAGCTTATCGCCGCCCCAGCGGATTGGCCTACCAAGGTGATATTGGTTTTATCGCCACCAAAGGCCTCGATATTGTGCTGCAGCCACTCCAAAGCTAGGAGGCAGTCATCGATGGCGCGGTAGCGGTCCGCCTCATCGCCGTCAAAGCGCACGAAACCAGCCAACCCCACCCGATAACCGACGTTGACTTGGATTACACCGTGACGGGCATTCTTTGTCCCCGAAAGCCGCGGATCCTCGTGCGATCCGTGCTCGTAGCGCCCGCCGTGAACATAGACCACCACAGGGCAGTCGTTGGCATCGGCAGGAGTGGTAATGGACAAAGCAATATCTTCTGGGTGCGGCTCGCGGGCATCCTGATCGACGCTGCGATCATATGGCTCGGCAGGAGAGTAGGGGCTGGGGATGTTGCAATAGCGCACCGAATGGAAATAGTGCAGGCCATCTCGGCGCACGCCGGTGATCCGGCCGGAAGCGGTGGCGACGGTAACAGGAATCTGGGCGCTCGACATGTCAGCCAGACTACCGCGAGCAAGTAGGATAAGTAGCCATGGAGTGGTTGACGAGCTTGGGCAGCACGCTATCGCAATTGTTGGTGCAGGCGCCCGTGTGGATTCAAATGGTCATCGTGGTGGCCATCGCCGTGCCGCTCATGGTGGTCGTAGCGTGGTGCCTGATGTGGGTGGTCGACTACATAGCCAACCGAGGCAAACGCATGATTTCCCAGCAACGCAGCCACAGCACTAAAATAGACCACCATGGCTGAGGAAAATAACGAGCGCGCACGGCAAGAGCGCGCCGAGCTGCGCGCTAACCCCCGCGAGGGCCTTTGGGACCCCGAAGCCAAGCGCGCCGGCCAGTCTTCTACCTCGGCGGCCACGCCTGGTGCACAGCCCGTTAAACGCAAGCGCGCTCTGCCCAAATCCCGTGTCACGCTCACGTTGTGGACGATGATCGCGCTGGTGATAGTCGTCGCACTGATCGGCCTGTGGACCTAAACCTGCTCCACCCCGCACCAGCGCCTAGGCCCGGCGTTAGGCCTTCCGCTTTATGCTTTCCGGCTGGTGGCCTCTAAGCGCTGGAAGAATTCCAGACTAGGAAGATCCTCAATGAGCAGGGGAGCGCCGTTGGTATCACATAGCGGCACGCACCAATTGGGATAAAGATCGTGCGTGGTACCCGGCTGATTTTGTGCGCGCACATCACCCACCATGTCCACCAAGCTGGTGCACGCAAGAGCCGAAGGTGTACCTACGATATAGCGATGCAGCGCTTCGCTTATATCCTCCTCCGCGCCGCGAGAAGCGCGCTCTGCCGGATCTACGAGGTAATCGCGCTGTGGCAAGAGGCCACGGTCCGCCACGGTTGCGAGTACGCGGGCCTGCCACTCGATGTCATCGCGCTGCTCTTCTTCCACCGAGCGGGTAAGCACGCCTAGGTGCGCGCGTAGCGAAATATGATCGCCGCGCAGGTAGGCCAAGGTGGGCGGCAGATCATGCGTATTGACTGAGGACAGCGCCAGCTGGCGGTATTTCTCCTGCGGCAGCGGGGAGTAGTCATCATCGTCGCGTTCAAACCACACGATGGACGTACCCAGCACCGCCTTCTGAGCGAGCACATCTTGTACCCACGGCTCTACGGTGCCGAGGTCTTCACCAATGACCACGGCACCAGCGCGTTGCGCCTCCAGAGCCAAGATGCCCACCATGGCCTCAAAATCATAAGAGACATACGTGCCCGTCAGCGGGCTGGCCATGCGCGGGATCCAGTACAGGCGGAAAAGCCCTAAGATGTGGTCCACACGCACACCGCCGGCATGGCGCAGCACGGTGGAGAGCATCTCCCTCCACGGGGCGTAGCCGGCGGTGGCCAAGCGCTGCGGGTGCCACGGCGGCTGCGACCAATCCTGGCCTTGCTGGTTATAGTCATCCGGCGGGGCACCCACCGAGCACTGCGGTGCCAAGTATTCGGTGAGATTTACCGCATCGGCGCCACCTGGGTGCACGCCCACCGCCAGGTCAGTGACCAGGCCCAGGCGCATGCCGGCATCGAGCGCACGCTGCTGCGCGGCGGCTAGCTGCTCATCGCAGAGGAACTGCAACCAGGAATAAAAACGCGTGAGCTTGTCCATATCCAAGCCCTCGGCATGGCGCTGGCCCGATTGCGCCGCGGCATCGCGCTGCGCGCACCAGGCAGCGAAATCGCGCAGCCCGCGGCCCTCTTCGCGGGCATAGCTTACGAAAGCCTCTTCGCGCTCCGGAGTGGGCTGGTAATTAAAAAGCTCGCGCAGCACCTGCAGCTTGGCTTCAAAAATGGTGTCGCGCTCAATTTCATCTGCGCTGCGGTTGCGCTGGCGAAACTCTTCGGCCAGTTCGCGCACATCATCTTGTAAGTCCTCCGGCAACAGCTTGAGCTCCGGGATGGATTCGATGTGCAGGTAGAGCGGGTTGATAAAACGCCGCGTGGTGGGAAGATAGGGAGAATCCTCAATCGGCGGTAGCGGCTCGGCTGCATGCAGCGGGTTGACCAGCAAAAAATCCGCATGCGGGGCGAGTGTTTCAGCCAGCTGCCCCAAATCCTGGAAATCACCTATTCCCCAAGAAGACTCCGAGCGCACCGAATAAAGCTGCGCCATCACGCCGCTAATCGGGTGCTCGACAAACTCATCGGCCGTGGTGAGGTGCGCCGGGGTGATAATCAGCGAGCAGGCATGCTTGCCGATGCCCTCTGACTCCAGCACCAGCTCGTGGTAGCCCAGCGGCAGATCGCCAGGGATATGGAAGCTGGCCTCGCCCCATAGCGTGCCATCGACGTCTGCGTCTGGGGCGTCGTTGCGATCTTGGTAGACCTCGCGGGTGCCGCCTTCTTCCAATTCGATGTGTACGTTGGCGGTGTCGCCGGCATGTACATGCACAACGAACCCGCGCTCCTGACCCTGGGGTGCGACGACGCAGTGGGGAAGGGGCTGGGAGGAGCGGGTGAGGTAGTCGTCGTAAAGCAGCTGCGTCAGGGCTGCATCGTCTGGGTTATCTTCGATGGCCACGCCCAAGGCGCGCAGGGTATAGGTAATAGTGTCTTCAGCAACGTGGACGGGGAAACCAGACTGGGAGGCATAGCTGGTGGCCACGCCGTGGCGCTGAGCGAGTTCTTCAAGCAAGTCGCGGGTAGTCACAGGCCACATTGTGCCACGGGGACAACGCGCCTGCTGGGAAACAGATTGGTACAGTAGGCGGAGATTAATAAATAGCTGTTCGAAAGGACACCGCGTGACCCTGCAAGAAGTGCATACCCCGGCGCAATTTACTATCGAGCCGGGCGAAACCTGCCTGACCGCCCTGATGGACACCGCGAAGAAGCGTCCGCACGGCGTCATGTTTACCCGCCCAGCAAATTACGAGTGGGTCAATGTAACGGGCAAAGAATTCATCGATGAGGTCTTTGAAGTAGCCCAAGGGCTTATCGCCCTTGGCGTGCAGCAGGGGGACCGCGTCGCTCTCATCTCTGCTACCCGCTATGAGTGGTCCCTTTTGGATTTTGCCATCTGGGCCGCGGGAGCCGCCTCCGTGCCGGTCTACCCATCTTCCTCCGCCTCCCAGGTGCGTTGGATTATTGAGGACTCCGGCGCAGTGCTGGCCATTACAGAAACCCGCGAGCACTCCGAACTGGTAGAAAACCTGGTTTTGCAAGAAGATGGCGAGCCCAACCTCAAGGGCTCTCCTTCGCAGCTGCGCCGCGTATTGGAAATCAACTCCTCTGCCATTGACACCCTCAAGTTCGAGGGCCGCGGCGTGGCCGCGGAGGAGGTCTACGCCCGCATCAAGGCCACTTCCACCGATGACCTGGCCTCCCTGGTTTATACCTCGGGTACCACCGGCCGCCCCAAGGGCTGCATCCTCACCCACCGCAATTGGCTGGCCCAGACCCGCGGCCTGTGCACCAATCCCATTGGTATCTTTGCCGTCCCGGGCAGCCATACCTTGACCTTCCTGCCACTGGCGCACGTCTTTGCCCGCGCGGTATCCATTGCGGTGGCCATGCGCGGTGCCTCCCAGAACCACTGGTCGGACTTTTCCACCATTTCCATCGAGTTCGCCCGCTCCCGCCCGAACGTCATTTTGGGTGTGCCGCGCGTCTTTGAAAAGGTGCGCAATTCTGCCGCTGCTAAGGCCGCCGATTCTGCCATCAAGACCCTGCTCTTTGAGCAGTCCGAAAAGGTCGCCATCGAATACTCCAAGGCTTTGGACAAGCCGGAGGGGCCAGATCGCCTGCTGAAGGCCAAGCACAAGGTCTTTGACAAGCTGGTCTATTCCACCATCCGTAAGGGCGTGGGCGGCAACGTGAACTACTGCATTACCGGCGGCTCCGCCATGGGCCACGACCTGCTGCACTGGTACCGCGGCATCGGTATCCCGGTCTATGAGGGCTACGGCCTCACCGAGGTTGCCGCCGCGGCCGCGGTGGACTTTGTGGACCAGTCCATCGGCACCGTCGGCCCGCCCATGGGCGGCGTAACCTTCCGCATTAACGATGAAGGCGAAATCTGCATCAAGGGCGATATCGTCTTCCACGGTTACTGGAATAACCCGGAGGCAACGGCCGAAGCCCTCGAGGATGGTTGGTACAACACCGGTGACTTGGGTGAGATTGATGAGGACGGCAAGCTCGTTATCACCGGCCGCAAGAAGGATCTGATTGTTACGGCCGGCGGCAAGAATGTTTCGCCCGGCCCGATGGAGGATATCCTGCGCGGCCACCCGCTTATCTCCCAGGCCATGGTGGTAGGCGATGGTAAGCCCTTCGTGGGAGTGCTGCTGACGCTGGATCCGGATATTTTGAAGCGTTGGAAGCTGGACCACAATATTCCGGAAAATCGCTCTATGCGAGAGCTGGCCACCGATCCCACCCTGCGCGCGGAGCTGCAGGATGCCATCAACCAGGTCAATGCCACCGTCTCCCACGCGGAGGGCATCAAGAAGTTCTACATCCTTGAGTCTGACCTTACTGAGGAAGAAAATGAGCTGACCCCCACCATGAAGGTCAAGCGCAACGTGGTAGCGCAGCGTTATGCTGCGGCCATTGAGCATTTGTACAAGCGCTAGTCTGCGCGATGGGTACACCCGAGGACATGTCCTCGGGTGTTTCTTTTTGCCCTGCTTGGCGACGCCCCTTGTGCAGCTCAACCCGCCGCCCTCTGCTCTGGGCGGTCGAACCTGCCATAAACCTGTGAATGGCTTCGGAGTGTCGCGCGCCCGTGGCGGCGGATCTCGCATAGAGTCGTGAAGCGTTACAGCAAACCTCAACCTCTACTAGAGGTTAGAAATGGGACCGTGGAAGGAGTGGCTCGAAGCCAATGCACAAAATCGCCGCCGAGCTGCGCCACCGCGAGCTTACGCAAGAGATTTATAATATCGGCGACGAAGTCGCAGAATATCTCGAGCACCTCATTGAAGCCATCGAGGATTGGGACGAAGAGCTGTGCATGGATTGCCTGGCCGAGCTAGGCGATATCGTCGAAGATGCTCGCGTTGACTCCGGCCGCTGCGTGGGCGAGCTGATGGGCCTGCGCCAAGCTTTGGTTTCCGGCGTGCGCTCCGGCACGATTTCCGCCGCTTCTTCCGGTGTGAACGACGTGGAAGAGCCGGAACAACTCACCCCGCGCCTGCTGGATGAACGATTCCCCATCTCCAAGCCCATCGTGGTGCACGAGCTGGCCCAGTCCCTGCGTTACCGTACCCAGGCCGTGGCGGATTACCTGCGCGAGGTAGTCGAGTACGTGCTTGCGCAAACCGACGCCGTGGCCCGCAACCTCGACATGGTCTCCCTGCCGCACCTGTACAAGCGCACCGGCGAGTCTGCTCTCATTGCAGTCCAAGCGTGGAAGCACACGGTGCTTGATACCCACCCCGCCTATGTGCGCACGATGCGAGGGCATAACCCGCCGCAGTTCTTGGAGGAGCGTGCCCGCGTAGCGGCGGTGGTGGAAAAGGTTCGCGCTAAGCGTGAAGCGGCTCGCCGGGCTACTACTGCATAAATTATTGAGGCTTCCTTGTTTTAGACAAGGGGATGTTCACGGCCACCGAGATTCCCTCTCTCGGTGGCCGTTGAAGTTTCCAGTGGATTTATGCGTGGATTTCCGGAGGGATCTGCCCCAATTCGGGTAGAAATTTAGGAGAATTTTAGGTTAACAGCCGTTTCAGATGGTCCACGTTATGCCTGTTCAGCTGATTAGATCCTGTAGCCAGCGATGTTGTTGCCAGGTCACCCTTAAAATTTAAGTAGAAAATACTCTTAGAGCGCTGTAGGGTATTTTCCGTCCACGCGAACGCCGTGCCCTAGCATCATCTACACGCGGCGCGCGCAATTAAATTCTTCAACCATATCTACAGGGAGTCAAACCATGGGCGCACGCCGAACTTCTCGCCTCATTGCCAGCGCAGTGGCCGTAGCCACCTTCTCTTCCATTACCGTTGTTCCTACCGCCGTCGCTGCCGAGGACACTACCTTCGTCGAAGAAAAGACCACCGACGATACCGTAAGCCTCAATGGCATCGAATTCGATGAAGAAGGCAACCTGCTCGAGGAAAACAACGCCGGTGATAAGGCGATGAAAGAACTCGACGCGGAAGACGATGCCGCCGATTCCATCACCCCATATGCTGTAGATGGTGCTGAGGAAGCCACCGAGACTCCGGCCCCCGAGAAGCCTGCAAAGCCGACCTCTCTTGATGAGCTCGCACAGACCGAGGCCTCCAATGACGACGTGAACGTCAAGGTGGTTAAAGACGAAAAGAAGGACCAGCTGGTCTGTGAGGTGACTGATGCCCCTGAAAAGGAAGGCAACCTGCTCGACCTCAAGCTTGCCCTAGCTAAGGCGTTCTACGATGGCGGCGAGAAGATTATCAAGACCGTCTGGGAAATCATTCCGGTAGTCGGTGACCTGGTTCCGGCCGATTTCATCGATAAGATTTCCGGTAAGACCTGGGATGGCATTGCCAAGCTGGTCAAGGAAGGCGAGAAGGACAAGACCGTTACCTGGGACCTTTCCCGTGCCCAGGGCATGGCCATCGGACGTATCGATAATGCCGATGCCGATGTTGATATGAATAACCCGGATGCCGCAAAGAAGACCGTATCCGGCCTGCTCAAGTTCGCAGACGGTACCTTTGGCAAGGGAACCAAGGTTATCTTGAAGCTCTTTAATGCAGCCGTTACCATCGCTGGCTTGGTTCCAGGTGCGAACGTCGCTGGCGACCTGAAGCTGAGCAAGGATCAGCAGAAGAGCATCGAAGACTCCCTGAACAATATCTCTACGGCGGCCTCCGACCTGGCAGCCGTCAACGCTCCGGCCGGCCAGCTGTGCTCCGATATGCTCAACGGCAAGAAGACCAAGGATCAGCCTGCTGAGGTCGATCCTTCCGAGGAACCTTCCTCCGAGGAAACCACTCCTGAGGAGTCCACCGAGCCTTCTACCAGCGAGGCTGTCGTTGTTCCCGGCAAGGATGGCCAGGATGGCGTAGATGGCCAGGACGGCCGCGACGGCCGCGACGGTCGCGACGGTCGCGATGGTAAGGACGGCGAGAACGGCCGCGACGGTCGCGATGGCAAGGACGGCCGCGACGGTGAAGATGGCCAGGACGGCAAGGACGGCCGCGACGGTCGCGACGGCCGTGACGGACGCGATGGTCGCGACGGTATCAACGGCAAGGATGGCAAGGACGCGGACCTATCTTCCGTGGCCGGCTTCTCCTTCCTTGCAGCCCTGGTAGGTGGCGGCACGGTACTGGGCATTCTGTCTGCCGTTGACTACCTCTACACCCATGGCATGCTGCCGAAGAACAGCGTCCCATGGCGCATCAACCAGTAAGACCATTCTCTTAGGTCTTTAGCTGGAATCGGTAAAGCCTCCACGAGCATGTTCTCGGGGAGGCTCTTTCGATTTGTAGTCACTGTTGCGTCGCATCCCGAGAAATATTCTCACACCCTCCCTTCGCGCTCACCGGCGCGGCAGATTTCGTCGCGAAAGTGCTGCCGGTGAGCGCGAATGGCAGGGGAGGGAAAGATAGGGGAGAGGAAGTCAGATGTGGCGGCAGGTAGAAACCGCGGACTTAAGCGGAACGGGCGGCCTTCTGCCCAGCGGAGACGGTGGCGGTAAGGTCGGACAGAAAACGGTCGGGGTGGTCGACGAGCTGTCTCGGGGAATAACAAAGGACGGTGAATCCCGCCTTTCGTAGGAGCTGGTGACGCTCGCGTAGGTGGGGCAGCGCCTTCGCAGAGACGATGTCAACGAGATAGGCGTTGTTGATACACAGAGCGGTCGTGATGTCGGGAAGAGCTTTGAACTGTGCTTTGAAGAAAATAGGCCACGGGAAATCAGCCTCAATGATAAGGGCGCGGGCAAAGGACTCATATGGAGAACGGGAAAGCTCAGAGGCATGGTGGATCACAGCGCGGACGATGCGGCTATTGCGTACTCTTCCCATGCGGGCGAATTCTTGAGTGAGTTCTTCCCGGCTTACTCCGGCGCGTAGTGCCGAGTCGGCGGCGATGAGGCCATCGCGAAAGCCGTGGTAGCGGGCGATATCGATAACCGCGCGGGCTTTGGAAACACAGCGGGCGCCGTCCACGAGGACAGGTTCAGGCAGGGAAGCCTTGCGGTAGATGCGCTCGGGGTGGCGGCGGTCTTTGTGGGGGAGCGTATTGGTGGGAAGTGCCATCTCAATCTGTTCCTCGGCCGTGGCGATGACCCACAGGCCATGTACTCGGGCGGCGGATTTGGAGATGAGTACTGCGGTATAGGCACTGCGAGCGGCGGCAATGGCGCGCAGGCGCAGTTGGGACGGGAAATCGAGGCAATGATAGTGATCGCGCCGGACAGCGATGCGCGGTGCGAGCTTAAGGTAGGTGCCGTTTTTCAGGTCGGTCCAAAAGGTGGGGTGGTTAGCGCGGATGGAATCGATATTGGTCAGTGGTGTTGTCATGCCTTTAAGCAAAGGACACGCTTCTGGCCGGCGCGAGGAAGTAACGGCCGGGCTTGTGGATAACGAGGAGGCTGAGATGGTCAAGTGCTCAAAGTGGCTGCTGGGGTAAGCAGGGGCGAACTTGTCCACAAGGTGGAGAGGCTGCACTTGCGCGAGGGCGGGAAATAGGAAAGGCCGCGCCGGCAAAAAGGGGCGGGCGCGGGCGGGGACGAGCGGGACTTAGACGGCCAGGGGAGGGGTGACCTTGTCTAGCTGCTCGGTAATCTGCGGCCACAGCTGGCCCATGATGTCATCCCAGGTAAGGATCCACACGGCATTGTCCTTATCGGCCTTACCCACCATGACGAGCTGCTCGTTGCGGGCCCGCATATGGTCCAAGGTCTTTTGCACGGTAGTAGAAGAAGACACGGACAGGGCAGGGCGGGAGAACTCGAGGACCGGGGTCTCCGGAGCTGCCAGCAAGGTATCGCGCACGTGGACTACGCGGGGAACGCGGGAGTCCTTAGGAAAGACCAGTACGCGCATGATGTTCTTGCGCACGACGAGGTCCTGGAGATCGTCCACGGTGGCGTCGGAAGGCAGGGGCACTACCTCGGAGCCATGGGCGCGGGCCATGGCGCCAACGGTGGAGTTTTCCAACTCGATGACATCGGAAATCTGGTTGGCGGAGTCATCATCCAATGCGCCGGTTTCGCGGGAATGCTCGACCAAGGTACGCAGGGTCTCGGCGTCGTAGCCGGCTGCACCGGCACGATCGACGGGCTCTTCGCCAGCTATGGCCACGAGCTTATTGGCCATGACATTGATCCATTTCAGCAGCGGGCGGAAGATCCACACGAAGCCGCGCGCGGGTACCGCGATGACCTGCAGTGCGGTTTCTGGGTGGGCGATCGCCCAAGATTTCGGCGCCATCTCACCCAGCACTAAGTGAAGGAAGGTGACGATGAAGAGGGCGAGGATAAAGCTAGCGACATCGGCAATGCCCAGTGGTAGGCCTGCAGCTTCGAGCGGGGCCATGAGCAGGTGGTGGACCCACGGTTTGGTCACGGCACCCAGCACGAAGGTAGCGGCGGTAATGCCCAGCTGCGCGCCGGCAAGCATGATGGTCAGTTCATTGAGCGAGCGCAGGCCGGCCCGGGCAGTACGGGAATTTTCCGCATACTCTTCCAAACGGTGACGGCGAGCGCCCATCAAGGAGAACTCGATAATCACAAAGAAGCCGGAAGCGGCGATGATAAGTAGGGTAACGAGGAGGTTAAACCACCAAGATTCGGTCATTATGCATCCTCCTTCTCGTCGTCATCATCGGACTGGTCGGGGTAATCCTCCACCAGCTCGATGGCAAGGACGGAGGGCACGTGGCGGTCCACCTCTTGCACGCGCAGGCGGATAGAGCGCACGGGCGCCTCATCGTGGTCCACCCAATCATCGGGCTCGGCCTCGAGCTGAATGGCGTGTTCCTCACCGACCTCTGGCAACGCGCCGGAGTGGGCGATGACGAGGCCAGCGACGGTTTCGAAGTCGCCCTCAGGCAGGTCGTGGCCGATGGCCCGCTCGATTTCATCAATGGGCGTATCGCCATCTACCACCCAGTGGGAATCGTCCTGCTCCGTGATTTCCTCGGTTTCTTCGATATCGTGCTCATCGGTGACATCACCCAAGATTTCCTCGGCCAAGTCCTCCATGGTCACGATGCCCACAAAGCCACCGTATTCATCGATAACACAGGCCATCTTCTGGTCGCTATCGCGCAGCTCCTCTACCACATCCGGCAGCGGCATCAGCTCAGGAACCACGACGGGTTCCTGCATGATGCTGGTGGCCTTGGTGGCGGCGGGAAGGTCGCTTCCCAGGACGTCGATAAGATGCACCACGCCCACCGGGTTATGTTCGTCATCGATGACGGGGTAGCGGGTGTGATCGGACGACATCATCTCGCGAACCTCACCAAGGGTGGTGTCCGGGTCAATGACGTCCACGCGGGAGCGCGGGATCATGGCATGCTCTACGTCGTGCTCAGGGAAATCCAGCAGGCGGTCGAGCACCATATAAGTATTCTCATCCAGATCGCCGGCCTCATGGGAGGAATCCACGATGGATTCCAAGTCATCGGCGGTGGCGGAGGAGTCCACGTCTTCTACCGGTTCAATGCCAAAAACCTTGAGGATGGCATTGGAAGAGTACTCAAAGAAGTGGATGAGCCAGCCGAATAGCCGCAGGTAAAGCTGCGTGGAGGAGGCCAGCCAGCGCGCCGTCTTCATAGGGGCGGCGATGGTGTAGTTCTTGGGGAAAAGCTCCGCGAAGAGCATGGTTGCAATCGTGGAGATGAAAAGCGCCAGGATGGTGCCCACGGTAATAGACACTGCGCTCGGCACACCAACGCCGCCGAGCAGGACGCCCAGTCCTTGGCCCACGAGCGGCTCGGCCACATAGCCGATGAGCAGGCCGGTAATAGTAATGCCGAGCTGCGCGCCGGAGAGCATGAAGGAGGTCTGCTGGGTAATAGCCAGCGCGCGCTGCGCCGTCTTATCCCCCTCAGCAGCCTGGGACCGCAGCTGTGTGCGGTCCACGGACATAAAAGAAAATTCCTGGGCCACGAAGTATGCATTCGCGACGATGATGAGGCCGATGACTACAAATCCGGCCAGGATCATCAAAATAGCCGATAACATGATTTACTCCCCACCGCCTAGAAGGAGGTAGGGACATCGACTGGGAGGTTCCACTGAGGGTGCCTTTCTACTTGGGAAGATGCAAACATACTACATGCTTAACCCCCCTTTCGGCCATTTTGTTCCCGCCCTATTAGGGTTTTATCCATGACTGAACCCTTCGGGCTGTATATCCACGTTCCTTTCTGTGCCACTCGTTGCGGGTATTGCGATTTCAACACCTATACCCCAGGAGAGCTCGGCAGCCCGCGCGATCTCACCGGGCCTTATCTGGATGCCTTGGACCGCGAGCTGGAGTTGGCGGCCGCGCGCGTAGGCCGCCCGGCCGAGACCGTCTTCATTGGCGGCGGCACGCCTTCTTTGCTGGGCGGGCAGGGGCTGACCCGGATCCTCAACACCGTCCGCTCCACCTTCGGCTTGGCGCCCGGAGCGGAGGTCACCACCGAATCCAACCCGGAGTCCACCTCACCGGAGTATTTCGCCCAGCTTGCCGACGCCGGCTATACCCGCATCAGCCTCGGCATGCAGTCCGCTTCCCCCGGCGTTCTCCAAGTCCTAGAACGCGCCCATACCCCTGGACGCGCCTTCGCCGCCGCTCGCGAGGCTCGCGCCGCCGGCTTCGAGCACGTCAACCTGGACATGATTTATGGCACGCCCACCGAAACGGATGACAATGTGCGCGAAACACTAGACCGCGTGCTGGAGACCGGCGTGGACCACGTCAGCGCTTACTCGCTCATCGTCGAAGACGGCACCCGCATGGCTCGTAAGGTCAACAAAGGCATCTTGCCCGCCCCTGATGAGGACGTGCTGGCCCGGCGCTACGAGATGATTTCTTCCACCCTCGAAGCGGAAGGATTTGAGTGGTACGAGGTCTCCAATTGGTCCAAGCCTGGTGGCGAGTGCGAGCACAACCGCATCTACTGGGTAGATGGCAATTGGTGGGGCGCAGGCCCCGGCGCCCACTCGCACTTAGGCAACGAGCGTTTCTTTAACGTCAAGCACCCCTCGCGCTATATCGACGCCCTTGGCCGCGGTGAGCTGCCCATTAAGGAAACCGAAGCGCTCACTGAGGCCGACCGCCACATGGAAAAGGTTATGCTTGGCCTGCGCCTGCGCGAAGGTATCCCGGAGGCTTGGATCGATACCCATGCCACTCCCGCCCTCGAGCGCTTCATAGGCCGCGGCCTGCTCGAGCGCGCCGGCGAACGCGTACGCATCACTAAGCCCGGCCGCTTGCTGGCCGATGGCATCATCACCGATCTCCTCGTCGCTGAAGAAACCTAATCTTCGTCCCGTCTACACTCGAAAGCACGTGAAAGAGCCAAGCGAATAGGAGCGACATAGTGTCTACCTCAACCGATGCCCGCCGCAAGGAAGTCCTGCGCGCCATCGTGGCGGACTATATTGCCTCCCAAGAACCGGTCGGTTCTAAAACGCTGCTGGAGCGCTACCAGTTAGGTGTTTCTTCGGCCACGATCCGCAATGATATGGCCGTGCTGGAATCCCAGGGCCTTATCGCCCAACAGCACGCCAGCTCCGGCCGCGTGCCCACCCAGCAGGGCTACCGCCATTTTGTCGACTCCCTCCATGAGGTCAAGCCGCTTTCGACCCCGGAGCGCCGCGCGATGCTCAGTTTTTTGGAAGGCGGCGTGGACTTGGAAGACGTGCTGCGTCGCTCGGTGCAGCTATTGGCGCAGGTGACAAAGCAGGCGGCCGTCGTCCAGCTGCCCAACCTTAAGGTCTCGCGCGTAAAGCACTGCGAGGTTGTGGCGCTGTCCCCAGTGCGCCTGCTGCTGGTGCTTATTACCGATAACGGCCGCGTGGACCAGCGCAACGTGGAGCTCGATGAAATCATTGACCAGGATCAGACCTTCCGCCTGCGTGACATCGTCAATAGTGCGCTGGTAGGCAAGACGCTTAGCGACGCCTCCGTGGAACTTGCCCACCTCGTCGACGAGGCTCCCTTGGATATCCGCCACCATGTGCTCAAGGTGGCCACCACGCTCATCGAGACCCTAGTGGAGCAGCCCTCCGACCGGCTGATTATGGCCGGTGCCTCCAACCTGACGCGCGTGGCCCGCGAGTTCCCAGAAGGTTTACCCAAGATTATTGAGGCGTTGGAAGAACAGGTCGTCGTCCTCAAGCTGCTTGCCCGTGTGCCGGATCTAGGCAACGTCTCCGTGGTCATCGGCGAGGAAAACGAAGAAGACCAGTTGCGCCAAGCCTCCGTTGTGGCCACGGGCTATGGTCTCGGCACCGGCGATGAGGTGGCCACGCTCGGCGGCCTTGGCGTGGTGGGGCCTACCTTTATGGATTACTCGGGAACAATCTCTAAGGTCTCTGCCGTTGCACGGTATGTGAGCGAAATTTTGGCCGGCGAGCAGTGCGAGTAAACTAGCTGGCCGCGCATTATTTTTTCAAGTTAACCCCAACAAGACGAATTAGAAGGAATATCTCTTACAGTGGCTCGTGACTATTACGGCATCCTCGGTGTTGATAAAAACGCAACTGACCAGGAGATTAAGAAGGCCTACCGCAAAATGGCCCGCAAGTATCACCCGGATCTAAACCCGGATGATGAAACCGCGGCTGAGAAGTTCCGCGATGCCGCGCTGGCTCAGGAGGTCCTACTGGATCCGCAAAAGCGCCAGATCGTGGACATGGGCGGCGACCCCATGGAACAAGGCGGCGGTGGCGCCGGTGCGGGTGGATTTGGCGGCTTCGGTGGCGGCGGCCTGGGCGATATCTTCGCCGAGTTCTTTGGCGGCGGTGCTGGCGGCTCCCGCGGCCCGAAGTCCCGCGTCCAACCGGGCAATGATGCCCTGCTGCGCACTCGCATTACCTTGGAAGAGGCCTATACCGGCTTGAAGAAGAAGGTCACCGTGGATACCGCCGTGCTGTGTGATACCTGCGGCGGCACCGGCTCTGAGTCCAAGTCCAAGCCGGTTACCTGCGATAATTGCAATGGCATGGGCGAAATCCAGGAGATGCAGCGCAGCTTCTTGGGCAACGTGATGACCACCCGCCCGTGCCCGAAGTGCCAGGGCTTTGGCGAGGTCATCACCGATCCATGCAACCACTGCGCCGGCGACGGCCGCGTGAAGAAGCGTCGCGATATTACCGTTAATATCCCGGCCGGCATCAACGACGGCATGCGCATCCGCATGGCGTCCCAGGGCGAGGTCGGCCACGGCGGCGGCCCAGCCGGTGACCTCTATGTTGAGGTCCACACGGAGGAGCACCCCGTCTTCCAGCGCAACGCCGATGATTTGAACCTCACCGTGCGCGTGCCGATGATTGACGCCGCCTTGGGCACCAACTTCACCATCGACCAGCTCAATGGCGAAGAGCTCACGATCGATATCGAACCGGGCACCCAGCCGGGTGAGTCCATCAAGGTCGACGGTGCCGGCATGCCGCGCCTGCGCACCGATGGCTTTGGCAACCTCTTTGCCCACGTGGACGTCGTCGTGCCAAAGGACCTGGACCGCAAGACCCGCGAGTCCCTGGAGAAGATTCGCAACTCCCGCGACGAGGGCGCGCGCGTGCGCACCACCGGCGACGGTCAAGAGGAATCCTTCTTCAGCCGCATCCGCGATAAGTTCCGCCGCTAATGTCGCTCCCCGTCTTCATCCACCCGGACCTTTCCGCCGCGCGCACCGGCGAGGCCTTCAGCCTCTCTGGCCCGGAGGCCCGCCACGCCGTGACGGTCAAGCGCATGGGGGAGGGCGAGCGCCTCGAGCTTATCGACGGCACCGGTATCCGCCTCACCCTCACCATCACCGCCGCCACGGGCAAGGACTCCCTAGAGGGCATGGTTGAGTCCATCGTCACCACGCCTGAGCCCACCCCGCGGGTGACCGTGGTGCAGGCCATCCCGAAGTCCGAGCGTGCCGAGCTCGCCGTGGATCTGGCCACCCAAGCCGGCGCCGATGAGATTATCGCCTGGCAGGCAGACCGCTGCGTGGCCAAATGGGACGGCAAGAAGGCACCAAAAGCGGTGGCCAAGTGGCAGGCGGCCGCAGATTCTGCGGCCAAGCAATCCCGCCGCGCCCGCATCCCCCAGGTGCGCGGCCCGCTGACCACCCCGCAGCTCGTCCAAGAACTCAGCCGCGACCGTGCCGCCGGTGATGCGGCGGCTGCACCCACCGTGCTTGTCCTGCATGAAGAAGCCACCGCCTCCATCAAGGATGTCACGCTCGCAGACGATGTCGTTCTGCTCGTCGGCCCCGAGGGCGGCATCGGTGACGCCGAGCTCGATCGCCTCAAGGAGGCCGGCGCCACGCCTATCAAGCTCGGCCCGGAGGTGCTGCGCACAGCCAGCGCGGCAATGGTGGCGCTGGCGGCAATCGGCATGCGCACCCAGCGGTGGTAGCCGGCGCTGGTAGCCTAAAGCACGTGCCTATCATCACGAAGAAATGTGAGCTAGATTCCGCCTACGTCAGCATCGTGCTGGGTAGCGCGGACGATAACTTGCGCGTGCTCAATAACCGCCTGGATGCGGACCTTTTTGCCCGCGGCAATGTCGTTACTATCACCGGTCCCGATTATGAGGTGGCCCGCGCCGCGAAGATCCTCGACGAGCTCGAAGCCATCGCCCGCCGTGGCCACGCCGTATCCACCGATACGGTCAAGCACACGATGGACATGGTGGCGGTAGAGGCGCCGCAGTCGGTTTCGGCGGCGCTGGCGGCGGACATCGTCAAGCGCCGTGGCAAGGCCGTCCGCCCAAAGACGGTGGGCCAGTCTGAATACGTGCAGGCCATCGACGATAATACGGTGGTCTTTGGTATCGGACCAGCCGGCTCCGGCAAGACCTACCTCGCGGTAGCCAAGGCGGTGCAGGCTCTGCAAACCAAGCAGGTCTCGCGCATTATTCTCACCCGCCCGGCTGTGGAGGCAGGGGAGAAGCTGGGCTTTTTGCCGGGCACGCTCAATGACAAGATTGATCCGTACCTGCGCCCGCTATACGACGCCCTGCGGGACATGCTCGATCCAGAGATGATCCCTAAGCTCATGGAGGCCGGCATCATCGAGGTCGCCCCGCTAGCTTATATGCGCGGCCGCACATTGAACGATGCGTTTGTCATCCTTGACGAAGCCCAAAACACCACGCCCGCGCAGATGAAGATGTTCCTCACCCGCCTGGGCTTTGGCTCCAAGATCGTGGTCACCGGCGACGTCTCCCAGGTAGACCTCCCGCATGGCCAGGTCTCCGGCCTGCGCATCGTGCGCCGCATCCTGCGCAACGTGGAGGATATTCACTTCGCGGACCTAGGCGCGAAAGACGTGGTGCGCCATCAGCTGGTCGGGCGCATTGTCAATGCCTATGAGACCTTTGATAATAAGAAAGCCGCAGAATACGAGGGAATGGAATGAGTATCGAGTTTCTCAATGAGTCCGGCTTCGAAGGCGTCAATGAGGAGATGCTGATTGACGTCGCCTCTTATGCCTTCGGCGCCATGGACATCAACCCCGATGCCGAGTGCACAATTACCTGCGTGGATTTGAAGACCATCGAGGATCTCCACGTGCGCTGGATGGACCTGGAAGGCCCTACCGATGTCATGAGCTTCCCCATGGATGAGCTCACCCCCGGTGCGATTGCTGGTGGCGGCCGCCCGGATGCCGCCGATCCAGGCCCGGCCATGTTGGGCGATATTGTGTTGTGCCCCGAATTCGCATTGCGCCAGGCCGATGCCGCTGGGCACTCCCTAGGTCACGAGCTTGCCCTGCTTACGGTCCACGGCTGCCTGCACCTGCTGGGCTATGACCACTCCACTCCGGCCGAGGAAAAGGAAATGTTCGGCCGCCAAAACGAGCTGCTTGCGGATTGGTACGACGATGTGGCCGATCGTGGCGTGGCTTATCAGCCCAAGCCTTCCGGGCCGAAGGCTTTTCCCGATGCCGCCGAACGCGCCAACCTGGACAAGCAGGTTCCCGGTGGGGGAATACCTGCGGTGGGAGAACCACAAGATCGCCCGGAAGAATAATTTTTCGCTTTCTTTTGTGAGCGCGTGCGCCGCATAGCACAATGGAAACCTATGACTATCCTTTCCATCCAGTCCCACGTCACCTACGGCCACGTTGGCAACTCTGCGGCCGTCTTTCCTCTGCAGCGCGCCGGCCATGAAGTATGGCCGGTCCACACGGTGAATTTCTCCAACCACACTGGCTACGGTGACTGGGGCGGGCCGATGATTCCGGCCAGCGATGTCACCTCCATTATCGATGGCATTGAAAAGCGCGGTGCCTTCCCACAGATTGACGCCATTCTGTCTGGCTACCAGGGCGGCGCCGACATTGCCGACGCCATCGTGGAAACCGTCCGCCGCATTAAGGCCGCTAACCCCAAGGCGCTTTACGCCTGCGATCCTGTAATGGGCAATGCTAAGTCCGGTTGCTTTGTCTCCGATGAGATCCCGCCGCTGCTGCGTGACCGCGTTGTGCCCGTTGCCGATATCATCACCCCCAACCAATTTGAGCTGGGCTACCTCACCGATTCCGAGGTCGGTACCCTCGATCAGACCCTCGCCGCGGTGAAGAAGGCGCAGGAAATCGGTCCAAAGACCGTTCTGGTTACCTCCGTCAAGCGTCCCGAAACTCCAGAGGGCCAGATTGAGATGCTCGCCGTTGACGGCGACCGCGCCTTCCTAGTGTCCACGCCACTATTGCCGTTTAAGCGTAACGGCTCCGGCGATGTCACCGCCGCCTTGTTTACCGGCCACTACACCGAGACCAGCGACGTTAAGGAGTCCTTGCGCCGCACCGCCTCCTCTGTCTACGACCTGCTGGAAAACACCTATGAGGCCGAGACTGCTGAGCTTCAGCTCATCCAGTCTCAGGATGTATTCGCACACCCGCGCATGCAGTTCCACGCGGAGGAGCTTTAGGCCTGGGCAATCTCTACGGAAAGCCCATTGTTGCGGACCCTATCCAGTGAGAGGTTAGGTTGCCTAGCGCAGCACTGCGGCGTAATGCCACGCTAGGTCTAGCTTGATTTGGCCGAGCTGAGGATGCAGCCTCAGCTCGGCTTTCTTTATCTGCTCCTTGTATTACTTTCCGAGTCTCTCATATGAGACACCCACGCCTGCTTAAAAGTGGTATGGCGCACCATGCCCTATTAATATGGCGGCAGTCACGTTCTCATCAAGTAGAAGGAGCTCACCATGTCTAGTACCGGAAGCATCAGCGCCTCTCCCGACGGCCTTTTGATGGCACTCATTCAGTACCCCGTCCCCGTGGTTAACACCCCAGAGGACGTCCAAGCCAGCGTGGATGAAATCTGCCGCATGGTTGCCTCCACCAAGGCGGGCTACCCAGATCTCGATCTCATTGTCTTCCCGGAATATTCTTCCTCCGGTCTCAACACCAAGATTTGGTCCTATGATGAATTCCTCATTGGTCTCGATGATCCCAAGGTAGATCAGTTCAAGCAGGCTTGTAAGGAAAATGACGTTTGGGGCGTCTTCTCCATCATGGAGCCCAACCATGAGGAAGGAAAGCCGCCATTTAATACCGCCATCATCATCAACTCCGATGGCGAAATTGCGCTGCACTACCGCAAGCTCCAGCCATGGACTCCTATCGAACCGTGGTACCCAGGCGATTTGGGTATGCCGGTATGTGACGGTCCCAAGGGTTCCAAGCTCGCCGTGAATATCTGCCACGATGGCATGTTCCCCGAGCTGGCACGCGAGGCCGCTTATAAGGGCGCCAATGTCTATATCCGCATTTCTGGCTACTCCACGCAGACCCAGGATCAGTGGATCATGACCAATAAGACCAATGCCTTCCAGAACCTCATGTTCACTGCTTCGGTGAACCTGGCTGGCTATGACAACACCTTCTACTACTTCGGTGAGGGCAACGTCTGCAACTACGATGGCCACATGATTTCTGAGGGTCACCGCAACCCCGGTGAAATCGTCACCGCCGAAATCTTCCCAGAATTGGCCGATAAGGCTCGCATCAACTGGGGCCTTGAAAACAACATCTTCAACCTGGGTAACCGCGGCTACGTTGGCTACCCCGGCGGCAAGACCGAAAACTATCTCACCTGGGTCGAGGACCTAGCCAAGGGCGAGTACAAGCTCCCTTGGGCCGATGACGTCCGCATCAAGGACGGCTGGAAGTACTACCCAGACGGCCCGCAGCTTGGACCGCTGCCGGACGAGTTTAAGTAAGCTTCACTAATTTAGCGGCAAGCCCTGCACCCGTTTCGACGGGCGCAGGGCTTTGGTGTTGTCCAGCGTGCGGTCTTTTTGCTGCTAATACTCGTCGCCTTCTACCGCACCTGTATCGGCATCGGTTGGCGTATCTAACACTGCGTCAGACTCTGGTGTGTATCCGGCATCTACGTCGCCATAGTCATTAAGCGAATCTGAAGGCGGAAGGCCTCCATTGCACAGCTCGGCCCATTCTTCGGGGTACTTATATTGTCCGCCTGGACCACCGCAGACTTCTTCAGCCCGAACAGCTCTTTGTAGCTCTGGAGTGTTGCAGAGCTCAGTTGGGTGCCAAGAGCCATCGGAAAAATGGCCAAACGCGCCTAGCCCGTCATCGCAATACAGCAACTCTGGCTCCGCAGCTGCAGCCTCGGCCTGGGTCTCTGGCTCTGCAGCAACGCTATTTGCAGGTTCTTCAGGCATGCTCTCTTCGCCGCTGCTGGTAGCAGCAGAAGAGGCCGTACTCGAAGAGCTGGTGGCGGACGAAGAAGAGGTCGTCGCAGAGGTAGTGCTCGTCTCTGCTGATGGCTCGGAATCGGGGAGGAGCAGGCGGAGAGGAAGAGGGTAAGAGCAGCGCTCAAAATGAGCGCAGGAGAGGTGCGGGGCATGGAGGAGCCTTTCCGGGGAGGCAGCACGGTTTGTGCTGGGGAGAAGAGGTTTCTCCATAGATTAGCCCTATTCTGTACCGCTGGTAGAAATTGGCCGTGAACTAATCGGAGATTTTGGCTCTGTGGGCTATTATTGCGGGTAATGAGTTCTGATTTTGATGCACAGTTTGATGCGGCATTCGAGGGTCTTCCAGAAGACCCCGATGATGCCGTGCCGGAAGGCGCCGAGAATGCGGCCGCCCCGCTTGACTATTCGCAGTACACCGACACCCCGGAAGGATTCCGTTCCGGCTTCGTGTCCTTTGTCGGCCGCCCGAATACCGGTAAATCGACGCTGACCAATGCCCTGGTAGGTCAGAAGATTGCGATTACGGCTGACCAGCCGGAGACCACCCGCCACACCATCCGTGGCTTGGTACACCGCGAAGATGCCCAAGTAATCGTCGTGGATACGCCGGGCCTACACCGCCCGCGCACCCTGTTGGGTGAGCGCCTCAATGAGGTAGTCAAGGATACCTACGCCGATGTGGATGTCATTGGCCTGACCATCCCGGCCGATGAGAAGATTGGCCCGGGTGACCGCTGGATCCTGGACAACGTGCGCTCCATTGCGCCGAAGACGCCGATCATCGGCATCGTCACCAAACTGGATAAAGCCAGCAAAGACCAGGTAGGCGCACAGCTTTTGGCCCTGCACGAGCTACTTTCCCAAGATGACCCGAATGCGGTAGTCATCCCGGTGTCCTCCAAGGAAGGTGTACAGCTTGATGAGCTCGTGCAGGTCATCGTGGATCACCTGCCAGAAGGCCCGAAATTCTACCCGGATGATCACATCACTGATGAAGGTCAGGAAAAGCGCATCGAGGAACTCATTCGTGAGGCTGCATTATCCGGCTTGAAGGCGGAGCTGCCGCACTCGGTGGCGGTGCAGGTGGATGAGATGTTGCCATCGCGCACCCGTGAGGGCGTGCTGGATATTCACGCCATTTTGTATTTGGAGCGGCCTGGCCAAAAGCGCATTATCGAAGGCAAGGATGGACTGCGCTTCCGCCGCATTGTGGGCAACGCCCGCAAGGAAATTATTCAGCTGCTGGGCCAGAACGTATACCTAGACCTGCGCATTAAAGTGCTGAAAAATTGGCAGTCTGACCCGAAGTCGCTGGGTAGGCTCGGGTTTTAAATCACTATGCGCGAGAACTATCGTGACCGCGCAGTGGTCATCCGCACCTACGATTTTGGTGAGGCCGATCGCGTCATTGTCCTACTCACCCGCGATCACGGCCTCGTGCGCGCGGTGGCCAAGGGCGTGCGCCGTGCCAAGTCGCGCTTTGGCTCGCGCCTGCAGCTCTTCGTCAACCTTGATGTTCAGCTGTACGTGGGCAAGAACCTAGCCACCATTTCCCAAGCGGATACGGTGGATTACTTTGGCGCGCGCCTCATCGAGGACTATGAGCGTTACACGGCGGCCTGCGCGGTGCTGGAGTCAGCCGAGCGCCTGGCTTTTGCCGACGCCGCCCATGACCCCTACCTCTACGAATCCGTCACCGCGACCTTGGAGCGGCTGCAAACTGCGGACCCAACCATGACTCTGGATGCCTTCTTGCTGCAGGCGATGGCGCATGCCGGTTGGGCGCCGAGCCTTTTCAACTGTGCCCAGTGCAACCGGCCCGGCCCGCACCACGCCTTTCACCCGGCAGTCGGCGGGGCGGCGTGCCACGAATGCCGGCCGCCGGGTGCAGCCGAGGTGGATCCGGAAACGCTGCATCACCTGTGGCTTTTAGCGCATAACTACCCGACGAATCCCACGAATGCGCAAAAGCAGGAGGGGCATCGCCTAGCGCGGGCGCACCTGCAGTGGCACATGGAGCGCAATGTTTCCGCATTGCAGGTAATGGAGCAGTAGAATATAGCCCGTGATTACGCCAGACCCGAACCGCACTTTGACCCCGCCGAATATCCCGGATGAGTTCATGCCGCGCCATATTGCGCTGGTTATGGACGGCAATGGCCGCTGGGCCCAAGAGAAGGGCATGAAGCGCACCGAGGGGCATAGGCGCGGCGAAGCCGTGCTTCTTGACGTCGTCGATGCCTGCCTGGCCGCCGGCGTTCCTTATCTTTCGGCATATGCCTTCTCTACGGAGAATTGGCGCCGCAGCCCCGAGGAGGTCCGCTTCCTTATGGGCTTTAACCGCGATGTGCTGCGCCGCCAGCGTGAGTGGCTCAATGAGCGCGGTGTGCGCGTGGTGTGGGCTGGGCGCCGCCCGCGCCTATGGCGCTCGGTTATTAAGGAGCTCGAGGCTGCCCAGGAGCTGACCAAGGATAACACCAAGATGACCTTGGCCATGTGCGTGAACTACGGCGGTAGGGCAGAGCTGGTGGATGGTTTCCGGGACATCGCCAAGCAAGTTGCAGCCGGCGAGCTCAACCCGCGCGATATTAAGGAAGAAACCATAGCGCAGCATCTCTATGATCCGGGCATGCCGGATGTGGATCTCTTCCTGCGCCCGTCCGGGGAGAAGCGCACATCTAACTTCCTACTGTGGCAGTCGGCTTATGCGGAGATGATTTACCAGGATAAGCTCTTCCCAGATTTCACCCCGGAGGATCTCTTCGCCGCCATCGAGGAATACGCGCGGCGCGACCGCCGCTTCGGTGGCGTTAAGAAGTAACGCGCAGCACCAAAGTGGTGTGCTTTATACCTCGGGGATAAAGATGTCCTCGATTCGGCAGGAAAAGTGGCGCGCGATCTGAAATGCGAGGGGGAGCGAAGGATCGTAGCGCCCCTTTTCAATACTGATGACCGTTTGGCGCGATACGCCTAGCTCCGTGGCTAAGCCCTGCTGGGAGAGACCTTGGCTCTCGCGAATCTCTTTAAGCCGGTTGTCCATGGCTTAGCTTGCCGCCCGCTTGTGGGCAAAGTAGCTAATGCCAAAGGTGCCGGTCACAAAGACTCCCAAGATGATAGTGAGCAGGGTGCCCGAAACGTGGAAATCCCAAAAAGAGGAGGCGATGCCAAGTCCGCCGATGCCAAAGAGCATGGCGTGCAGGGTGTTTTCGGAGGCTTGCGAATACCAATGGGATTCGATGGAATTTTCCGGATCGGGTGTTGCCCCACGGATGGTGTCTCGATCCACCATGAATCCCCAGCTAGCCGCCGTAGCTACAGGAAATAGGCACAGTGCGTACACAGCAAACGCTAGTAGCGGTGAATCATCGTGTACGAAAGCGGCCACGATGGCACCGGCGGCTGCAGCAAGGCCCGCGCCTGCTGCAACGGATAGTGTGATGAGCTTGGTTTGGGTGCCGCCAAACTTGGGGCGGCCAAAGCGGGTGGTCTGCAAGGAAGCCTCTTCTAACAAGTGATTGTAAAGCGTGCTTGACGCCCACTATATGTCAAGCATCCTTTACTGTAAAGGGTGCTTTACTGTCCCGGGTAAATTCATTCTTAAGGATGATTGACGGCCTTTTAGGGTAAAAGCATGGCAGAAGACGACATCAGGCTAAAAGACGCACTAATCGGAATAGTGGCAATCATCTCAATGGATGTCCTATTGGTAGTGACAGTTTTTGCCATGCTGAAGACCGGTTTGACCACGGGTGGGCTCGGTGTAGTTCTGCCTGCTGCACTTGTTATTTCAGTGGTAGTGCCGACTGTTGCGTTGGTGTATTACCTCAAGCGTCGGGGAATTAGTCTCGGCTTTGTTCCCTTAGGTCGACGTGGTTGGCACTTATTGTGGCAAGTTCCTCTCGCCATTTTTGTAGCGGGAGTCGCTGCCGCGATTGTGGGGCCGCTGTTGGGGCTATCGCCCTCGGAAAGTACATCTGCAGCAGATGGACGCGGTGTCATGGTGGTCGTTTCTTTGGCCTCCTATCTTTTGCTGGCACCGCTGGTGGAAGAAATTGTGTTTCGCCGCCTGCTGATGGGGTATCTAGATCGCAGCGTCCCAGCGTTTGCCAGCGTGATCCTCAGCTCTTTGCTATTTGGTCTCGTCCATATTGCGCCGCCGGTCATGGTGTATGCGACGTTTCTAGGAATGGGGTGCGCGCTTGTAACCCGCTTCCACAATTCGCTGCGCGCAGGCTTTATTGTGCACTTGGTCAATAATGTGGTCGTGCAGTTGATTGCGGTCTCGGCGCTATAGTCTTGGCGTGGAAGGCCCTGCCACAGTCGGGCCGCGCAAGAAAACCCCAGGCTCCGGAGTGGAGACTGGGGCTAGGGGAGGAGCGGCTTCACTAGGCGGAGTGGGGATGCTTAGGCGGAAGCGGCGCAGTTGCTGCAGATGCCAAAGACCTCGGCATCGTGGCCGGTGAGCTCGAAGCCGTACTCCTTGGCCACGGAGGTCGCCCACTTTTCAATGGGGCCGCCGTCGATTTCCTCGGTGCGGCCACACTTGGTGCATACCAAGTGGTGGTGATGGGCGTCGGTCTCGCAATGGCGGTAGAGGGTTTCGCCATTGGGCATGTGGAGCGCGTCCACTGCATCGATATCGGTTAGGGACTGCAGGGTGCGGTACACGGTTGTCAGACCCACCTTTTCCTCCCGCTCCTGAAGTTCGTGATAGATCTCCTTGGCGGAGGCGAATTTCTCCATATCCCGCAGCACCTCGACGACTGCGGTGCGCTGCTTGGTATTGCGCGCTCCTAGTTTGGGAATACTGTCGTGTAAAGCCATGACCTTTATATTATCAATTCTTTTTCAACAACTGCATAGTCAGGCGGCTTTATATGCAAGGAGGGGAGGGCTAGGAGGCGATCCTGGCGGCGTCGGCAAGCAAGTCCAATACCTGCGGCGCAATGAGTGAGTAGGTCACCTCGCGCCCGCTGCGCTCGGAGTCAACAATGCCCGCTTGCTTGAGAACGCGCAGGTGCTGGCTAATGAGCGGCTGAGACTTGCCGGTGGCTTTGACGATCTCGTGTACAAAGTGATCGCGTTCGGCCAGGCGGGAGATGATGGCGATGCGTAGGGGCGAATCGAGGGCAGCGATCACGCCGGCGGCCGCAGAACTATTAATCGCCGTATCAGTGGTCGTCATAGGGAATGTCACTTTCAATTAAATACCTATTACCTGTCGGGCACCCTTATATTACCCGATGTGTTCAATAACTCGTATGTATTTCAAATTAAATTCATGCCCTAATCCACCGCCGGCAAGCGCTTAGGGTTAGACTGAACGAGATTGTCAAGACTGTCCCCTACCAGAGGAGTCCGAAAACTTATGGCATCCGTCATCGATACCGTTGTAAACCTGTGTAAGCGCCGCGGCTTGGTCTACCAGGCAGGTGAAATTTACGGCGGTTCCCGCTCCGCGTGGGACTACGGCCCTCTTGGTGTAGAGCTCAAGGAAAACATCAAGCGTCAGTGGTGGCGCCACATGGTCCAGTCCCGCGCAGACGTCGTGGGTGTCGATACCTCCGTCATCCAGCCACGCCAGGTCTGGGTATCTTCCGGTCACGTTGAAGTATTCTCCGACCCGCTGGTGGAATCCCGCCACACCGGTAAGCGCTACCGTGCCGACCACCTCATTGAGGCCTACGAGGAAAAGCACGGCCACGAGCCAGAAAACGGCCTGGCAGATATCAATGACCCGGAAACCGGCCAGCCGGGTGACTGGACCGAACCGAAGGCTTTCTCCGGCCTGCTCAAGACCTTCCTTGGCCCAGTCGATGATGAGCAGGGCCTGCACTACCTGCGTCCGGAGACCGCACAGGGCATCTTCGTTAACTTCAAGAACGTGATGACCTCCTCGCGCATGAAGCCGCCGTTTGGCATTGCGAATATTGGCAAGTCCTTCCGCAATGAAATTACCCCAGGTAACTTCATCTTCCGCACCCGCGAGTTCGAGCAGATGGAGATGGAGTTCTTCGTTAAGCCAGGCGAGGACGAAGAGTGGCACCAGTACTGGATCGATGACCGCTATAACTGGTACGTGGACCTGGGCATCAAGGAAGAAAACCTGCGCCTTTACGAGCACCCGAAGGAAAAGCTCTCCCACTACTCCAAGCGCACCGTGGACGTGGAGTACGCCTTTGGCTTCAAGGGCTCCAAGTGGGGCGAGCTGGAAGGCGTGGCTAACCGCACCGACTATGACCTGTCCGTACACGCCAAGGGCTCGGGCGAGGACCTGTCCTACTATGACCAGGCCAATGACGAGCGCTGGATCCCGTACGTCATCGAGCCGGCCGCCGGATTGGGCCGTTCCATGATGGCCTTCCTGGTTGATGCCTACGACGAGGAAGAAGCTCCCAACGCCAAGGGTGGTACCGATAAGCGCGTGGTCCTGCGCCTGGACCGCCGCCTGGCCCCCATCAAGGTAGCCGTGCTTCCGCTTTCCAAGAAGGAAGAGCTCTCTGAGCCTGCCCGCAAGTTGGCCGATAAGCTGCGCGCTTATTGGAACGTGGACTTTGACGTCTCCGGTGCCATCGGCCGCCGCTACCGTCGCCAGGATGAGATTGGCACCCCGTTCTGCGTCACCTTCGACTTCGACACCCTCGAAGACGATGCCGTGACCGTGCGCGAGCGCGACACCATGGAGCAGGAGCGCGTGAAGCTCGATGACCTCGAGGCTTACCTCGCCTCCCGCCTGATTGGGTGCTAGGGATGCATTACACCAGCTGGGATCGCTCTGACCGCGCAAAACCCGTGCTCTTGGCCGAAGACGGCCCGGAGCAGCTGGGCGTATTCTCGGAGCATTCCGCGGAGGTCGACGGCCACTTCTGGCGCACCGAGGTCAGTGACCTTGGCGCCTCTGCCACGCTTGCCGACGGCTCCATCTACCGCCTCGCCGGCCGCCTCGGCCGCGATAAGCGCCTAGAGGCATCGCTCAACGGCCGCACTTTTCACTTCATCAATGAAAACAGCGGCGACTGGATCATCGATGATGTCGATGATGACAAGGTAGGCCAGTTCTCCTCCCGCAACTCTGGGGTGCGCAAGTCCATCCTCGAATTCGAGCACGAAGCCGAAGGACTCACCACCGCCGAAATTGCCGGTTTGAGCTGGTTTACCCGCGTCATCCTTGATGCCAATACCCAAGGCAAGGCTTGGGCGTGGATCATCACCTTGGTCCTCGCTTCCATCGTTGCCATCCTCGCGCTTTTCATCTTCTAATGACTGTGCAGTGGACTTGGGGCGAGGGTGCGCTCAGCAGTGCCGCGGGGGAGCAACTGGCTTCCGTGTGCGACGGTGTGCTCGCCACCGCGGCCGGCGAGCGCCTAACCTTGGAATCTTCGCTGGATTACTCCTCCCCGCGCTTCTTCTTGCGCGCGCAGACCGCGGCGGGCGCGGGCGAGGATTTCTCGGTCTCCCAGGCCGGGATTACCATCACCCGCCTGCGTGCGGCCTGCGGGGAGCGCGAGTACCTGCTAGAACGCCGCAACCCTTTCCGCCGCGAGCGCCGCATCGTAGCTCGCCGCTCGGGCGCCGAGGTTGCCAGCACCGCCCCGGCGGGAAACGGACTGCAGGTGAGCGTGGGTGAGCTGCCGGAGCTCGACGCCATATTCTTGAGCTACGCCTGTGCGCTTCTCGACGCCACCCCGCGCACCCTGCGCACCTAGTCCGGCGCAATCAACGAAGGCGCCGCCCACGGAGAGTGAGACGGGGCGGCCTTTGCTCGGCTAGAAGGAGCCGCCGCGGAAGCCGCCTCCGTCGCCGCCGCCGAGGTCTCCGCCGCCAAAGCTGCCTCCACCAAAGCCGCCGCCTCCGAAACCGCCACCAAAGCCGCGGCCGCCGCCGAGCATTTGGCCCAGGACCATACCGGTGACGATATTGCCGGCCGCGTTGCCCATCTGCTGCCGCTGCTGGCGGCGACGGTGCTCGTCAATGTCATCCTTGGCGCGCTGCAGCGCCGCCTGGGCCGCGGCCACCGCTTCGCGGGAAGACTGCAGGGCGGCGCGGATATCGCTGCGCTCGGTGTGGAGGGCTTGGGCGTGGAGACGTTTGGCGTCGGCAAGCGCGGTGCGTGCGCCCGAGCCGATGATGCGCCCGCGGGAGGAAATGAGGTCCTCCGCAGCCTGAATATTGGATTCCGCCACGGAAATCTGCTGGCGGAAGAGATCCAGTTGGCGCGCGTGGGTGGAGGTCTTTTCCCGCACGCGGTCAAGCGCCTCATCCAACTGAGTATCGATAGAGGTCAGCGCGGTGTGCTGGCCCAATGGATCCTGCTGGCCGTGGGCTTTGGCCTCAGTGACTGCGGTGCCAGCGCGGCCGAGCAGTTCCTCGAGCGCGTTCCAATCCGCCGTGGTTCCCTGCGCCTTGCCTTGGCGTTCGAGCTCGCGGGCCTCGTCGATTTCGCCTTCGACTTCGGCAATGAGGGACTCGAGGTTAGCGCGGGCGGTGGCGATATTCTCCTCCGCGTTTTCCACGCCGGAAATTAGGCGATCCGTCATCGCGCAGGCATGCTCACTATCGCGGATGAGCCCCACCAGCGGGCCCTGCTGGCCGGCCGGCCGGGCCTGGATTCCCCGGGCCTTTTCTAGGAGCTTTTCTGCCTCATCAAGCGAAGCGGCGGCAAGCTCCGGGTTATCGGCAATGGAGGACAAAACGTGCTCGTCATAGTTGCCCTTCAACCGAGCCAACGTGGATTCGGCCTCCGGCAGGCGGGCGCGCAGGCCCACGGTGCGCTGGGTGAGCTCGTCCAGTTTCTCATCGGAGTGGATAAGTAGGTCGCGCATCTGGGCAAATTCAGCGGCCTGCGTGTCTAAGGCATCATCAGCTTGTCCGCACGAGGAGATGATTTCCACGAGCATCTGGCGGCGTTCGGCCGGGGACTCCGGAACGGCATCATCTAGGCGCTGGCGTAGGTGGAAAGCCTTTTGCAGGGTAGAAGTAGAGTGGTTCATCGCCTTGGTAAACGGGCGCACGCGCTCCGGACCAAACTCCGAAAGTGCGATATTGAGCTCCTCCTTGCCGCGGCGGATGGACTCATCGGTCGAGACCAACTCTTCCTGCGCCAACTGGTCCAAGGTCTCAAGTGACAAACGGTTGAGCTGATCGGTATCGCCCGGGGCGATTTCGCGGGCCGACTCGAGCGTTTGCGCCTTATTCTTCTTAGTATTGCGGCGGGAGTAGTACATGATTCCGCCACCGGCGGCGACAATGGCGGCCGCGCCACCGCCCAGCCACGCTAGGCCGGAAGAATCGGAAGAGTTGGAGCTGCTGGTGTTGCCCAGGGCGGCGTCGGCAAGCGCGAGGGCGGAAGCACCGTACTCATCGCTGGTCAGCTTGTCATAGGCGGCGTCATACATCTGGTCGAGCCGGCCCTTGGGCCAATCCTTGCCGGTCTGCACTCCCATTTTGCGGTCATCGACGGACAGGACATACACCGCAGAGTTTTCCCCCTTGTCCTTGACCACTTGGGCGGCATAGCTTTCCGGATCCGTATCTAGCTTATTGGTGATGTAGACAAAGAGGACCCGGTGCTCGTCCTTTTGCAGCTGGCCAATCTTTTCCCTCAGCTCGGCCTTTTCTTGGGTGCTTAAAACTCCCGCGTCATCGGTAACCTTCTCCGTGAGGGTGGCCGTACCGGTGCCCTGCGCCACGGTGGTGGTTTCAGCGGCAAAGGCAGAGCCCGCACCGATGGAGGTGCAGCCCAAGATGAAAGCGGCGATGGCCGCGCGGCCCAAACGTGCACTCAAATTCATGCCCACCACTTTACCGGCTCCACTTAGCTCTTCGGCGGGTAGTGTAATGGGGCAGTGAAGTACGTAATTGTTTTAGGCACTGCCCAATATGACGGCCGGCCCTCCCGCATCCTTGCCGGACGCCTGCGCCATGCCGGCGAGCTAGCCACGGCCGAGGGGTTGGAAGTCATTACCGTGGGTGGCAAGCTCCCCGGCGATAGGTTTACTGAGGCCGGCGTCGGCCGCACCTTTCTGCGCGAGCACTTCCCGCACCTGACCGTCCACGCGGTGGAGCAGGGGCTAGATACCCGCAGCTCCCTGAAAGCGGCCAAGGAAGCCTTCGCGCTTTCCGACGCCACCATCATCACCGATCCCCTCCACCGCCTGCGCACCGCACTCATCGCCCGCCAGGAAGGACTAAAAGCCACCGTATCCGGCACGCCGTATTACCCTGCCGCACGCTTTTCCACACCCTGGTGGCGCTATCTTGCCCACGAAACCGGTGGCGTGGCCTACGCGCTGGTAGCCGGAGTGCTGCCGCCGCGCGGTGCCGCCGCACTGCGCAATGGGTTCTACCGCGTGGAGCAGCTCCTGCGCCCGAATCAAAAGCTGCGGCATCAAACGATTGAGCAGGAAGATAGGGATTCTTTTCCCCGGCGATAAGAAGCATCGCATGATATTTTTTAAGCTGCCGATGCATTTCTAGGGGAGAAGGGTTTCTTTTCCACTACATCAGGAAATAACACCGAGCCATGTTGGTCAGCGCTGAAATGCTACGAAGCCTCAGGAGGAAAGCGTGTTAAAACTGGAGAACCTGTCTGTAAAGCTAAGCAGGAAAAGTAGCCCGCTATTCTCTATCGACTCTGTGCATGAGCCAGGTACCCTCACTTGGATTCGAGGCGCCTCTGGGTCCGGCAAATCCACGCTGCTTCGCGTTATCTCTGGACTCCAGAAGCCAACATCAGGAACCGTCAGTATTTTCGGACATGATTTATGGAGCTCTTCTGCTCGAAATAGAGATAGGCTTCGAGCTAAATCGATGGGAATAGTGTTTCAAGATTCCGGCGTAGTGCCCTGTTTGACAATCGACGAAAACCTTTCCTTCGCACAAGGGCTAAGCGGAGCCACTGCGGACTCGGACGCTAATAGCTCTTTGCTAGCTCAACTCAATATGAGTGAATACGGAGCCTCTCTACCGCACGAGCTTTCAGGGGGACAACGCCAACGCGCGGCCATAGCAACGGCAATGTCCAAAAAGCCCCAACTCGTTTTCGCAGACGAACCGACGAGTGCCTTGGATGAGGACAACACATATTCAGTGTTGCGATATCTGCATAATTACACAGTAAGAAACCACGCAATCGCCTTGGTAGTTTCCCACGATGATCGTTTAGCGCAGTTTTGTGATCAGGTTTTGGAAATCGGGGTAAACCAATGAATTTTCGCGCTGTGGAAGCGAGGATCCGTAAGAGCACTTTTGTGGAGAGTATCCCGTTACTAGCTACCTCGTTTGTGCTTTTCTTCTTTGTCTGTCTGTTAGTCTCCACAGTAGCGGCGGACAAGGTAGCCGAATCTATGTCAATGGGGCTGATGTATTCGGCTTTCATATCGATCATTCCCTTTGCTCTGGCGCTCAAATACTGCTTTAGGCATGTGGTGGAGGGGAGGCGCCACCACTATGAGGCGCTTCGTTTATTTGGGTTAACATTAAAACGAATTCGCCGAGTGCTATTCCTTGAGCTACTTACGGTTTATTTTTTCTTTTCAATAGTTAGCGCAGTTCTGGTTCCAGTGCTGATGGGCGGAATCAAGCGGTGGATGCGCCACGCTTGAATAGTTCGTTAAGTATTTCACGTGGGGTTGCGCCGCCGAGGATTTGTCGGGGTGTTTCGTTGAGCTCATTTTGCACCCACGCGACATG